>DAIPHL010000065.1:0-11792 GCA_036771375.1 Synergistaceae bacterium | reverse complement strand
GTGAGAGTTTCCCAGAGCGATTCCCAAAGCTTCCCCGTTGCGTTTTGCCTGCCAGAAGGTCCTCTTCTCCTTCCAGCGTGGCCGGGGGAACGTTTCGGATCATCACGGTGCCCATGAAAAGAAAGCGTTGAGACATTTTCACGGCAAGCGTATTTTGCATCCCGGTCTTGACGAGCGCGTCCTTCAGGCTCTTTTCGATCGTGCGTCCCACCTGATTCGCCCCGAAGGCCGGTATCGCCGTCAGAACGAGCAGGAAAAGCGTAACGTAAAGATATTTCCGAGCGTTCTTCCTCATCGTTTATACACCGTTTTCCCCGTGCTTTCTCCGAGCGTTTCCCAGTGGGAAGCGACTTCCGACGGAGAGCTCCCCGTCCGAATGTCGATGTAGGCCATATGGATCGTCAGCAGCTCGAGGTCCGTTCTGAGCTCGCCCATCGCTTCAACCAGTTCCCGTATCCGCAGCCAGTCGACGTTCCCCCTTCGGATCTCCTCTCCGATGGCGGCCCTGTAGTTTTTGATGCTCTCCGTGAACGGCTGTTCGGACTCTATATTGGCAAGGACAACCTGACTGTGAGGACGGTTTGCCGCCCACATCGAGGGAGTCGCCACCGAGACGAGAGCGGCGTTTTCGGTCGTATTCTGCCGTTGGGCGTGGACGAATCCCATATGGTGCCCAAAGACGAAGAAGAGGATGGAGGCGGCGATCATCGCCACGTACGCAGCATATTCACGCAACGTGTGCATGGAAAGGATGTTCGCCTGTTTCGGCAGGACCGGTTTTGGGAGAGGGCAACAGGCGTTCGCGAGATGCAACGTCATCATATCGCTTATGGCCAGGTACTCACGCATGAGGTTACGACAATGGGAACAGATGCGCAGGTGGTCCTTCAGTCGACGAAGCTCCTCCGGCGAACACTCCCCGTCGCATGCTTTGGAGATCAGCAGCTCACTTTCCAAACATGAAAGTTTTTCTTGTGGATGATCGTTCAGCATCTTCTTCAAGATGGATCACTCATCCTCGCCATGCTCAACCTGAGAGAACGTCTGCCTCTCAGTACCAACTGGGCAAAAGCGTCCGTACTGACCTGCAACATCTCGGCTCCCTCCGAATAAGATACACCGCTTGCCACCAGAATCAACGCCTCTTTCTGACGAACCGGCAGCCCGGCCAACAGCCTTTCCGTGTCGATTCCGTAGATTACACTCTCCTCCGGCGAATGCCTGAGAGAGTCTGGATGAAAATCACTTTCATCTTCGATGATATCGTCCAGGGAGTCGATTTGCCTTCCGTTTCTGAAACGTCCTCTTACCAGGTTGCCTGCGATCCGAAAGACAAACGCCCCGAACTTTCCTTCGCATCGATACGTCGGAGCCGCCTTGTAAAGTTGTAAAAACGTCTCCTGCATCACGTCCTGTGCCTCATGTATGTCACGCAGCGATCGAAACGCATACGCCATGATCCTCCGTCGCCAGAGCTCGTACAACTGAGCGAAAGAATCTTCGTCACCCTGTGCTATCTTCGCCATCAGAAGGTCTTCCTGCATTTTGCAGCCCTTTCCCTTTCGCAAATCAGGGTCTGTATCAAACATAATGCAACCATCGGCAGCATAATTACGGTCCGTTGTATGATTCTCTCTCATAATAGGTATTTTACACTATTTTTCGAATCGTACAATAAAAAAATCCGATATCTCGCGTCATTTTTGCGAGTTGCAATACATTTAGCCTATCGTAGGGGACGGAAGATCCGGCCCCGTAGAAGGCAAGGCAGGCGCATACGAACCACGTCGGAACGATCGAGGCGAGGCGTATGCAAGGAATCGAGAGAGGCTCGGCCCAGCGTTCCCGTCGCTCAGGGCGGAGCCTCTCGTGTTTCTCGGTATGTTGTATAATGACGGAGTATGTCCCGCCTTACGAGGCATGGTTCCGATGAGGAGGCGAATACGGTGAAAAAATGGACGGTTTTGAAATGCTTGCTCTCGTCGCTTCTTTTGTTTTCGGTCTTCGCGGGGTTTGCCGTCGCGGCCGAGAAGTTGATCACGAGTGGACCGATACCGGACACGGAGATGGTGTTTTCGGATCTTGTCATCTCCAAGAGCGGAATCGACGTCAAATTGACCAACAATGCGCTTTTCGACGTGAGCGTATCCTTGCGCCTGTCGTTTTACGATGAAGAGTGGAATCGGATCGGGTACGCCCTCTTCGGGCTCAGGGAGATCCCGGCAGGCAATGACGTCGATGTCACGGGAAATCATCTGAACGGCAATTGGAAAAAATGCCGAAACGCATATCGCCTGAAGTGGGAGAAGATGACGTACAAACCCGCGACGAAATGACCGTCCTGCGTCGTCTATTGTCCGCATCCTGATTTGAGTCCAGACGATACTCGTTTGAAGTCTTCGGTTCGATTGGAGGCGTTGTCGTGAAGGTCGCGAATTGCGTTACCGAACTGATAGGAAATACCCCTCTGATTCGCCTGGGAAAGCTTGCCGGCGATCTGCCCGCGGAAGTGATCGGAAAGCTGGAGTACTTCAACCCCGGAGGTTCTATCAAAGACAGGGCGGCTCTGCATATGGTCATCGAGGCGGAACGCGATGGAAGACTTCGTCCCGGGGGGGTGATCGTGGAACCGACAAGCGGCAACACCGGGATCGGACTGGCTTTGGTCGCCGCGACGAGAGGGTACAGACTGATCCTCGCCATGCCGGAGAGTATGAGCGAGGAAAGAAAGGCCCTTCTCGGTGGTTTGGGAGTCGAACTGGTCCTGACACCCGCCGCTCTCGGCATGGCGGGGTCCGTGAGCGAGGCGGAACGAATCGTCTCCTCTACATCCGGTGCGATTATGCTGGGACAATTTGAAAATCCGGCGAATCCGAAAGCACACTACACGACGACGGCCGAGGAGATATGGAAAGACACGGAAGGAAGGATCGATGTCTTCGTGTCGGCCGTCGGTACGGGCGGTACATTGACGGGAGTGTCGGAGAAACTCAAGGAATATAAGCCAACGCTCGTCTCTGTGGCGGTGGAGCCGGACGAATCTCCGCTCCTTTCCGGCGGAGAGGCGGGCCCACATCTCATCCAGGGTATAGGGGCCGGATTCGTCCCCGAGGTGCTCGACCGGTCGCAGATCGACAGGGTGGAACGAGTGGCGGGAACGGATGCGATCGCGACGGCGCGCCGTCTGATACGCGAAGAAGGGATCTTCTGCGGTATTTCCTCGGGCGCGGCCGCGTGCGCCGCCCTGAGGATCGCGGCCGAACCGCAAAACCGTGGGAAGACGATCGTTTTCATCGTCTGTGACACGGCGGACAGGTATCTGTCGACGGAGCTTTTTAAGGGACGGGAGTGAACGGATTTGAGAGGCGTGCCGAGAATAGAGGAAAGCAAAAGATCGTATCCCGACATAGACGGGTTGGTGGGAGCCCTTCTCGCTCCTCTACAGGATTCACGGACGTGGAATATACGCTATCACGTGACACCCTTGCCCTCTTTAGAGAAGTTGAAGGAGATGATGGAGCTTCTTCGGTGTCTTCTCTTCCCCGGATTTTTCGGGGCCAGCGGTCTGGAGGAGCCCTCGCTTCGCCACCAGATGGCATCGAGGGCGGACAGGCTCTTTCGCATCCTGGTCGAACAGATCCGCCTGGGGGTCTGTTTCACCTGCGACGAGCAGAACGAGGACTGTTCGTATTGCGAAGGCGCCGCTTACGATATGGCGAGTGATTTCATGAAAAGCCTTCCCGACATTCGCGATCTTCTGGATGGCGACGTCCTTGCCGCATACGAAGGAGATCCGGCTGCAAAGAGCCGGGCGGAGACGATCTTCTGTTATCCGTCGATGTATGCCATGACCAATCATCGGATCGCCCACCGACTTTTGCAGCTCTCCGTTCCGGTCATCCCGCGGATCATCAGTGAGATGGCACATTCCAGCACCGGCATCGACATTCACCCCGGCGCTTCGATCGGAGAGGAATTTTTCATAGATCATGGAACAGGCGTCGTCATAGGAGAGACCTGCGTAATCGGCAAAAGATGTCGAATTTACCAGGGAGTCACGCTCGGGGCGCTCTCCTTCCCCAAGGACGCGGAGGGCAATCCGATCAAGGGTCTGGCGAGGCATCCGATACTCGAGGACAACGTCACCGTATATGCCGGTGCGACGATATTGGGCCGTGTCACGATCGGAGAGGGGTCCATGATCGGCGGCAACGTCTGGATCACGAAGGACATTCCGCGCGGTTCCCGGGTGGTTCAGCAACGTTCCACTTCGCCGGAGGAAAAGGAGCGGATGATCGGCGGCTAGGGGCTTGCGCTTCTGTTGTGAGTGTGTTCCCGTCCACTTGCCCGAGTCGAGAGGAAGACGGGGACAAGGAAAAAACGGACGACAAGAGCCCTATGTCCTCGTATGGTTCTCCCGTTTTTGTCGGTTTTCGCCTATCGCTGTGGATGCTTTCAGAAGATGCCTCGAGTACTATGCAAAAAGGCCGGTGATCGATGGGAAGATCCCCTTGACGTAGCCGGCGGAGAGAATACCGATTCCCGCAAATATAAAAATAAGGATGATCGAAACGACGATAACCAAGAGGTTGAAGAGCACTCCGAGCACGATGGCCCAGCTGTTGTAGCCGCCCAGTTTGGAAAGTGCTTGGATGATTTCGTGTCTGGGCCTGTCGGGATACCCCGAGATATCCAGGTCGGAGATGAATTTTTTGCAGTACAGATATTTTGCCGCGATGGAGGAAGCGACGTTGACCAAGAACCCGGCAAGGGGGATGTGGACCATGAACAGCACGATCGCGATGAGGACGAGAACGATCGCGGGTTTATAGAGCTTCCGATAGAAGTAGTAAAACGGTCCGCCGAAAAACGCCCACCAACTCCAGGTCGGTGAGAAGATGAATCGATCGTTGACGATGTGTTTTTCGAGCGCTTTTTTGTAGATGTCGACCTTGTGGGGTGCCATGAGATGGATCGACATCAACTCCCAAAGAGTACCGCTTTTCAGCTCGCTTTCGACGGAGTTCAAGACACGATATTCCGACATCGGTTTTCACAAACCCACTTTCCTCATCGTATTTTAAGGCAATGGTACCCTTTCCCCCAGCCTTTGTCAATTGGAGCTCCAATCCATGTCCAACCGTCGGGTGGGCGGACGGGCAGACGACGGGTTTGTGAAAACGCTTTCCCTTGCCTGTTTGCGCCTTGCTTTTCTAGGCCGAAGAGGGCGTGATGTGTTGCCGATCGGGAGCGCCTCCGTGGATCATCCGGCGGGATTGGGTCGAGGATGTGAAAATATGGCGTGAAAGAGGGGTCAACGGTGTTTTCTCGAATCCCGGCGGTCGGTTTCGCCTGCACTTCTCCCGTTGAATTAAATAGAAGATCGATTTCTTCTCGCGAAGCGGGAGCGGCATGCGATGTCGCCATCCTTTGCAGGGAATCCTCCTTCTACAACAGAAGATAGATGAACTCGGACGCCAGTATCATGCATATCAGCGCGGTGGGGTAGGTGGACGCAAAGGAAGAGGCGACCGCATCCGAACCGGTGGACGAGATGAGTGTCCCGAGTGCCGGTGTGCTTGTCATACCGCCGCAGATCGCCCCCAACGTTTCGAGCATGCTCATTTTCATGACGAGGTAGGCGACGAAAAATCCGACGATCATCGGCAAAAGGGTCATGACGATCCCGTGCACGAAGAGGACCGCTCCCTGTTGCCTGACGATCTCCACCAGGCCTTTGCCCGCTCCGGTGCCCGCTCCGATCAGGAATAAAATCAGGCCCAGCTCGCAAAGAGGCCTCAGGGTCGATGTGGGAACGCGAAGAGAGATCGGTCCGATGTGTTTATAGTGTCCCAGAATCAAACCCGCCAGGAGCGGCCCGCCGGAGTTGCTGAGGCTGAAATGGACTCCGCCGGGCAGGGGAATGTGAATCGCGGCGACGAGTTTGCCGATGATCACCGCGAGGGAGAAGGCGAAAAAACCGAAATGGTCGATGACGATTCTCGAGTCGGGGATGTCCGTTTCCGTCTCTTTGTCCTTGAGAGTGTTGTCCATTTTGAGTGCCTCCGCAACGATATCGACGTCGAAGAGCTTTGGGAGCAGCTGTACGAACAGGACGACCCCGACGACTCCGAAGGGATAGGCGATGCCATATCCGATCGATGCCGTATCGCTGCCGGATGCCTCGATCACCGCGGCGAGCCCGGGTGTACAGGTCAGCGCTCCGGTCATGAGCCCGACCGCCAATTCGGAGGGCACGCCGAACGCCTTTATGGAGACGATGCAGACGAAGCTTCCCGTTGCGATGATCGTGACCCCGAGGATGGTATAGATTGTCGCGTGGCGCTTGAAATTTTCGAAAAAGACGGGTCCCGCGATGAAACCGACGGACGCTACGAAGAAGACGAGCCCCATATCCCGGATCAGGACGGGTGTTTCCAGAGAGAAGTGCCCGAAGAGGAGAGCGACGAGCAAGACCGCGGAGGAACCGAGTTGCAAACCGCATATTCTTATCCTGCCGATGAGATAGCCTAGGATCGCGATGCAAAAAGTTATGAAAACTTGATTCATATGGATCGGTTTCTCCTCTCCTCTTTATGGGGAACGCCGGTTTTTCGGAGGGCTGTCACCGCAAAGGGGGGGGGAAACGGGTCTTCCGGCAAACGGAGAAGAGGTTTCGTTTCCGGGTACAATCGAAGGAGATGGGGGCAAGCTTTCAAGCTCGTATCCATCGCCGAGGTCGGCGAACTCCGATCGGGGATTTGCTCCATGTGGCACCAGAAGGTCGGTACGTCGAAGATATGCTCTCGACGAGAACGAAAGGACGACGGCAGGAAATCCAAAACCAAGAGGAAGCCCCTTTCTTTCGGGAGAGGGAGGATTATTCGGCCGCATCTCTTTTGTGCTCCAAAGAGAACATGGTATCTCTTTCGCTGTCACGTTTCGCAACCCGTTCACGTTTTTGGGAATCCCTTCTCTCAAAACAGGCGGCATCTCTTTTAGAGCGATCATGTCGAGCCACCTTACACGTGTATATAGTATTATATTACCTCCTGCGTCAAGGTTTGCCGAGGAAGTTCTCTCCTCTGATGCGAGCCCCGGCATTTTGGAGGAGCCTTTCCAAGCCCGCTTTGCCTCGCGGGGATTTCGCGGCAGCGCGTCGACGATCGCCCTGTGAAGAGATGGCACCGCCCAGGGTGTCGCTCGGGATGAGCCGCAGGGAAATCCTGGGGGTCGATTCGAACGGTGAAATCCAACAGATAGAACGGGATGGATGTGGAACATTCACTCGAGGCGCCCGGTCCGGGTTTTGTCCCTGTTGCGCGTTGCCATTTCTTCGCCCCGGATACGATGTTTGAGGCGTCCGAGCGAAAGATCGTTTTTTTGCGCGCCCAGAGCGCGGCAACGGCGCATTCCACGGCTGTGCGGGCGCTTCGCGTATCGTCGGGCGTTTGCCGTTCAAACCGAGAGACGCCGAAGGTGTGGTCCTGTCCCGCGATCGATGGCTCCTCGAATTCGAGTTCGGTCGGAGTGGGCCTCAGACGTGGCGAGATGTGCTCTTCGAGCCGTGCTTTTTTGTGGAAGAAAGCCCGGCTCGATCCTGTCATAAAGGATGTGATACGCGTTTCCGGGGAGAGCATCCGCGTTTTTTGTTCCGCCTTTGCGCTATCTCCTCGGTCATCTCAGCCATTTGACCAGTCCCATGCTCACGCTCGGAACGAATGTAAAGAGTATGAGACAGGCCAGCATGACTCCCACGATTGGAACGATGCGCTTCGATATCCGCTCCATCGAGACGCCCGATATCGCGGACGCGACGAAAAGGTTTGCTCCATAGGGCGGCGTCACGAAACCGATTGCGAGCGCCACGGTCATCACAAGGCCGAAGTGGATGGGATCGACCCCAATGTTCTTTACGACCGGAAGGAAGATCGGAGTTAGGATGATCATGGAGGAGATGTTGTCGACAAAACATCCCACGACCAGCAGGATCGCGTTGATGAAGAGGAGAATTGCGACGGGTTTGCTGGATATGGCCACAAGGTAGCCGCCGATCCGCATGGGAATCTGTTCCATCGCGAGGTAGGAGGCAAATCCCATCGACAGTCCGACCATGAACGTCGTCGCTCCGTTTACCAACATCGCTTCCCGGAAAGCATCGATCGTGGTCTTGACGTCGAGCTCCCCGTAAACCGCCCATCCGATCACGAGCGCGTATACGACGGCGATGACCGCGGCCTCGGTCGGGGTGAACACGCCACCGTAGATTCCTCCGAGGATGATGAAGGGAACCATCAGAGCCCACAGTGCGTCGAAGAACGAACGAAACAGTCCGGCGTCGTTTTTTTCTCTGGGCTCGGCCTTTGGATAACCCCGCCTTTTCGCAATGAAGTACGAAAGGCACATGAGGGAGGCGCCGATGATCAATCCCGGAATGACGCCTGCCAGGAAAAGTTCTCCGACAGACGCTCCCGAGATGACACAATAGATGACGAACGGGATCGACGGGGGAATGATGACCCCAATGGAACCGGCCGCCGCTGTGAGGGCCGCCGCGAAATCCTCGTCGTATTTCTTCTCCTTCATGGCGGGGATCATGAAAGATCCGATGGCGGAGACCGTTGCGGGACCCGATCCCGATATCGCGGCAAAGAACATACAGGCAACCGTGGTCATCATGGCCAGGCCCCCCGTAATGAAACCGACGAGTCCCTCGGCCAGAAGGACGAGCCTTCTGGATATTCCGCCGTAGCTCATGAGGGAGCCGGCCAGCATGAAGAACGGAATGGCGAGAAGAGGGAAGGAGTCGAGCGCGGCGAAGGCCGTTTGTGCGATCATGATCAGGGGGATCTCGCTTGTAAGGGCTAGAGTCAACGCCGTCGCGAGCCCAAGTGCGATGCCGATCGGAATCGAAAGCGTGAGAAGGAGCAGGAGCGAACCGAAGAGTACGAACAAGTCCATTCAGACCGCCGCCCCCTCTTTCGAATGGCTCCGCAAGAGTCGTTGCATCCGTTGCAGCAGTCTCAGTGCCATCATCATGACCCCAATCGGTACCGAAGCGTAGGCATACCACATGGGAATCCTCATGGCGGGGGAGAGCTGTCCCATTTTGAAGAGCATGCCGGTCAGTTCGAAACTTTTCCATGCGAGAAAGAGGCAAAAGGCGAACCATATCGTAGACGCCAACATTTCAAAGCGAAGCGCGTTTTTCCCGCTCAGGTGCTCCTTGATTATCTCGATGCGGAGATGTTTGTTCTCCTTGGTGGCGTAGCTTGCGCCAAGCCATATCTGCCATAAAAAGATGTATCTCACCAGCTCCTCGCTCCAGAAGATGGAGTTTTTAAAGGCATATCTCATGACGATCTGAACAAAGACGAGAGCCACAGAGACGAAGAGGCTCCCAATCAATATGTACTCTTCGAGATGATCCGTAATGCGTTTCATTTCGTAAAATCCCTCCGGGCTCTGGCCGCGTAAAAGAGCGGACAGGGAATTGTGGGCGCCGGACGAGGGAGGATCCTTTTGCCCGGCGACCGCGCAGCAGGTTTTATTGGTTTGCCTTGCGGGCCATCTCGATCAGCTCGTCTCCCACCAGTTTTTTGAACTCGTCGTAAACGGGCCGAGTCGCCTCGATGAAGGCTTTTTTCTGCTCGGGTGTTACGTCGTTCACCCTCATGCCGGATTTTTTGAGCTGTTCCAGCATTTCGGAATCCTGGCGCTCCGATATTTTGCGCTGTTCCCTCCTGTAGAGAATGGCGCCTTCCTGGAGGATGTTTTGGAGCTCCTTCGAAAGGGACTGGAAAAACTTTTCGTTGATCAGAACCACCGTCGCGGCGTAAAAATGTCCTGTGAGGCTGCAATATTTCTGTACTTCGTAGAATTTCGAGGTATAGATGAGGGGAATGGGGCACTCCATGGCATCGACCGTTTTCTGCTGAAGAGCGGTATAGAGCTCCCCGAAGTTCATCGGTGTCGGATTCCCTCCCATCGCCTTGAAGGATGCGATGTGGACGGGACTCTCCATGGTCCGTATTTTGAGTCCCTTCATATCGGAAGGCTTCGTGATCGGTCCGCGGTTGTTTGTCACATGGCGGAAACCGTTTTCTCCAAAGGCGAGATTTCGCATCCCGAGAGGAAGCAGCATGCCGTTCAGTTTTTTGCCCAATTCACCGTCCAGGGCTCTGTACGCGCTCGCTTTGTCCTTGAAAAGGTATGGAAAATCAAGGACCTGAAACTTTGGCTCAAAACCGGATAGAACGGCCGCTGCAGGGATGGTCATGTGAATCGTACCGAGTTGGACCGCTTCGATTACCTGCCGGTCTCCACCGAGTACTCCGTTTGGATACAATTCGACCACGATCTGCCCTTTGGACTTTTCCTCTACATATTTTTTGAAATAATCGCGTGCTCCGATGTGCGTCGATTGTGCTTCCGGAGGCAGATAAGCGAGTTTGATT
Organism: Synergistaceae bacterium; assembly: GCA_036771375.1. Taxonomy (GTDB): domain Bacteria; phylum Synergistota; class Synergistia; order Synergistales; family Synergistaceae; genus DAIPHL01. Next base: position 1,335 of record DAIPHL010000065.1, on the reverse strand, counting down.
TTATATGTCCTGGTCGCGGCAGACGCCGGAACGGCGAGCGTAAGCGCGAAAATCATCGCGAAAGAGAAGAACGACGCAAGACTCCTTTTCAAGAACATCAGCTCCCTTCCTTATTGGCAGGCGGTGTCGGCAAGGTTTTTCCAGGTGCCTTTGTTCCTCAGCTCACAAGGGATACCCCCCTCTCTTCTTTTAGAATGCGAAGCAAAAACCCGTTTGCCGTTTCGTGAGGTTTCGGACGGACCCAAATGATGTTCTGACACGATAATGGTATAATTATAACATAAATACGAAAAATAGTGCATTTTTCGTATGTTTTCTAACCATTCTTCTTAAATGTCGTTCTTCGGATACATCGATACTTTGTAACGCAGGTCGTCATTTTATCGTGCACAAAGGAGGAGATGGTTTGCGCATAGCGGTACTCGTAAAACAGGTTCCGGATACGGACGAGGTCAAGATGGATCCGGAACGCAAAACGATGATGAGAGATGGTGTCGATGGCATCGTCAATCCCCTGGATCTGAATGCCTTGGAGGCGGCGATGCAGTTGCGCAAAGAGGGCGACGAAGTGATTGTCGCCTCCATGGGGCCTCCGAAGGCGGAGGAATCTCTGCGTGAATGCCTGGCTCTTGGCGCGGATCGGGCGTTTCTTGCCACGGACGTCGCGTTTGCGGGGGGAGACAGTTGGGCGACGTCACAGGTCCTGGTGGCGGCACTGCGGAGGGTCGGGGTGCCCGATCTGATTCTGGCCGGAGAAAAAGCGACGGATGGAGAGACAGGGCAGGTGGGGCCGGAGGTCGCAGCCCTTCTGGGTTTTCCGGTGGTGAATCATGTCACCGGTATTCGCGTCGCAGCGGACGGAGTGGAGGTTACCAGTACGCTCGAGGAGGGTATTCTGGTACAGCGGGTGGTTCCCCCGTGCCTGCTCACGGTGCAGAGCGACATCAATACGCCACCTCTTCCGACGCTCGCTGGCAAGAAACGTTCCTACTCCATCGATGTGGATCTCTATTCGTCTGCCGATCTCGCCGTCGAAATGAGCCGGGTGGGGCTCTCCTCTTCGCCCACCCGGGTTGTGAAAATATCCCATCCCAAGATCACCAGGAGGACCGAGAGGTTTCTCGCAAAGCATGTCGCCGAGCTGGAGACCGGTATCTCCAGGATCATCGAGATCCTGGCCGAGTCTTCAATTGTATGAGGGGGAGACCAGGATGGCGTATCTTGCTGACGCAGCGAGCGGAATATGGGTTTTGGGGGAGACGAGAGCGAATGGCATGCTTTCTGGCGCCGTGTTCGAACTCTCGGCCAAGGCGGTCGAGCGCCGACCAGCTCGGA
>DAIPHL010000064.1:0-11903 GCA_036771375.1 Synergistaceae bacterium | reverse complement strand
CCCAGGTGGGTCTCCTTGGTCGGATTCTCCTGAAGAATCTCCTCCGCCCGGACTGGACGCGGCCACGGAGAAGGACGCCCTGCGTGCCGAGCGAGGGGCGCGGGTGCGGGACGTGGGACGCACACGCAGAAAGTATCTCGCGATAGCCGCCATCCTTGGTTTGCGACGCGCAGCCGGTGTGCGGTGCACCTTCGCAAGATACCTCAGTTGCTTCACGAGACGCGACAAATACCGATGCAGCTCGTAGACATGGCAAACCTTGAGCTCCTGGTCCCGTTTGTCGACGAGGTTTCCGAACTTATCCGGCTCCAGGAAAGGCTTTTCCAGGGAATCTCGAAACTCGCGCGCCATTTGAAGCATCTCGGGGCGTCCCGCAGCGTGGCTCACACTCCCCAATCCAAGCCACAACCTGGCGGTTTCGCTCCCTAGCTCACAGGCCCAAGCAGCAAGAACCTGCTCCCTGAGAAGCCTGTCCCGATACTCGTTAAGCTCGGCAGACCCCTCGTCGACCCGAATAATTCCGTTCAGCCGATCAAGATCAAAGTCACGGGTCTCGGGGTCGTAGGCACGCCGCAACACAACTCGATAACGCGCGTCATACGCCTTGCCTATCCCGCCGTCTCTCCCTCGTGGTACAATATTCCCGACAGTCAACATCAATCATCTCCTTTCGCCGTCCATGTCCCGGACGGCTTTTTTCTTGGCCTCATACTGCCAGCCCCCTGTCGTCGAATGCCTCCCGCAGGGGGATACCGAGAAACGTACTCAGCCCCTCACGCACCCGTTTGCTCGCCGGGGCCTTGCGCCGCTCCACCAGGGAGAGGATCGAGGGGTGTATCCTCGTCTCATAACTCACCCCCGTCATCGATAGCCCCTTGGCCTGCCTCAGTTCTCGTATACGCGTCATGCACTCACCCCCTTTCATGTCCCCTATTTTACCGTACTCCGTCGTATAATGAAGCACAAGTACAAAAAAGAGCTGCCCCCGCCAAGGTCAGCAGCTCTTTCATGAAAGGAGGACAAGCCCCCATTGCTATCGAGAATTCAGTATATCACGGAGAGTCCTTCGCTCGTGGCGAATATCGAACGGGTTCCGACTTGCAGCGGGAAGACTCAAACCTCGTCAAATCAAAAGCTGGCGCGGCAGGCAGGATTCGAACCCACGACCTAAGGCTCCGTAGGCCTTCGCTCTATCCAGCTGAGCTACTGCCGCACACTTATGCCTTGGACCTTCATCATCTCTTAGAAAGATCCTGGCGGTGAGTGAGAGATTCGAACTCTCGATAGAGGTTTTAGCCCCTATACTCGCTTAGCAGGCGAGTGCCTTCAGCCTCTCGGCCAACTCACCTCTTCAATGCACAAAGCGTATTATAGCGTGCTTCAATAGTGCTTGTCAATCATCATCCCCGAAATCAGGCGGCGACGGTTTTATGAAGGATCGAGCGCGTTATGGTATGGGTTGAGCAGACTCTGGCCCAGCACCTGCCAGGTGCGGCAGAAAACGTATGAGGCCCGCCCTGGCCGAACGTTAAAATTTTGCCCGCAGATTTTGGCCCCACCATCATTCACGGGTTCGCCGCGTCTTTGTCGGCCCTATGGCTTTCATCCTTTCTCCCCTTGACTTGGAGTTTACTCTAAATTATAGACTGTTGTTGTTTTGAAAAAACGAGAGGGAGGAGGTTTCGCTATGAATATGAAAAAGAAGTTTCTGGTCGCGTACTTCTCGGCGACGGGGACGACGGCGGGGCTGGCGAAGAACGTTGCGGAGGCGGCCGACGCGGACCGGGTACGGGGATAGGGGGGACGGACGATGACGGTGGGGAAAAAGGTCGTCTGCACATCCTGCGAGGCGATCACGGCTGGTCGTGATTACCGGGGATCCTCGAAGCGTCCTTTCGGAAAGTGATCATAGCCACACAAAGAGCGTCCTTCCGATGATAAATTATGTTCGGTATGAAAAACACAGGGCTCTTCGGGAGCCGGATGGGAGGACGCACGATGAGTTTTGCGGATTGGAAGGACAGGACTGCGGGGTTCAAGAAGATCGATGTGAGAGGGGTTGCCGGGAACTTCTTCCCCGGGCTGAAGAAGCAGGCGATGGAGCTTCCGGTCGGGGCGGGACTGGAGGTCGTCCAGACCTTCGAGCCCATTCCGCTCTACGCGGTGATGGAGCAGCTGGGGTTTGAATATCACACGGTACAGGCTGCGGAGGGCGAGTTTCACGCCTACTTCTATCGTACCGCGGTGAAGGAGGACGACGGGTCGATCCCCATGCGCCCCGCGGCTCTGACGAATTTTCCGCTGATCGACGAGGAGCTCGGCAGAATCGCGGTGAACTTCTGGGACCTGACCTGGAACGACGAAAAGAGGACGCTCCCGTATGAGACCCGGCTTCTTCTATCGCTCGCAAACGCGGTGGGTGCGGGAAGGATGCGCCAGGCCTGCCGGGAACTTGTCAAGGCGTACGCACACGGAATCGATTCAGCGGTCCTTGCGGACGTGTTCGAGCTCCTCGCATGGAACCAGGGAATCGGGTTCTTCAGCTCGGAGATCGGGCCGTCCCCGCTGTTCAGAGCGTACAAAACGATAAAGCAACAGGAGAAGCTCGGCAAAAGTCGGGAGGAGATCAACATACTGCTGATGGAGAACTTCGGCGAGAAAAACCCGGAGATAACGGTTTCCTAGATTTCAGCATCCCTCCTTCTTTTCCCGGGCGGCGGGCAGGGCCCGGAGAGATCGAGGGGAAGTCGTTCTCCGCTCACGGCGCGGTCCGGTGTGGACGATGTCGACGGTCTCTTGCGGAGCGCCTCTCAAGCGGCGAAGTGGCACGCCGCGCTGTGGATTCCGTCGCTGGGGGGTGTGGGAACGTGGGACGCACATCGCTCCGTGGCGATGGGGCACCTCGTGCGAAAGGTGCATCCCGACGGCGGGTCGATCGGACTGGGCATCTCGCCCTGCAGGATCACCCTCTCTCTCCTGCGTCGACGCGGATCCGGCAGCGGAACCGCGGAGATCAGCGACTTCGTGTACGGGTGCAGGGGGTTCGAGAAGATCTCGTCCGATGTTCCCGTTTCCACGATCCGCCCCAGGTACATGACGCATACCCGGTCCGAGATGTACCGCACGACCGACAGGTCGTGGGAGATGAAAAGATACGTCAGAGAGAACGCCTCTTTCAGCTCGCGCAGGAGGTTGATGACCTGTGCCCGAATCGAGACGTCCAGCGCGGACAGCGGTTCGTCGCAGACGACGAGCTCGGGCCGCAGTGCGATCGCTCTTGCGATTCCGATCCTCTGGCGCTGTCCCCCGGAGAACTCGTGAGGGAACCGGGTGAGGGACTCCGGCCTCATCCCCACGTTCGAGAGGAGCTTTGCGGCGATCTCCCGGATTTCGTCCCGGTCCTTCGCGGCGCCGTGGGTCGTGAGCGGTTCGGCCAGAATGTCGATGATCCTCATGCGCGGGTCAAGCGAGGAGTACGGATCCTGAAAGATGATCTGCATCTTGCCGCGAAGCGCACGCATCTGAGAATCGGTGAGATCGCCGAGTCTTTTGCCGTCGTAGACGACCTCTCCCGCCGTGGGGGGGAGCAGGTTCAAGATCAGGCGTCCCAGCGTGCTTTTACCGCATCCGGATTCGCCCACCAACGAGAGGATCTCCCCCCGGCGGATGGTGAAGGTCACGCCGTCGACCGCCCGAAGACGGAGACTGCGGGCGCCGAAGCGCCCCCGCGCCGGGAAGTGCTTCGAGAGGTTGTGTACCTCGACCAGATTTTTCATAGGCACGGCTCGGTCTTCATTCATCGCTTCCACCTCCCCTGGCGTCTCCAGCAGCGGACGGCGTGTCTGTCCGACGTCGCCACGAGCGGAGGAATCGACCCCTTGCATATCTCCATGGCCCCGCCGCAGCGCGGTTCAAAGGGGCAGCCGGGGGGCATTTCCAGGAGGTTCGGAACCATGCCCGGTATACAGTGAAGGGTCTGTCCGTCCCCGTCGAGTCTGGGCAGGGAGGCGAGCAGGCCGGACGTGTACGGGTGCTGCGGGTTCTCGAACAGCGTGAAGACGTCCGCCTGTTCGACGACATAACCGGCGTACATGACGTACACTCTGTCGCAGAGCTCCGCGACGACTCCGAGGTCGTGGGTGATCAGCAGGATTGCCGTTTCGATTCGCTCGCGCAGGTCCGTGAGGAGGGAGAGGATCTGTGCCTGTATGGTCACGTCGAGAGCGGTCGTCGGTTCGTCTGCGATCAGGAGGATAGGGTCGCAGATCAGAGCCATGGCGATCATCGCTCTCTGACAGAGACCGCCGGAGAGCTGGTGCGGGTAGTTGTTCATGCGCTCCGCCGGCCGGGGTACCCGTACCATGTCGAGTGCTCTCTCCGCCCTCGCCCTCGCTTCGCGCCTCGAAACGCCTCCGTGGCGCATCAGCGGCTCGCAGAGCTGCCTGCCGATCGTCATGACCGGATTGAGGGCGGTCATCGGCTCCTGGAAGATCATCGAGATTCGATTGCCCCTGATGCGGCGCATCTCGTCTTTGCTTTTTTCCAGCAGGTTTTCTCCCTCGAGCCGTATCTTCCCGGTCGCCCTGCCGTTTTCGGAGAGAAGCGCCAGCGTGGAGAGGGCCGTGACGGTCTTACCGCATCCCGACTCTCCCACGAGCCCGACGATCTCGCCCCTTTCGATCGAGAGATCGACGCCGGAGACGGCCGGAAACGTCCCTGCGGCGGTGTCGAATGTGACCCGGAGGTTCTCGATGTCGACGAGTCCCATCGGTTTATCCCTTCATCGTCGGGTCGAGCGCATCCCTGATTCCGTCGCCCAGAAAGTTGAAGGCAAGCACGGTGACCAGTATGAAGACGCCGGGGGCGATTCCGATCCAGGGGGCGGAGAAGAGATACTCCTTGCCCTTCGTCGCGATCAGGCCCCAGCTTGGCGTTGGCGGCTGTGCACCCATTCCGAGAAAACTCAGGCCCGCCTCCTGCAGGATATAGTTTGGGATGCTCAGCGTCAGGAGGACGATCATCGTCGGTACACAGTTGGGCAGGATATGGCGCAACATGATCGTGATGTCCTTCACCCCGATCGATCTCGCCGCCTCCACGAACTCCTTGTGTTTCAGCGAGAGGGCGAGAGAGCGGACGACGCGGGCGGTACTCGCCCATCCCACCAGACTGAGCGCGATAAACAGGTTCATCAGGCTTCCGCCGAGCGTGTACATGATTGCAAGCGCGAGAAGCAGGGATGGAAAGGCGAGGACCACGTCGGCCAGCCGCATCAGCACGTAGTCGACCCTGCCGCCGTAATAACCGGAGGCGATGCCGACAACGGCCCCCACGAGCTGTGCGATCACAGCGGGCACGATGCCGATCACCAGCGAGATCCTCGCGCCGTATGCAAGGCGCGTCAGGAGGTCGCGTCCCAGCTCGTCCGTCCCCAGCCAGTGGGCGGCGGAGGGAGCGATGGTTTTGTTCGCGAGGTCGATCGCGTAGGGATCGTAGGGAAAGAGAAGCGGCGCCGCAATCGCGCAGAGTACCAGCAAAAAGACGACGACGAGCCCGATCATCGCCGTGGTGTTCTTTCGATAGGCGTTTGCGACGTCCCGCAGGAGGGAGGAGTCCGCGCTTTTTTTCGTCTTCATGGCCTCAGTCCCTCACGTACCGTATCCGCGGATCCAGCAGGGCGTAAAGCACGTCCGCCACGATGCTTCCGATGATGACGAGGAAGGTGCCGAACATGACCGTGCCCTGGAGCAGGGGCATGTCCCTGTTGTTGATCGCCGTGATGGCAAGGCGTCCGACGCCGGGGATGCCAAAGACGCTCTCCGTGACGATGGCCCCCGACAGGAGGCTGGAGAGCTGTATGGCCATGATGGTCACGACCGGAAGGAGTGCGTTCTTGAGCGCATGTACCCGGATGACTCTTCCCTCCGTGAGCCCTTTCGATCTCGCCGTTCGGATGTAATCGTTCCTCATGATCTCGAGCACGCTCGAGCGGGTGAGCCTCGCGACGCTTCCCGAAGCGCCCCACCCGAGTACGATCACCGGCAGAATCATATGTCTCCACGAGTCGAACCCCGCGACGGGCAGCAGGCCGAAGATCACACCGAACACATATTGCAGGACCAACGCCACCCAGAACGTCGGCATGGAGATGCCGGTCAGAGAGAAGCCCATCAGTCCGTTGTCGGCGATGGAGTTTGGTTTGACCGCCGACAGGAGCCCGGCGGGCACCCCGATGAACCAGGCGAAGAGGGCGGCGGCGAGGGCCAGTTTGAAGGTCGCCGGGAAGGCGGTCGCGATGACCCCGCTCACGGGGCGCTTCATCTTGTACGAGTAACCGAGGTCGCCCCGCGCCATGTCGACGAGGAAGCGTCCGTACCGCACGAGGGGCGGATCGTCCAGGTGCATCTCGCGGCGCACCCGTTCGAGCGCGTCCGGATCGATGAAGTCCTTCTGCATGATCGCGACCGGGTCCCCGGGAACGACGTTCATGAGAAAAAAGACCAGAGCCGAGACCCCGATCAGGATCGGTATCGTGGATAAAAGCCGCCAGGCGAGGTACCTCGTCATCCGACGACTTCCTCGAACACCCTTCGGAAGTTGCCGCCGACGATCTTGCGGATCTCCTCCGCGCCGTAGCCCTTTCCGATCAGGGTGGCGACGAGCTCGGGAAGCGCGCCGTGTCCTTTTATGACGTCGTACGTCTCGATGCTCGGCGTCGACTGGAAATAATCGGTGAATCCGTCGCAGCAGTCGAGACCGAGCCCGACGTGGTCCGCTCCGACGAGCCGGACGATGTGGTTTATGTGGCGGCAGAGGTCGGACGCGTCCACGTCGTCTTGTGACTCGGTCGAGACGAAGGCGCTGCACCCGTTCATCCCGATGACCCCTCCGCGCGAGGCGACGAGCCGGATCTGTTCATCGGTGAGGTTCCGCATGGAGGGGACGAGGGCGCGGCAGTTCGAGTGAGAGGCGATGAACGGTTTTTTCGCGAAGCGGGCGACGTCCTCGATCCCTTCGTCGTTCAAGTGGCTGATGTCGATCAAGATCCCAAGCCGCTCGGCCTCCTCGAGAAGGTCGACTCCGAAGGGGGTCAGGCCACCCTTGCGTCCTTCGCGCCGGTCCTTGAAAAAACAGCCGTCCGCCGCGTAGTTGCGCCTGCTCCAAGCAAGGCCCATTCCTCTGACGCCCAGTCGGTGAAAGATCCCAAGCAGTGCGGGGTCGTTGCCGAGGGGGTCGGCTCCCTCGAGGGATATCAGGATGGCCGTCCTGCCGTTTGCGATCGCTCTGTCCGCCTCCTGTATGCAGGAACAGATGGAGAGCGCGTCCGGCTGCTCGGCCTCCTCGGAAAGGAGCGCGGAGATCTGGTCGAGTGCTTTGCGGAGACCCATCTCGGGAAGGTAATAGGAGTGGATGAAGATCGAGGATACGATACACTTCCACCCGCCGGAGCGGATCGGCTCCTCGTGACGTTTCGAGAATACGCTCCGTTCCCCCCGCTCGCGCCGGTCGTCCATATCCATCGCGATGTCGAAGTGCGCGTCCATCGCGAAGGACTCCGCGATGATCGCCCGTGCCTCGGTGATGAGTCCGTTGTCGATGCCTTCCAAACAAAACAACCCCTTGAGAATAAAAATACATCCCGGAAAGAGCGACACGCAAGCGTTTCACGGCTTGCCGGTCTCTCTAGCCGGGAGTCCTGTCCTTGGATTCGGCCGTCTTTTCCTCGTTTTTACTTCGCCTTGCCCTGGTTGGCGACGGCTGCAGCCGCCCTTGCCACCACTTCGGGATCTCCGAGATACCTGTGGGATATCGGTTTCATCCGCCCATCCAGCTCGTAGAGCAGCGGTATCCCCGTCGGTATGTTGAGTTCCGTTATGTCACCGTCCGAGATGTCGTCGAGATATTTCACGAGCGCTCGGATGCTGTTCCCGTGCGCGGCGACGATGATTCGCCGGCCTGCGCGTATCTCGGGGACGATGGTCTCTTCCCAGAAGGGGACCACCCGTTTTACGGTGTCGGCCAGGCACTCGCCGCTCGTGAGTTCGTCCGGGGCAAGCCCCGCGTACTTGACGTCCCGCGAGGGGTGCCGTTCGTCGGTCTTCTCCAGCAGAGGCGGAGGCGTGTCGTAGCTGCGGCGCCATATCTTGACCTGCGCCTCTCCGTATTTGGCGGCGGTCTCCGACTTGTCCAGTCCCTGCAATGCCCCGTAATGGCGTTCGTTCAGGCGCCAGGACTTCATCGTCGGGATCCACATCTCGTCCATCTCCTCCAGGACCAGCCAAAGGGTTTTGATCGCTCGTTTCAAAACCGACGTGAACGCCATGTCGAAGGAGAATCCCTCTTGTTTGAGCAGGGCCCCCGCGGCCGTCGCTTCCGCGACCCCCTTCTCCGACAGAGGCACATCCGTCCAGCCGGTGAAACGGTTTTCCCTGTTCCACGCGCTCTCACCATGACGAAGCAACACCAACCTGTGCATCCCGATCCCTCCGTTTGATCCGGCTTAAAACCGAAAAAGGCGTAACGTCAACCACAAGGTAAGTATATAGGAAGAACCGCCGGAGCGAAAGAGCGTTCCGGAGATCGGGGGAGCATTTCGGTCGGAGACTACAGGGTTCTTCCCAATGCTTCCGCCTTTTCGAGCCAGTCGCCTTTCCGTGCGATCTCCCCAGCGGTGTAGACGTCGAAGGCGCAGAGGGTTCCAGCGATCTTCCATTTGCAGAAACCGCAGGCGAGCTCGAAGGATTTTTTGAGCCCTGCAAAGCATCCCGCGTCGGTGTCTCCGGCGGTCGCCAGGAGCACGGCTCTTCTTCCCTTGACGTCGACCTTGGCGTTCGGCATGTAGTAGGGGATCAGGCGATCCCACACCGGTTTGATCTGGGTCGGCCAGGAGTAGAAATAAAGGGGAGTCGCGAATACGAAGACGTCAGAGCTGTCCAGCGCTTCATAAACGCTTGCCATGTCGTCCTTTATGAAGCAGTGGGCACCATCCGTCCAACAGCGACGGCAGTCCGTGCAGCCGTTGATCTTTTTCCCGTGCATTCGAACGGTTTGGGTTTCGTACCCCCTCTCTGCCGCGCCCTTCGAGAGAGCTGCCGCCAACTGTTCGCTGTTCCCGTTTTTCCGTGGACTACCAAGAATCACGGCGATTTTCCCAGGCATGGAGAGCCACCCTTTCACGATATGGATTCATGATCGACGAAATAAAATTCAGGATGAGCCTATGATACCCGGAAATCACGGCGCTGTCAAAGAGTTTACGTGGCTGTCCCCGGACGGGAAAACTTCATCTTGATGTCCTCCGGTTTGCCGAAGAAGGGCCATGAGGTTACGAGCACGTCCACGCCGGTCGCGGCGTATTGTGCCGCGTTTTCGGCGTTCACGCCGCCGGCTGCGGTGACCTTGGCGTTCGGGTTGATCCCGCGGATCTCCTTGACGCAATCGGCGAGCTCGGTGAGGTCGAAGCGTTCGCACTGGATGATGTCGACCCCTGCCAGAGCGAAGGCGACCGCCTCCTCGGGCGAACCCGCCTCGACCGCGATCTTCTTCTCGGGGAGTCTTTCCGCGATGGCGGGGACCATCTTCGCAAAGCCGTCGCTTCCTCCGATGAACTCCCTGTGTTGGTCGAAGACCAGAATCGAGTCCGAGAGCCCCAACCGGTGTATCCCCGCTCCTCCGGCCAGAGCGGCTTTCAACGACAACTTCTTGCCTCCGGGGAAGTGTTTTCTGGTCACGAGCACCTCGATCGATTTCGATACACGCCTCGCGGAGGCGACCATCGCCGCGCATCTCGTCGCGATGCCGGAGGAGTACTCCATCACGTTTTGTGCCAGCTTGTAGACCGCGTGAAGTCGTCCCGCACCGCCTCGGACGCGCAGAACGATCGTTCCCTCCTCGACCGGGCTTCCGCTCTTTCGGCACATCTCGACCTCCGCGCCGACCCGTGCGAAGATCCTTGCCGCCTCCTCGACACCGGCCACGACACAGTTTTTCTTGGGAAAGCAGTCGAGCGTTCCGGAGGCATCCTCGATGCCGAGGGCCTCCACGGTCATATCCACGATGTGCAGGTCCTCCTCGATGAGGTTGTCCAAATATGCGTCGGAGATGAGGAACATTTTTTTCAGACTCCTTCCAGTCGATGTCTTTCGAGAAGAATATACAACAGGAAGCCCATGACGGCCAGTATGAAACAGAGCTTCATCGCGACGTCGAAATCCCCCCTCGATACGCTGTTGTATATCTCCAGGGAGAGGGTGTTCGTCCGTCCCGCGATGTTCCCGCCGAGCATCATCGTGATACCGACCTCGCCCGAGGTCCTCGCGACCCCCAACAACAGGCCGGAGACGAGACTGCTCCCGACCTGGGGGATCGTGACGAGGAGGAACGTCCGAAGCGGTCCGGCTCCCATCGTGCGGGCCGCCTCCTCGAGACGGATCACCTCGGTTCGTTCCATGGCGGCCTGCAGCGGGCGGACGACGAGGGGAAGTCCCGCGATGAACGAGGCCAGGATCACACCGGCCGTCGAGAACACGATGCGCACGCCGAAAAGGCCCTCGAGGGGCCGCCCGATGGGGCCGTTCCTTCCGAGAAGCAGAAGAAGGATGAACCCCATGGCGATCGGGGGAAAGACGAGCGGCAGAGTCACGAGAAAAGAGACCGAACGGGAGGCGAGGGATCGCGAACGCGCGCCCCAGAGGGCGAGTGGAAGGCCCGCGACGATGAAGAGAAAAAGACATGTCAGACAGACCTTCAACGTCAAGAGAGCGGGGAAGGAGCAGAGGGTGGCTCCGATCTCGCGTAACGATACGGGGCTCATTCCGCCCCTCCCTCGCCGCTTGGGATCGCCGTTTTTCGCATCACGTCCTGTTCGACCTTCGTTTCCGTGTCCGCCGATGGCCTGGTTATTCTACCAGACGCCGTGTTTTTTGAGGATGGATTTTCCCTCGGCGCTCTTCAGGAAGAGCAGGAAGAGGGGGATTGCCGGATCGTCCGACTTTCCTCCGACGACTGCGGCCACCATGTTCAACGGCGCGTATCCCTTGTGTATCTCGATCCAACCGCCGAGCTTGTCGCCTCCCCGAAGCGTCATGACGCGATTCAGGAAACCGGCGTCCATCTCGCCGGAGACGAGGTAGGCGAAGACCTGTGGGACGGTGGAGACCGCCGACACCTTGCCGCCGATCTTTTTGCCGATGCCGGAGGTCTCGAGAAATTTCGCCGCGGCCCTGCCGTAGATCGCCGCCTTCGTGTCCGGATGACAGACGGATTTCACGAACGGCTTTTCGAGGTCCCTCGGTTCTTTCAGCTCGATGCCCTTTCTCCAGGCGAGCACCAACGGCGTGGAGCCGAGCGCCTGATAGACGTCGAACTTCAGCCCCTGTGCCGCGGCGTCGAGGCTGTTCCTGTCGGATATGACGACGTTGACGTCGCTGCCCTGTCTTATCTGTGCGAGCATCTGTCCGATATGTCCCCCGTACATCTCCTGGATTTTGCCTCCACTTTTTCTGAAGGCCGAGGCGAGTTCCTCGACCATCGGCTTGTAACCGGCTCCGGTCGTGATGACCACCCCTTCGGCGAAGGCGCTACAGGAGACGAAGACGGAGACGAAAAGAGCGAGGATTGCGACGCGGGTTTTTCCGATGCTTTTCATGGCGGAGATCATCCTTTCCTTCATCAGTGAGGTCTTTCGATTTTTTCAAGGGACTCTTTTCGGTTCGTTGTCCTCAGGCTCGGGCCGGCTGGCGGAGCGTGAGCCGCTCCGGGACGAAACCGGTGTAGCTCTGCAGAAACTCCTGGGGCTCCATGAGCGTTTCGCTCCTTCCTGCTTCGATGACCAGAACGTGGTCGGCGAGAAACGAAAGCTCCTCGATCGAGTGGGTCACGTAAATGATGGGGACCCGCCGACC
>DAIPHL010000063.1:0-11959 GCA_036771375.1 Synergistaceae bacterium | reverse complement strand
CCGCCGGCTCACGAGATGGTAGCTTTGGGGGACGACGGAACCGGCGGAAAGAAGGGCCCATTGATCGCCCTCCCCCCGATCGCGATGGACATCTCCGTACATGAGGACCCGCTCGCACAGCCCCTCGAGATCATGGGAACGCAACACTCCGGGCGGAACCTCCGTCTTCATCAGCAGGCGCCCCTCGGCCGAATCGTCGAAGGCGAAAAGGACCGGATCCCGCATCAAACGCCGCGAAGTTCTTTTTTCATCACGTTGCCGAGACTGTTTTTAGGGAGCTCCGGCAAAAACTCGATCGATCGGGGGACCTTGTAGTTGGGCAACTTCGTGCGGCAGTACGAGATCAGATCGCGCGGACGCATCCCAGCCCCCTCCGAGAGCACGACGAAAGCCCGGATGGACTCTCCCTTGATGCCTCCAGTCACCCCGATCACCGCGGCGTCCTCCACATCCGGATGCTCACGGAGGACCGCTTCGATCTCCGCCGGATAGACCGATACGCCACCGACGGTGATGACATCCACAGCGGGAGAGACGATCGTGATATACCCTTCTTCGTCGATTCGAACGATATCCTGCGCGTCGAACCAACCGTCCTTGAATCGCTCGGCGGAGATCTCCGGGCTTCTGTAATACCCCTTCGCCAGAGGCTCTCCGCGGATCCAGAGCCTTCCTTCGGCACCGAACGGAAGCGCGTTTCCCTCCTCGTCGCGAACCTGGGCATCGAAACAGGGAAGGATCCGGCCCGAGGAGCCGGGCTTCGTCGCGCTTTCGTCGGGTGTCACGGCGAGAACGGACGAAGCCTCGGTCAGTCCGTACCCCTCCAGCAACTCGACGCCGAAAAACTCCCGCGCGCGTTCGGCCACTCCGGGCGTAAGCTTCCCACCTCCGTAAAAGACCATCTTGAGCCTCGAAAGAGGCGACGCACTCCGCTCCCCCCCGAGAAGGACGCTCAGCATCATCGGCACGGCCGGTATGATCGTTACCTCCGCGCTGCGGATGGCGGCAAGCGCGGTCTTGGGCGGCATGAAGGAGGGCAACGTAACCTGAGGCATCCCGAAAGCGAGAGGAAGCGCGCCCCCGACCACAAATCCCAGCGAGTGATAATTCGGAATCGCGTTCAGAATGACGTCGTCTTCGTTGATGGCCGGTACCAGTTCGAGAATGGAGGACAGGATGGCCAGGATTCCTCTGTGCGTGATTGGAACCGCTTTGGGGTTTCCCGATACCCCTGCCGTTTGAAAGAGCACGGCGATCTCCGAGGTATCGTCCGGCTCCCCCTTTCCGCCTTCGATCGGGGGAGCGGCGTCGTTCAGCGACGCGCTCGACGCGGGGATGCCGACACGATCCAGCTCGCTCGCCAGGCCCGCCTCTTCCTCGCTCACGATCGCGCCGAAGACGTCCACCTTTCTCAGATAGTCGCGAAGGGAGGACGATCTAAGCTGAGGGTTGACCGGGACGACCGAACCGCCGAGCCGCCAGGCGGCGATACAGGAAGCGAGCAGGATGGGGCTGTTCGGCAGAAGAAGCGCAAGGCGTTGCCCGACGGAAAAACCGCTTTCGCGCAGATTTTTCTCGGACTCCTCGATCATCTCGCCGAACGCGCCGCAGGACCACCAGTCGCCTCGCCACCAGAGACACGGGTCGGTCGGAGCCGCGGTTATCTTTTGCGTTACAAGTTCATCGAGCCTCTCGCTCACGAAGACGTCACCTCTTTGTCCGAAGCCACCGGAGGGTGCCGGTCTCGAAGACCACGAAGCCGCTTCATCCCCGGACGATTTTAAAGGAACAGGGCAAGATACGCTCCCCAGGCGGCGGCAAAGGGGAGCAGGTTCTCCGGTATGTCGTATCTGGAGTGATAAAGTCCGTACTCCATGCCGGTACCGAGGAACATCAGACAGGAGGGAACCTGTTCGGAATAGATGGAAAAATCCTCCCCCACGAGTAAAGGCCCGGAGAGAAGTTCCATCGACTCGCAACCGACAAGTCGCGTCCCCACCCGCAGTACGTCGGCTACGAGATCGGAGTCGTTCACGACCTGATCGTAGTTCAACGTGTACTCGACTGTCCCCGCGATGTGAGACAGCTGCGACAACCCCTTTACGATCTCCTCGATGCGAACCTTGAGAAAAGACTGTGTATCCCGGTTCGTCGACCTGACCGTACCCCACAGGTTCGTCTCGTCGGCGATCACGTTGTATGCCTCCGCCGCTTCGATACGTCCGAAAGAGATGACCGCGCTCCTCTCGGGGTTCACCTCGCGGGTGATCATCGATTGAAGCGCAACCTGTATCTGCGCGGACAGGAAAAGAGGATCCGCTGTCAGATAGGGACTCGCTCCGTGTCCTCCCTGGCCGGAAAGACCGATATGGATCTTGCTCGAAAACGACGTCACTCCGCCTTTGTCGGTGAAGATCTGTCCGTAGGAAAGCTGAGGGACCCAGTGCATGCAGAGCATCTTACCGATATCGAACTCGCTCAGGAGCCCCGCCTCGATGAGCATGCGCGAGCCTCCCTTGCCCTCCTCCGCCGGCTGAAAGACGAAGACGACGGGATTTTTCAATTCATTTCTGTGCTCGGAGAGAAGTGTGGCGGTCCCGAGAAGCGACGCCATATGGGCGTCGTGTCCCTGCACATGCGACACTCGGTTGTCGTAGGAGCTAAACGGGAGCCCCGTTTCTTCGCTCACCTCCACCGCGTCGATCTCGGAGCGAAATCCGATCGCCTTGCCGGGAAGATCCACGCCGATGCGGGCAATGACACAGGTGGGGAGACAGAACCCCTTGAACACCTCGACCCCCGGAAGGGAGGAGAGAATGTCTTTTATCTTCGAGGCCGTCATATACTCCTCGAGGCCCAGTTCGGGAAATTGATGAAACGCGCGTCGCCACTCGACCAGTCGGTCGGTCATCCCCTCCGCCTCGGACAATAATTTTACCCCGATCTCCGAGGCCGATTCCAAATCCATCCGCTCTCTCACCTAACCTTCCAACCAACGCCTGAATGAATCGGGGCAGCTCCAGAATTCGACGCGCATCGCCGTCGCAAGCGCCCTTCCGAACGCCCTTCCTTCGAATCCCGAAGGAGGGTCGTCCCTGTTTTCGCTCGTCTCCCAACATCCCTCGTCCCCCTCCGATTCGAGGACGAGGTTCGCGGAACCGTATCCCCACGCCGTCTCCCTCCCGGAGAGCAGAGGGTTTTCGCCCGCCGCACGAAGGATTCTCTTGTGCGGCGCGACGAAGGCCGGCCCTTTGTAGACGCTCGTAAAGGACATGGTGCCGAAACCACGACCCTCCCCTCCTCCGGAGGGAAGCTGTATCTTGTCCCCCAAAAGCGGCGAGGACCCTCCCTCCGCCAACAGGAACGAGGAGCCCGAAGATCCCCTTGTCAGCATGGTCTTGACGTAAAGATTTCCAAAAAATTTCGGCAAGACGAGATGAGAGAGTCCGTGCGGAATATAGACCCCGTGTATGGGAACGCTGTGACCGATCGCTCCCTCCAGCGGCACGTCGACCAAATTGCATCCCAACGCCTGCATGAGACGCTCCGTACCGTCACCGCCGAGAGTGAGCACCGGATGACGGATGACGGCGATATTGACCTTTCCCGCCTCGGCGATCGGGTCGCAGAGGGGGGGCTGCCTGGACCAACGCGGAGCGATCTGGGCCATCGCGGAAAAGTAAGGCCACATGACCGTACCGATCGGCCCCCTGAGCTGGCGGGACGCGGAGCGCAACGGAAGAACGCCTCTTCCCGCCTCCTCGGAGCAGAGTTCCACGACCGAAGGAAGATCTCGATCCATCGCTTTCGGGACCGATCCGATCGAGATCGAGGAGAGATGTCGTCCCAGCTCCCGCTCCAGAAGTTCGTACTCCCGGTTGTTCAGGACGGAGCGAAAGAGAATGGAGTGGACGCCGCCCCTTGCGTCTCCTGCGCTTTCGAGCTGGCGGACGATCTCCATCACTGTTTTCACGGTGATCGTGGAGGATGTGTCGCTGTAAACCACCGGGATCATTTCACAGTCGAGCCATTCGCAGAGCAGAAGGCACTCTCGGGGAATTCGGAACGGGGAATCCTTGGTCCATCTCGCCCCGAGGTTGGTGATCACGAGATTGATGCACTCGGGCGAGGCCACACACTGGAAGAGCCATCGAAAATTTTCGCGTTCGCCGCAGAGAACCGGATCGAGCAGGGTCACGGGCTGATTGCACAGTAACTGAAGGCTTCGAAGGGCCGTCTCGTCAACCGAACCGGCGAACAGCTTCAGTTTATAGCCCATCTCCTTCAACGCCGACGCGATCAGAACCCCCGCCGGAACTTTACCCGGCCTGTATTCGTCGGCGACGATCAACCTGGGAAGAATCAAAAACGCCCCTCCATTCCACAAAACGGCGATATAATGGTATAGTTTACCATAAATGCAGGGCTTCTTGACAATCTCCCCCTTTACTCTGGATTTGGATGGAGGAATACGGATTGAAACAGTCTCTTGACAACTACGACGCTTTCAGAGGCGAGGGTTTCTACCGCGACAGGAACGCCCTCATCGGAACGGGACGATGCGGAGGAAAAGCGAAGGGTCTCGCATACGCCCACGATGCACTGGCCGCTTCCCCCCTGGAAGAACGGGTGGGGTTCCCGGACCTGACCATGGTCTTCTCGACCGAGGTATTCAACGACTACATAGACGGGCAAGGCCTCGCCGAACTTTATGAAGACGACGATTGGGAGAGGGTCCAACGGACGATCGAGGCCACTCCGTTCTCGGATGGCACGCTTCGCGAAATCGGTCGGGTCCTGGATCGGTTCGACGAAATCGGTTCACCGCCACTCGCGATACGCTCCAGCTCCCTTTTCGAGGATTCGGTCTCGCTCGCCTTTGCGGGAAAATACGAGACGTGCTTCTCTCCGAATTGCGGCGACAGAGAGAAGCGTTTTGCGGCTCTATCCGAGGGAATCCGCCGTGTCATGATGTCCCTCTTCAACCCCTCGGCGCGCGCCTACCGGGAGAAACACGGAAAAAGGCACCGGGACGAGGCGATCGCGGTCATCATTCAGTCCGTTTCCGGAAGAAACCGGGGTAATTACTTTTATCCGGAGCTCGCCGGCACGCTCTTTTCGCGCGTCTTTCGGCGGCCGAATCCGCGGATCAAAAAAGAGGACGGGCTCATGCGTCTATGTTTCGGGCTCGGGACCAGAAGCGTGGACCGCTGCGCGGCGCGGATCTTCTACCTGACGAACCCATCGCTCAGGCCCGAGGGGAACATGCCGCACCAGATCGCCGAGACCAGCCAGGAGAACTTCGACTACATCGACCTCGAACACTGCGCGTTCATGACCGGTGCACTCTCCATGTTCTCGGACTTTCTCCAGCGCGAACACAAGAACTATGGGTCCTATGTACAACACTACGGCGACAATTTCCTATATTCCAATCTCGCCGACCCCGAGGTACCGACGCGCCCGCTCTTTTCCTTTCCGGATCTCCACATGAGACAAAAGGAGATGTTCGAGACCGCCACGGGCCTTCTCAAACACATGGAGAAGGTCTCCGGCATTCCGGTGGACATCGAATTCACCTGCGAGACGAAGCCGAAGACGGATTTCCGCATTCTCCAGATGCGGCCTCTGGCCTCTTACGAGGAGATGAGCCGCGTGGCGCTTCCGGACGTGCCGGAGGAGCGAATCATCTTCAGAGGAGACCGTATGGTCAGCAACGGCATGCTCGAACATGTGACGCATCTCGTGTACGTCGACGCGGAGCTGTACAAAGGGGAGTGGGATCCCTCCGCCACGGCGAGAGGCATCGGAGAGATCAACAAAAAGCTGAGCGGGACCAAATACATCCTGGCGGGACCGGGAAGATGGGGCAGTCGCAATCCTGCGTTGGGCGTTCCGATCACTTACTCGCAGATATGCAACTGCGGCTGTCTCGTCGAGATCAGCGTGCCGGAGCTGAATTTCTCCCCGGAGCTCTCGTTCGGGACACACTTCTTTCTGGATATGGACTCCGACGGAACCCTGTACCTGCCGGTCTTCAGCAAACAACACGGAAACATATACCGCACCGATTGGCTCAACAACACGCCCTTCAAACAGGGAGAGCATCCCTCCATACGAGTGTACGAGGGAGACTTCTCGGTTTACCTCGACGGAGAGATCGAGTCCGGGATGATCGTCGGCAAATAGCGATTCAAAAAGCGACGGGGAGCTTACGTGAAAAGGCGCCGCGGGTCGGATCGAGAAAGCTTTTCGAGGGTTGTCCCGTCCGACGACGAAGACCCAAACCGCACGATGGAGGCGCCTCCCCTGTCCAGCCTGCAAAGTTTCACGGACGGCGCGCGGCATCGCCCTGAATTTTGCGTCCTCGCGTCGGACGGGTGAAGCTCCGTTATTCGTCGCGGTTCGTTCTTATGCGGTCCTTCAGCTTTCGATGCCGCGTCGGGCGTTGACGCCCTTCTGGTAATAGTGCTTGATCTCCTTCATCTCGGTCACCAGGTCGGCGCGCTCGATCAGCTCGTCCGAAGCCCCTCTGCCGGTCATGACCAACTCGACCATGGGGGGTTTCTCGTCGATCAGCCCGATCAGATCCGCCGTCTCGATCAGACCGAGCTTCGCCGCAACGTTGGCCTCGTCCATGACGATCAACTGAAAATCTCCGCTTCGCATGGCCTCCCTAATCTCGGCGAGTCCCTCTTTTGCGGCTTTTCTGTCCTCCTCCATCGCCTCCCGCACGATGAAGCAGCCCTTCCCGTACTGCTTGTGCACGAGCGCGCCGGTCGCGGCGATCTTCTCGAGCATATCGACCTCGCTGTACCGGCCGCCCTTGATGAACTGGGCGAAAAAAACCCGAAACCCCGCACCCAAAGCCCTGACAGTAAGCCCGATGGCCGCCGTGGTCTTTCCCTTCCCGTTTCCCGTATACACCTGTACGTAACCCCGTTTGAATTCGTCCCTCATGTTGTCGTAAGAAGACGAGTCGGTCATGAGTCGAACACTCCTCTCTCGCAAATGACACGCTTCTCCCACCGAACGGGCGTACGCCGGCTCAATGGAGAAAGATTCGAAACGCCTCGACGATGGAGAGCGAATCTTCCGTAAGACCGGAGACCTCCGGAAACTCCCGCCACTCTCCCTCGACCTTCACGATTACGCGCCCGACCTCCGAGTCCGCGTCGTTCTGATCCCCCGGACGAATATAGTTTCTGAAAAACGGAGGACGGCCCGTCAGGTCCTCGAAACCCACCCCTCTCAAGACGATGTACTGGACCATATGCCGAGATTTCTGCATCTCCTTGGAATAGGTATGATTGATCGGAACGATCTGAAAACCGCCGATATCCGATTTGCTCGTGCTGCTGACGCATATCACGCCGGGATGGTTGGCCCGGACGAGCCCCACACCCTGATAGAGAGAACCCTCGAAGCGCCCGGTGCCCTTGACTCCTCTTTCCACCACGGCGAAATCGTGATCTCCGCCGGCGTCGTGGTACCAGGCACGTCCTCCGGCCCTGTTCTCTATCTCGATATAGTCGATGCGTTCCTCCGGCCTGTAAACCCGTATTTCGACGGCCTGTGCGAACTGCAGCATCCCGATGTCGTTGAAGAGCACGGGCATCCCCGCCTGGTTTATGATATAGACCGGACTGCCGACGAAGGGAGCGTATTTCCCCCAGAGGCCCGAGCCCCCGACTCCCTCGACGACGAACGACGTCCCGAAGCCCGGAGCGGCGACGAACGTCTGGGAGGGAATCAGGCTCAACGTCCTGCCGGCTCCGTTCTCCGCGGAGATCTGCAGGTGATGGGCGTTGCTCGCGGTCGCGATGACCTGCCCTCCGATCCCATACTTGCTGGCGGTAAAACCGGGGTACTTGCTCTTGATCGGGATCGACCGGACCTTCCCCATCTCCATCGCCGTTCCGTCCGGAAAGACGACCAGCACCTGTTCTCCCGGGGTCATCGGAATCCGTATGGTGAACATGAGAAGATCGGGGGCCTCCGTCTTGTAGATCGAACATTCGCCCGTAAAGACCAGTGCCATCCCGATCAGAAAGAGAGAGAGGAAAACCACGAGACCGCCCGAAAGACCCTTGCGGCGGAACAAACCCGACAAAGAACACCACGCCACCTTCAACGATATCATCTGCCTTTGACTGTCATTAAATACGCGTCGACGATTCGAAGATCCGTTCCTCTGCCAAAGAGTTTTTACTATAGCACATAATGAGCGCCATAACGCCATAAAAAGACGACGATCGGTAAAAAAAGCGCTCTCATAAAAGTAAAGACCGTGCTAGAATCATCTTGACGATGAAATCGCTCGACGCATGTTTACGGATATCGAAAAACAGGGGGGGAACAAAGATGGGGTACAAGATTCTGGTGGCGATGGACTTCAGCAAGATGGGCAAGAAGGTCACGGCCTACGGCTACGACGTGGCGAAACGCTTCGGCGGCGAGGTGACGTTCTTTCACGTCGTCCCTGAACCGAACATCGTTTTCAACAGTTACGCACCCGCCATCCCGGTCATTCTCGACTCCAACCTGGAGGACCTCAAAAACACCGCGAAGAAAAAGCTCGAGTACTACGTCTCGGAGGAGAAGGACAAGAACGAGGACATCAAGTGCAATACCGTCGTGGAAATAGGCGATCCCGCACAGTGCATCATAGAGTACGCGAAGGAGAACGGCTACGACCTGATCATCCTCGGCTACAGGGGATACAGCGCCATCGAGGCGCTCCTCGTGGGGAGCACCGCGAACAAGGTCACCCGTTACGCGCCGTGCTCCGTCCTCATCTACAGGCCGGACAGGGCAAAGGCGTAGGCGACATCGCAAGAGACGAATGACCCACGAACCGAAGAGACGCATCTTTCTCTCCTCCCCTCACATGGGAGGAGAGGAGATTGATTTTGTCAAAGAGGCGTTCGAAAGCAACTGGATCGCTCCGCTGGGTCCCCACGTCGACGCCTTCGAACGGGAGTGCGCCGAATTCGCCGGGGTCGGACACGCGCTCGCCCTCTCCTCCGGGACCGCCGCGGCCGCTCTTGCCGCGAGGCTCGTCGAGCTTGGACCGGGCGATCTGTTCTTCTGCTCCTCGCTG
Organism: Synergistaceae bacterium; assembly: GCA_036771375.1. Lineage (GTDB taxonomy): Bacteria > Synergistota > Synergistia > Synergistales > Synergistaceae > DAIPHL01. Next base: position 2,856 of record DAIPHL010000063.1, on the reverse strand, counting down.
ACGTTCGTGGCCTCCCTCGCGCCCCTGGTACAGACCGGCGCGACGGCGCTTCTCGTCGACTCGGAGAACGCCTCCTGGAACATGTCCCCCAAGGCGCTCGCAAGGGCGTTCGAGGACGCCGAAAAACAGGGCAGGCTGCCGAAGCTGGTCGTGATCGTCAATCTTTACGGACAGTCCTGCGACATGGATTCGCTCCTGCCTCTCTGCGACAAATATCACGTTCCCGTGCTGGAGGACGCCGCCGAATCGATGGGAGCGACCTACCGAGGCAGACAGACAGGCTCGTTCGGCAAGCTCGCCTACTATTCGTTCAACGGCAACAAGATCATCACGACCTCGGGCGGGGGAATGCTGCTCTCCGACGACGGAGAGATGATCGAGCGGGCGCGCTTTCTCTCGACACAGGCGCGCGACAGGGCGCCATGGTATCAACACTCCGAACTCGGCTACAACTTCAGAATGAGCAACGTCCTCGCGGGAATCGGACGCGCGCAGCTCAAGCTGCTCGATCGCAGGGTGCGGGAGCGGCGCGCTGTCTTCGCGAGATATCGCCGAACCCTGGGACACCTCCCCGGCGTGACATTCATGCCGGAGCCGGAGTGGAGCGCATCCAACCGCTGGCTCACCGCGATGACGGTCTCGCCCGAGGAGAGCGGCACGAGCGCGACCGAAATCATGGAGGCGCTCGCAGAGCACAACATCGAGTCCCGTCCCGTCTGGAAACCGATGCATCTTCAACCCGTCTTCGAGGGCGTCGCCTACTACCGCCATGCCGAGACGGAGGACGTCAGCGGAGCTCTTTTCGCGAACGGGCTGTGTCTGCCATCCGGCTCCAACCTTGCCCCCGAGGACCAGGAGAGGGTAATGGAGACCGTTCTCTCCCTGTTTGAACGAAAAAACCGTCCGTGAAGGAAATGCTCTACCGATTTGTAAAGAGGCTGTTTGACATCGCGGGAAGCCTTCTTGGCCTCGTTTTTCTCTCCCCGCTCATGCTCTGGATCGCCCTTCGAATCCGGCGCGAGATGGGCCCTCCCGCGATCTTCTCCCAGGTACGGGCGGGCGAGGGTGGAAAGCCCTTCACCCTCTACAAGTACAGAACCATGACCGACGAGCGAGACAAAGAGGGCGAGCCGCTGCCCGACGAAAAACGCCTGACTCCGTTCGGCCGTTGGCTGCGCTCGACGAGCCTGGACGAGCTGCCACAGCTCTGGAACATCCTGCGCAAAGAGATGAGCTTCGTCGGACCGAGACCTCTGCTGCTCGAATACGTACCATTGTACGACGACAGGCAGAGACGGCGCCTCGAAGTCCCTCCGGGCGTGACCGGCTGGGCTCAGGTAAACGGCCGAAACGCCATCTCCTGGCCTCGAAAGTTCGAGCTGGACGTATGGTATGTCGACAACCGGAGCCTGCTGCTCGACGGGAAAATCCTCCTTCTCACGATCGCCAAAGCCGCCGGGCGGGAAGGGATCTCCGCGTCGGGCGAGGCGACGATGCCGCGATTCACCGGAAACGAGGTCGATGAACGTGAAAAGGACAGCTGAGGAGAGCGACGAACGCCGAAGGATCGTCGTCTACGGAGCGGGAGGCCTCGGTCGCGAGGTGCTGCAGATGGTCCGCCTGACGCTCGCGAAATCCGGCGCACAGGTGCTCGGTTTTCTCGACGACGGGGTCGAGCCGGGCACCGTACGCAACGAAGCGACGGTGCTGGGCGGGCTCGATTACCTCGACACCGTTACGGAACCGCTCTCCGTGGTCTTCGGGTTTTCCGACTCGGCGGCAAAGGAGCGCGTGTACGGACGACTCCGCCAAAATCCTCTGATCTTCTTTCCGAACGTCATTCACCCCACGGCCATCCTCCGCGAATATCTCTCCATCGGAGAGGGTGTCGTCATCGCGGCGGGCGTGCACGTCAGCGTCAACGTCACGATCGGCAACGGCGTTCTGCTCAACGACTCCGCCACCGTCGGACACGATGTCACGATCGGCTCCTTCTCGTCGATCATGCCACAGGTCGCGGTTTCGGGCAATATCACGATCGGGGAGCGAACGCTCCTCGGCGTGCACAGCTCTCTTCGGCAGGAAATTCGCGTGGGCTCCGACTGTGTGATCGGGATGGGGAGCGTAGTGCTGCGTGACGTCCCGGATGGATCGACCGTTCTCGGCAATCCGGCGAGGACTTGCGAACGCCGATGAGCGGAAACCGGAGACGAAATGCCCATGTCCACGGCTAAAAGACTTCTGATCGCGACGACGGTTCCGGTGACGCTCCGCGCCTTTCTTCTCCCATACGCGGACCACTTCAGAGGCGCCGGCTGGACCGTCGACGCGATGGCGGCCGGCTCTTCCTCCGAGGCCGCCCTGACGGAACACTTCGACAGCGTGATCGACGTAGACTGGAGCCGCAACCCACTCGCGCCACGGAACTTCGGGGACACCCCGAAACACGTGAGGGAAGCCGTCCGCCGCGGAGGTTACGACATCGTACACGTACATACGCCGGTGGCCGCGTTCGTGACGCGATACGCCCTGCGAAACCGCCCCCCCGGAGGGCCGAAAGTCGTCTACACCGCACACGGATTTCACTTTCACCGAGGTGGACAGGAACTTCGAAACACCGTCTTCAGGACACTGGAACAGGCGGCGGGGAGATGGACGGACCGTCTCGTGGTGATCAACCGCGAGGATCAAGAAGCGGCGTTGCGCCACCGGATCGTCCCCGAGGAGCGCCTTTCGTTCATGCCGGGCATCGGGCTCGATTTCTCCCTGTACGACGCGTCGAAGGTCGAACGAGGCGACGTGCTTCGCCTACGCGAAAAGCTCGGCCTGCACGAACGGGATGCCCTTTCGCCGACC
>DAIPHL010000062.1:0-12089 GCA_036771375.1 Synergistaceae bacterium | reverse complement strand
GGTCGGCGCGGATCAATTCTTTCGCGATGGACGTTTCGAGGTGTCTTTGCACGTAACGCTTCACCGGGCGGGCGCCGTAGACCGGGTCGTACGAGTTTTTCGCGATGACCGAGATCGCTCCCGGCGAGACGTCGAGTTCGACCTTCCTGTCGGCGAGACGCTTGCGGACGTGCTCGATCGTCAATTTTACGATCTCCTCCACCTCCTCGAGCCCCAGTGGCTTGAAGAGGATCGTATCGTCCACGCGGTTGAGGAATTCCGGCCTGAAGTGGCTCTTGAGCTCTCCCATCACGGCGTCTCTCGTCTCGTCCGTGATCGTGCCGTCGCTCGACACGCCGTTTGCGATCAGGTGGGCGCCGATGTTGCTCGTCATGATGATGACCGTGTTCTTGAAGCTCACGGTCAGTCCGTGGCTGTCGGTGACGCGCCCGTCGTCCAGGATCTGGAGCAGGTTGTTGAAGACGTCGGGGTGCGCTTTTTCGATTTCGTCGAAGAGCACCACGGAGTATGGGCGCCTGCGGACCGCTTCGGTGAGCTGTCCTCCCTCGTCGTATCCGACGTATCCGGGTGGCGCGCCGATCAGGCGGGATGTCGCGTGACGCTCCATGTACTCGGACATGTCGATTCGAATCATGTTCTCCTCCGAATCGAAGAGGGTCTCCGCAAGCGTACGGGCGAGTTCGGTCTTGCCGACGCCGGTCGGCCCCAGGAATATGAAAGACCCGATCGGGCGCCGGGGGTCGTTGATCCCGGACCTCGCACGCAGGACCGCGTCCGACACGAGCTCTACCGCCTCGTTCTGTCCGACCACCCTCCGATGCAGAATCTCCGGCAGCCGGAGCAGTTTTTCGCGCTCCCCCTCGACGAGCCTTGCGACCGGGATGCCGGTCCACTTCGAGACGATCTCCGCGATCTCCTCCTCCGTGACCTCCTCGCGCAGGAGGCGATTGCCGTTTTTGCGGTTTTGTTCGGCTTCCTCCTCCTTCAGCTTTTTCGTCAGGTCGGGCAGGACGCCGTGCCTGAGCTCCGCGGCCCTGTTTAGATCGTACTCCCGTTCGGCCCGCTCGATGTCGCGGGACGTCTCCTCGATCTGCTCGCGAAGTTCCCGGACCTTGGCGATGCTCTTCTTCTCGGATTCGTACTGTACCTTCAGCGCGTCGGCCTCCTCGCGGAGGTCGCCGAGCTCCTTGGAGAGGGCTGCGAGACGGTCGGCGCTCGCCCGATCGCTCTCTTTCCGGAGCGCGGCCTCCTCGATCTCCAACTGCATGATCCTGCGGGAGACGGAGTCGAGCTCCGCGGGCATCGAATCGATGTCCGTTCGGATCATCGCGCAGGCCTCGTCGACGAGGTCGATCGCCTTGTCGGGGAGAAACCTGTCCGCGATGTACCGGTTGGAGAGCACCGCAGCCGAGACCAGCGCGTTGTCCTGGATCTTGACGCCGTGGTGCACCTGGAAACGCTCCTTGAGACCCCTCAGGATCGAAATCGTGTCCTGGATGTCCGGCTGGTCGATCGTGACCGGTTGGAAGCGCCGTTCGAGAGCGGCGTCCTTTTCGATGTACAGGCGGTACTCCTCGATCGTGGTCGCTCCGATACAGTGCAGCTCGCCTCGCGCGAGGAGGGGCTTGAGCATGTTTCCGGCGTCCATCGCGCCCTCCGTCTTGCCCGCTCCGACGATCGTGTGCAGCTCGTCGATGAACAGGATCACGCGGCCTTCGCTCTTCTGTACCTCGGTCAGGACGGCCTTGAGACGTTCTTCGAACTCGCCGCGATACTTCGCGCCCGCGATGAGAGAGCCCATGTCCAGCGCGAAGAGGACCCGGTCCTTGAGGTTGTCCGGGACGTCGCCTCGGACGATTCGCATCGCGAGGCCCTCCACCACGGCCGTTTTCCCCACGCCGGGTTCCCCGATCAGGACGGGGTTGTTCTTCGTCTTGCGGCTCAGAATCCGGATCACCCTGCGGATTTCCTCGTCACGGCCGATGACCGGATCGAGCTTGTTTTCGCGGGCCTCCTTGACCAGGTCCCTGCCATATTTTTCGAGCACTTCGTAGGTGTCCTCCGGGTTCGAGCTCGTCACCCTCTGATTGCCGCGGACCCGTGTCAACACGGAGAGAAAGCGTTCCTCGGTAATTCCGAACGTCTTCGATATCTCGGAGACCTTGGGAGAGCGGGAGGAGGCGATCAGGCAGACGAAGATATGCTCGACCGAGACGTATTCGTCCTTCATTCGTTTCGCGGTGTTTTCGGCTTCCACCAGGATTTCGGCGAGCGACGGGGAGAGCAGGATCTTGCCCGGCTGATAACCGGGTCCCGATACGCGTGGTTTTGCCGCGAGCGCGGATTTGACGCAGCCGACGAGGCCGGACAGCGAAACCTCCATGCTCTCGATCACGCGGGGAATCAATCCGTTTTCCTGCTCCAGGAGGGCAAGGAGCATGTGGAGCTCTCCGACCTCCTGGTGTCCGTATTCGATTGCCAGGTTCTGCGCCTCCAGGATCGCAGCCTGGGATTTTTCCGTCATTTTATTCAGATTCATCTCGCTCACCTCTCGCTTTGATCATTTTTAATTAACCATTATTGACTATTATGATTATATGCTTATCATCAATCAATGTCACTTTACTGCTTCGTGCGTATTACAAAGGAAAACAGGGGAGAATATCTCTTGTTTCTCGCTAAATCCGCCGTTTTTCGTCGATATTCTCCCGTTATTTATCTCGAAGCTCTGTCGAGGTGAAAATCCTAAAATTTTTTTAAATTCTTGGAATAATTCTCAAACAAGACTTGACAGAATCATTAAATTCAATTATTGTGCGATTGTCGAATGGCGCCGTCGACGATCTTTTTTGTTAGGAGGCAACATGTTTTGAAAAGCAACGGAACGGTAAAATGGTTTAACGCAACCAAGGGCTACGGTTTTATCACAACCGATGAAGGCAGCGATGTATTTGTGCACTTCAGCGCCATCCAGGGAGAAGGATTCAAGACCCTCGACGAGGGGCAGAAGGTTTCCTTCGAAATCACTCAGGGTACAAAGGGGCCACAGGCTTCGGACGTCGTAAAAATCTAGTTTGACAGTATTTATTATTTTTCTGTAAGACTGTCTGGGTGACCTGCATAATACCATTTCAAAGTTCCCAAAACAGGTGACGAAGTTGGGGGGTGGCGTTTCGCCACCTCCTTTTTTTGTGCACGTACGATCTTCAGGCCGCGCCGTTGCCGTCAAGACAACGCCCGCCTCCGCCCTCTTCGCCCCTGTCCGCACACCCTCCCCCGATCGACCGGGACGCGGGCGGCATTTTAACCTGCAAGCGGCCGGCGGCACGACTTTTTCGTCCACGTCGCCGTGATCGATGTCCCCTCCGGGGCCTATGGCAAAAGAAATGCCCGGCGGCCGATACGATGATCGGCGTGTCGCGGCGGGAACGAGCGACGAAAGAAGTCCGTCGTGCTTGTGGCCCGTTCGGTGTTTCCCGTTGTCGTCGTCTGCCGGGGTATGCATGGATGGATACATGGGCAACGAAAAAAGGGCTCGACCGTTTCGTCGAGCCCTTGAAAGACCTGGTCGGGATGAGAGGATTCGAACCTCCGACCACCTGCACCCCATGCAGGTACGCTAGCCAGGCTGCGCTACATCCCGAGAGCAAAAGTCATTGTACAGTGCTTTCCAGCGAAGGTCAAGGGTTTTGTGCAGGAAAGCGAAGATCGGTCTTGACACGGGGGAGCCAAAGGGGAGCGATCCCGATGCTTTCCATCCCGGACGGAGTCTTCTTTTCACGAGAGGCGAATGAATGCGTGTTCGAAACGATCGGTAAGGCCTCGGTTTTTCATTCCGACCAATGGAGTTTGTTGTAGCGGTCGAAGGAGATGAGATTGGTTTCGAAACCCTTGAGCCTGGCATCGAAGGCACGTGTGGTGGAGAGCTGGTATATTCCGGTACGGAAGCAGTTTTCGTTACAGTATGTAACGAGTTTTGTGACGATCTCTTCGCGCTTTGTCGCGTCGAGGGTCCTGGAACCTTCGTCGATCAGATCATCCACGTATTCATCGGAGAGGAAGTTGAAGTTGACGAAAGCGCCCGTTTTGAACGCACTGTTCGCGTAGATCAGGATATCCGCGACGCCGGATTTTCCCGTGATCATGTCGAAGTCCCCGTCTGCTCCCCGCGCGGTGTAGGTCGCCGTATCGAGCATCTGCACGTTCAGGGTGACGCCGATCTCCTCGAGGTCGGACCGGATCGATTCGAGGGCGGTCTTGAACGGTTCTTCCTTGGTCAGGACGGTGAAGGTTCTTTTATCCTCGGGAAGGCCGGATTTTTCCATGAACTCTCTGGCTTTTTCAAGGTCGTAGGGCTGCGCCCCGTCGTCGGTCGAACCGAGCAGGCCGGAGGCGGCGCAGGAGATGAGCGGGGTCGCATAGCCTCCCGTCGCAAGTTCGACGGCGTTGTCGCGGTTGATCGCGGCGGCGATCGCTTTTCTCACGTTGAGATTGTCCATGCCCGGTTTTTTCAGGTTGAAGCAGAGGTAAAAGGGAGAGGAATAGGGGATGGAGAAAACCTCGATCCTTGGATCCTCCTCCAGCTCTTTCAGATCGTTCGCCCAGACGTCGTACAGAAAATCGACCTCGCCGTTTCGCAGCGCGAGGGTGCGCTCGGTTCCATCCGGTATGATACGCCAGATCAGGTTGGGTATCCGAGCCTTGTCGTCCGGGAGAAAATAGTCTTCGTTCGCCACGAAGACCAGACGGTTGCCGGGCTCCCACTCGACCAGTTTGTAGGGGCCGGAACCGATCGGTTTTTCGTTGAACCTGTAGTTTGGTTCCGTCAGCAGTTTCTTCGGGACAACGTAGCTGTACTGAGCGAGGTCGAGGAGCAGTCTCTCGGTGGGTTCCCTGGTCACGATGACGAAGGTCCTTTCGTCTTCGATTCGAACCTCCTTGAGCCATGCCGCGAACGAACCCAGCGCGCGGGATTTGTTGCACGCCTCGATGCTCGCCTTTACGTCTTCGGTGGTCATGGGCGTTCCGTCGGAAAACCGGATTCCATCACGGAGGAGGAAACGCCATTCCGTATCGCTGACCGGGTCGTAGGATTCGACGAGGTGTGGAATGAAATTCATGTTCGCGTCGAGTCGGATGAGGTTGTCGTAAAGGAGCCGCAGGACGGCGTCGTTGTACATCAGACTCGTTTCGACGGGATCGAGGCTTGTCGGTCCGGTGGATACGGCGATGGAGAGCGTGTCTTTTTTTACCGTTTTCGTCGCCTGAAGCGTGATCGCCCCGCCGCTGCCCGTAAACTCCGATTTCTTGTGATCGATGAAATAAACGATGGCAAGCGTAAAAAGAGCGAAGATCACGACAAACAGCAAGGTTTTCTTCTTCATCCCGTACCTCGTTGGTTTGATGGTTGTCGACGATCGCAAACAGCGTAGACCTTGCATGTCCGTCTCTTCCGTTTTGTGCCGAACCGAGCGCTGTGGAATTGCCCCGGCGTGTGTGCAAGAGCCGCTCTCACATTTTTTTGGGGGGGCCTCCGGTCAAGGCCCCTTCTTCTTTGCCCGTCGGATCAAGAGAACTTCGATCGTTGATCGTAAATTTTAATATTGTAGGTACTATATTTCCATAACTGAAATATGTCAATATTTTTTAAAAAATATCGCCCTCTCGCACCGATCATTTTAAATAAGAAATGCCATGCGAGGTTTTTTGTAAAACGCCACGGGAAATATCGTCCTTGCGCGTTTCCCGTGGCGTGCCGAGGGAAAAGGGGTGGCTTTTTTGACGTGACAAACCCTTACGGAGAGGTCAGGAAGCGGTGCAGGAACGCTCTGTCGTCGAGGTCGAGCCATCCGGTCCTGAAGTTGAAACGGGTGTGTCTCTCGGAAAAGGTCTGTGAAGTGATCTCTCTGAAGTCGACGAACGGCAGCAGCAACAAGGCCACGCTCAATCTGTCGTTTTTTTGCAGGTCGATCCGCTCCGTTACCGCCGCGACGATCTTGCGCAGGGCTCTCATATCCATGTACAGCCATTCCTTGATGGTCTTGTTTTCGGAGAGTTCCTTCCAATATGCGGAGTCCGTCGAAAAGGGCGTCGTCAGAAGCGCCGGCGGAAGGAGTCCGATCGCCAACCTTTTGTCGTCGAACGCCAGCGTGAAATTCTTCGGCGCCCATTTTTTCAACGGTTTCGCGATGCGAAGGGCGTATGCCGCGTCCCAGTTTTCGAGGTCGATCTTTTCATGAACGATTCCCTCGTCGCCGAGGCGCTTCTCGAGCAGATCGGAGATCTTTGCGCCCACTTTTCCCATGCCGCCGGTGCGGCTCGTCGCTACGGCGTAGGCGCGGACGTCCTTCGGATTCGCGGGGTCGTACGTGATCGCTGCGTTCAGGCGGCCCAGCGAGAGGAGGGAGTCGAAGAGTTCACTTCTCTCCTCTTTTCCGAGCGAAGAGGCGAGCCCCTCCGCGAGCTTCGTCGCGAACTTCGAAGAGCGGGAGAGAAGCCGGTACATCGCTTTTGCGTAGCCCTCCGTCACGATGAAGCGGGTGTTTGGGGTCGAGTCCGCGGCGAGCGCCAACCTGCCGCCTCCAGCCGACGGAAAAGGGCCCGTCAGGTTCGAGAAGATTTTCGAGGCGTCCCTTCTGCCGTACATGAGCTCCGATGCGTTTGTAAAGAGATCCACGTCCCAGCCGCCGGGGACGAATGTGAGCTTGCCGTCGATCGTCATGCCACGCTTCGCCGAATCCCCCTCGCCGAAGCCGTACATCCCAAGTATCTGTCCGGTCGTTTCGCGATCCAGTCTGATCGCGAAAGCGTCTGCGGGAGAACCGCCCCGCTCTTTGGGGTTGAACCTTCCGAAGCGGTTGTCCATCGCCCGAAACGACTCTTCGACGGACCTTGAACCGTCTCCGACGACGAGAACGCCGTCTTTTGCCGAGAGGTGCAGCCCGAAACGCCCGAGCCTGTAGGCGACGTGGCCGTTGTCGTCGGAAATCGCCTCGATCCTCGCGCCCGCGGGCAGGTTCCCTTCGCCGAACAGCCGCCCGATCTCGCCCGTTTCGGCCGTGCCGTCCTCGATTTTCCTCAGAAGCGCCCGGTGTCTGTCGTCGAACCGGAGAGCGAGGTGAAACTGTTTTTCGCCGTCGGAATTTTTCGCGATCAAAAGCGCCATGTCGGTGGCGGGAAACGCGAGCAGGCCCTTCCGCGCGAGGGCAAGACGGTGGTCGCACTCCGTCAGGACGTCAAGCGCGGCCGATTCCGATACGTGCTTTGCGATTCTGCGGATATTCGGAAGGTCGATGTACAGGTAGGACGGATCGTCCCCGAAAGTCGCCGGGATCGCGTCGGACGCCCTCCGGACGTCTGACGCGTTTCCCGGAAGAGTCAGGAGTTCGATGCAGAGAAAACAAAGAGCGATCCACAGGATCGTCCGCGGCATGGGGGAAGGAGTTCCATTCAGTCGTTTTTTCATCTCTTTGACGCTCCTTTTTCGTGTTCGACTTCGTCGATTTTCTTTTTCGTCTTGCCCGTTTTCGGTTGTAAAAAAAGAGCCGGGGAAGGACACCCCCGGCTCGACAGTGTGCAAACTTCGCCCGGCGGCCTAAAATGTCGAAAAAGGCGTCTGGTCGTCGTACCGAGGATCTCCGGGCATCTGCAGGTTTTTACGCAGCTGTATCTTCGGCATCTGCACGACCACGACGCCGGATTCCTTGTCGAGATGGTACTTCTCGGCGTCGTCGTCCGCGTTGTAGCCGATGACCGTGTTGGGCGGTATCACATTGTGGGAGTCGACGATGACCCGGCGCAGCTTGCAGTTCTCTCCGATCACGACCCCCTGCCCGATGATGGATTCCTCGACCACGGAGCCGGGGTTGATGACGCAGTTCCGCGAAAGCACGCAACGATGCACCACGGCCCCCAGCACCTGACTCGCTTCGGCTCGCAGACATCCCTCGACGGAACAGGTCTTTCCCTTCGATGGATAGGTGAAGCCGGGAGGATCGGAGAACGAGACCGTCCGCACGGGCCAAAGCGGGTTGTAGAGCGTGAGGGACGAGGGATGCTGCAAAAGGTCCATGTGAGCCTCCCAGTAGGCTTTGAGGGTCCCCACGTCCTTCCAGTACGGACGATCGTCCCCCAGGATGACGTTCGTCGAGAAGTCATACGCCATCACTTTGCACTGGTTGTGTATCTCGGGGAGGATGTCCTTCCCGAAATCGTGGCTGCTCTCCTTGTTCTGGTTGTCGGTCAGAATGGCCTCCTCGAGGATCTCGCGCGAGAAGATGTAGTTGCCCATGGATACATAGCTGTATCCCGGGCTGTTTTTGATGTGGGGAGGATCGGACGGTTTCTCTATAAAATCGTCGATGACCCCTTCGGCGTTTGCGGAGATGCAGCCGAATTGCGACGCTTCGCTCGCCGGGACCCGCTTGGCGGCCACCGTGATGTCGGCGTTGTTGTCGACGTGGTACTGCAGCATCTGTTCGATGTCCATCTTGTAGATGTGGTCGGCCGCAAAGATACAGACGTAATCCGCGTTGAACATGGTCAATAGGTGTAGGTTCTGGTAGATCGCATCGGCCGTGCCCTCGTACCACCGCTCGCCGGTCCACATCTGTGCCGGGGCGAGGCTGACGAAGTAGTTGCGGCCCCTCAGCGCCGGACCGAACTGCCACCCCTGCGTGATGTGCTCCTGAAGGGATTGGCTCTTGAACTGAGTCAGGCAGTATATCGAGTGCATGCCGCTGTTGACTAGGTTCGAGAGAGCGAAATCGATGATGCGGTACTTGGCGGCGAAGGGTACGGCAGGTTTTGCCCGATACCTGGTGAGAGGCATGAGGCGTTCTCCCTTGCCTCCGGCCAAAACAATGGACAGTACTCTACCATATCTTCCGTGCAGCATACCCGATTCCCCCCCGAGGAAGTGATGGTTGACGGATCGTTGTTTTGTCGTCCTTCATGATATTGTACCAGAAAAGTTCATCGTTGCGCTTCCTTTAGATCGCTCCGCTCCTGAGATTTCGATACATATCGATGTATTCGTCCGAGGAGGATTTCCAGGAAAAATCCGCTCCCATGGCGTTTTGCATGAGGGTGCTCCATCTCGAAGCGTCCGCGTACGCCGCGATCGCCCGGTCGATGGCGCGAGCGAGCTCCTCTGCGTTGTACTCGCTGAAGAGAAATCCGGTGCCGTCGATCGACGAGTCGAAATCGATCACCGTGTCGGCGAGTCCCCCCGTGCTGCGAACGACTGGAATCGTGCCGTAGGACATGGCGATCATCTGAGAGAGCCCGCAGGGTTCGAACAGCGACGGCATGAGCAGGATGTCCGAGCCGGCGTAGGCGAGATGCGCGATCTTTTCGTTGAAATCCGTGTAACCCCAGAAACAATCCGGATGACGTTGCTGAAACTCGTGGATCCACGATTCGTATTGAGGCAACCCCGAACCGATCAGCGCCACCCTGTAGCGCCCCGCCATCGTCCGTTCGAGACACGTGGTGAGTATGTCCACGCCTTTTTGTTGAAAGAGCCGGCCGATAAAGGTCATGATCGGCTTGCCATCGTCGTTCCAGCCCGTCATTTCCACGAGTCGCTTCCGGCAGATCGCTTTGCCCGCCAGATCGTCGGCCGTATAGGCGGCAGGCAGGAGCTTGTCGTTCGACGGCGACCAGATGTCATAATCGATGCCGTTCAGGATGCCGATCAATTTGCCCCTGCGGGAGCTGAAGACGCCGTGAAGCCCCAACCCCCCGTCCTCCGTCTGGATATCCCAGGAATAGTTGGGGCTTACCGTGGTGATCACGTCCGACGAGACGATGCCTCCCTTGAGAATGTTCGCCTGACCGTAAAATTCCATGCCCTCCAGCAGGAACGCGTCCTTCGTCAGCCCCCACGACTGGAGGATTCCGGGGTCGACGATTCCCTGATGAGCCAGGTTGTGAATGGTGAGAACGACGTCGTAGGACGACGCGAGCATCCTGTAATGCCTGTGCCAGCGCAGCGCGATGGGAAGGATCGCGGTGGACCAGTCGTGCACGTGGAGGATCTCCGGCTGCCAGGCCGCGCATTTCGGCAGTTCGAGGGCCCCCAGGGAGAGAAAGACGAAGGGGAGCGCCGTCTGACCGGTGAGCGCCATGGGGTAGATCTTGGGGTTGGTAAAGAGATCCGGTTGCTCGAGCAGGTACACCGACAGTCCTCTGCCTTCGGCCTTCCATACCGTCGCGGTGTAGACCTTCCAGTCGAGCGCTACATGTATTTCCTGCGGGAGTTTTTCGCAGACAAACCCCTCTTTTCGTGCGTTCTCCATCACGCCCGGAAACACCGGCAAAAGAACCCGCGCGTCCACGCCCTTTTTCCTGAGCGCGGCGGGGAGAGCGCCCAATACGTCCCCCAGGCCACCCTGTTTGGCGAGCGGAGCCATCTCCGAAGCCACATGCAGAATTTTCATGTCCAATCCTCCTCGCGCGCCTGCGCCCGCGATCGTTCTCAGTGTCCGCGGAATACGGTGCCGTAAGCCTTCTCGCAGTATTCCTTGACGACCCTGTGCGTGTTGAAGTAGCTGGCGTTCAGGGCGATCGTGTTTTTCATCATCCAAATCCACCGCTGCCTGTCGTTGTAATACGTCGGGATCACCTTTTCCTCCAGCTTGTTGTACAGATCCAGCGCGTCCTGCATTTCGTCGTACTCGACGAGGTCCGCCTCCTTCGGATCGGGGCCGATGGACCAGCCCGTCACGTCCTCGATCCAACCCTCTATCCACCATCCGTCCAGGACGGAGAAGTTCATGACGCCGTTGTGCACACATTTCATGCCGCTCGTTCCGGATGCCTCCCGCGGCCGTATCGGGGTGTTGAGCCAGATGTCGACGCCGGCGGTGAGGATCTGGGCGAGCTCCATGTTGTAGTTTTCGAGGAACACGATCGGAAGGGCGGCGCCGATCTCCTTGGAAAGATCGAGGATGCGCTTGATGATCCCCTTGGCCGGCACGTCGTGGGGGTGTGCCTTGCCGGCGAAGATGAACTGCACCTGCCCCGCGCCCACGTCGAGAAGCCGTTTGACGTCCGTGAAGAGCAGGTCCGCCCGTTTGTAGGTGGCGGCTCTTCTCGCGAATCCGATGGTCAGGATGTCGGGATCGAACTCCACTCCGGTCTCCTCCAGGACCTTGGCGAAGAGCCTCATCTTGGCGGCCTGGTGGGCTTTCCAGATATCCTCCTCGGGAAGCTGCAGCGCTTGCACGAGACGGCTCGGGTCGTTCCTCCACGCGGGGATGTGCTTGTCGTACAACCTCGCGAATCCGGGGCACGTCCATGTGATCGAGTGTACCCCGTTGGTGACGTAGTCGACGGAGTTGTTGTCGAACATCTTGCGGCTGACCTCGGCGTGTTTCCGCGAGACCGCGTTGACGTAGCGGCTGAAACGGAGCCCCAGGTCGGTCATGGATACGCCGCTTCCGCCGAGCATCCGGCGGAGCCTCTGACCGTTGCTCTCCTCCACGGTCTTGCTGATGAGATCGTAGGGGAAATAGTCGTGCCCGGCCGCGACGGGCGTGTGCGTCGTGAAGATGACGTCGTCCCTCACCTTGTCGAAATCCTCGTACCCGAGCTCCCTCGTCAGCTCCAGGGTGATGAAACCGGCGTGTCCTTCGTTGAGGTGGAAGGTTTTGATGTTGTTGTAGCCCAGGTCGCGAAGGATTCTCAGGCCGGCGACCCCGAGGATCATCTCCTGGCAGAGCCGGTAACGGTCGTCCCCTCCGTAGAGCTGCCACGTGAGGTTGCGGTCGCTCGGCGCGTTGCCCTCGATGTCGGTGTCCAGGAAGTAGATGGGCAGCGGATAACCGGAATGTCCCATGTACACGTAGCCCCATGCACGAACCTGTACGGAGCGGCCTTCCAAAATGATCGATACCCGGTTGTGCAGCGGGGCGAGGAGCTTTTCCGGTTCCCACTCGACGGGGCGTTCGACCTGGTTTCCCTCGGGCGATATCTCCTGGCGGAAGTAGCCTTTGCGATAGAGCAGCGTCACACCCACCATCGGCACGCCGAGGTCCGCCGCGCTCTTCAAAATGTCCCCTGCGAGGACGCCGAGCCCGCCGACC
>DAIPHL010000061.1:0-12107 GCA_036771375.1 Synergistaceae bacterium | reverse complement strand
CTCCGCAACCGGTCCTCAAGGCCGGGACCGGAAAGACCGCGCCGTCTTTCTGGCTCCTGTCGGACGTGGAGGCGTATATCGAACTGCTGATAAGGGAACAGCGCACCGGCTACATTGCCGAGGCGCATAAAAAAGACCGAAAGGAGAAGGAAAAATGAAACTGCTCGACACAATTCTCGACTGGTTCGAGGATCGGAAGCTCCAAAAGAAAATTGCCCTGATGCCACGGACATATCAAAGGCGCCTCGCCCGTGCCTGCGACGGGGACGACCCGAATCGGGAGCGGTTCAGAGTTATGACGGTGAGGGAAGCGGAAAGGGTTGGGAAGAGGTGAGCGAGCCTGAACTTCTCCCCTGCCCGTTCTGCGGCGGGAAAGCCGAGCTGTATTCGCCTCCCGACGCTTTCGCAGTGGGCGGAAGGGGGTGAAGATGGAGAAGATGGAGAAGATGGAGAAAGTTGAAGTCGCTCTGAGAAAAATGGTCGACCTCTTCGGCGAATCAGGACGATGCGGAAAGAAAGAACCCCTCCGAAGAGGGGCATGGTTGAAGCAAAACCGGGAGCGGCAACTCCCGGAAAAATTATAGCATACGGAGGTGCGTACAGTGGTGGATTTCGAACGGTTGAACCTCAAGAACTTTACCGATTTGAACGAGGAAGCGGAAAAACTGATACCAAGCCTGGTCGCCAGCTTGGACGATCCCAAAAAGAAAGCGACGCTGACGATAACGCTTACATTCAAGCGTTTTAAGGAGGACAGCGCTCATGTAGAAGTTGTTTCGTCCGTAAAACCCGCCTACCCATCCAAGAAGAAAACGCTTCTTGCGAGTTCCGATCTTTTCGGCAATCTAAGCGCGGACTCTTACGATCTTGGGCTTGTCAGAACATCCGCACAGAGCGAGCTCATCAAGCAGTCGCAGGTGAAAGGAGATTAACATGGATATCAACAAGATGGAGATAACGCCAAACGGAAGCGACCTGACCATACGTACGGGGACAGCCCCGAAAATCATCGACCCGTTCGACTATCAGGGCTTTCGATATACGGCCCTTACACCCGAAAGTTTCATTGAACTCGTAAAAGCGAAAGGAGTCAAGGAGAATACGATCGTGTTCATGAACGACGTCGGTTTCTCCGCCGTTCTCGACGACAGCGTGATAGATAGAAACCAAGACGAAGTCCGCTACGAGTTTGAAACATCGACACAGGTAAAAGAATGGAGAGGGATTTTGTCGGAAGGCGGACTTGGATTTCAAGTCAAATCGTTCTGCGATTTTCTTAAACGCAGGGAAGAAGGCGAGATCGACGGCATAAGCGAGCTCCTTTTTGCCGCGCAAAACTTCAAGTACGCCACCAATATCACGGGCGACTATACCTTCGACAGTCGTAACAACTATACCTTTTCGATCAAGGTAAACGAGGCCGACGGGACAGTTCGAATCCCTGCGGTCATGATCGCAAAAATCGAGATATACAGAGGCTCCGGCCTTGTCCAAGATGTCGAAATCGAGATCGACATACACAAGCCAAAAAGCGCCGAAGAACAACCCGTCTTTCATCTTCTCTGCCCGAAATGGCAGCGTTACGTGGAGAAAGCCAAAGAACACGAGTTCGAGCGGCTTACGACAACGCTTGCGGGCTGGCTTGTAGTTACTGGATTTTATCGGGATTAGCGCTTAATGGCTGAATCAGGCAGGGCGCGGGCGTTCTCTCGTGCCTTGCCTGGCCGCAAAAATACAATGTACGGAGGTCGGAGATGAAAAAAGTCTACGTTGCGCACCCGCTGCGAGGCGACCAACCCGATAACATAAGCCACATCCTTCGCAATATGGGTGCAGTTGACGATATCTGCGCCCGCATCGTCGCGACGGAGCCGGAGATCCTGCCGTTGTCTCCGATCAACGCGTTCAGCTTCTTGCCTCCCCAGGGGGACCAGAGCGCCGTGTTCAATCTCTGCCACGCCCTGCTTGCCGTTTGTGACGAATTGCGGGTCTTCGGAGATTGGGAACGCTCTGAAGGATGCCGGATGGAGATCGAGCACGCGCGGGCGCTTGGGTTGCCGGTGGTGTTCATGGAAGTTCAAGAAGACCTTGATCCGTCTCGATGTATCGTTTCTTCGACGGCGTTTGAGCCAGAAATACCGCAGGGTGACCGTTGATAAAAACGTCGCTGGAAACTTGTAGCCTGTTGGCGTCAATAACTACGCCGTCCGCGTCGATGGGTAAACTATCTCCACGAACCCAGCCGACCGCCTCCGGGTGATCCTTTTTCGCTTGGTCGATGGCCTCGGATACAAGTATTTTGAGATCTTCGCGTGTCCATGGTTTCCAGCCATCGAAGGTTTCTTTAACGGAATCTATGAAGTCGGCAAGTTTTTTTGTTTTCGCAATCTCGGAATCAAGCTGTGGGGCACGGCGCCAGTCGCTCATGATGAAAGGAATGACGGGGATACCTTTTTCAATGGCATACCGATACTCAAGCTCGGTAAAAGAGGTGCCGTTTTCATCGACGGAATCTCCGTACCGGCCGCCCACGAGGAGGAGGAAGAAATCACTGTCGCGGATGATCTCTTGGATATACCCCAGAGAGTCCCTGCTCAGCGAAGGAAACCACTCCATCCCGACAGGGAAACACTTCTTGCGGATGATGGCGTCGAACACCATGCGGCGCTCGTCCCGAAGGTCGTTGAACGTGCTGCTGACAAAGATTTGGTATCGCTTCTCCAAAGTTATCACTCCAATGTAAGGGGGGTAAGAGCATGACGGTTCGGTGCGCTATCTGTGGCAAAGAAATTCCAAACGAAAACCCTGAAAGCCGGAGCGTCGCGGAAATCGGGGATGTCCTCTCGAGCAAACACTCCGATTCAGAGCAGGGGTTCAATATCCTCGCATTCGGTTTCGAGCGCTCCGTCGAAGAGACGGCTACAATCGTCATTTGCCTGGACTGCCTTTCCGGACTCGTTTCCAAGGCAATCGATGAAACCTGTCGGTTTCAGTTGTTCGTAGGGTACACGTTCGATAAAGCAACGCGCCAGAAAACAAAAAAGGTGGTGCAGCAATGAAACAAATGACGTTACGTATGCCGGAAGAGCTACATAGGCGAGTTGGACATGAAGCAGTAGAGCGCGATATCAGCGTTACACACTGCATTATTGCTCTTCTTGAGGAGGCACTGGCAGCTTGCCGTACATATCCTCCCACTGATCGGCGTGCTCGGAAAGAATCTTAACCATGTACGTATTCATCGGCATGTTGTTAGAGGCGGCGATCATGCGAATTCGCGTTGCGAGTTTATTATCCATTCGGAAGGACATTTGGAAGATCGCCATGTGATCACCCGATTCTAGGATATCTAAGATATTGACAGCCTATCTTTCCCATGATATAAGTCAAGCAATCTAAGATATCTTAGATATCATAAATAATCATCATGGGGGCGATCACGATGGCAATCATGGAGATCCTGAGGCATCAGAGGCCGAGACGCAGGACGGCGGAGCGGATCGACAGGCAGTACGTGGCGTTCATCGGCTACCGGGAGGAGATCGAAGAGGCACAGCGGCACGGGTATAGCTGGTGCCAGATCGGAAAGGCCATCGAGGCCGAAATGCGCGAGCGCGGCACGTGGGACGAGACTTGGAGCGTCTGGGACGTTCAGAAGGTCTATCAGGCGTTGCGGCGGAACGGGAAAGAAGGGAGAGTCGCACATGGATACAGGTCTGTTGGGATTGCGAATTGACAACGAACGCGTGGTCGTCTCCTCGCGCGACGTGGCGAGGGTGTTCGAAAAGAATCATCAGCATGTGCTGCGGGACATCAGAGAGCTGGGTTGCAGCGAAGAATTTCGACTGTCCAATTTTGGACGCGTTGAATATGTCGACGGAAAGGGCGGGATTCGCCCCGAGTTTCTGCTCTCCAAAGACGGTTTTGTTCTGCTCGCCATGGGATACACCGGCGAAAAGGCGATGCGGTTCAAGGAGGCCTACATTCGCGAATTCAACCGGATGGAAGAAGACATTCGCAACCGGGCCGCGTTCTCCGCGCCCAGGACGTTGAAAGACGCGCTCCTCCTTGCCGCCAAGCTCGAAGAGGAGCGCGAAGAGCTGGAGGCCCGCAACAAAGCGATGCTCCCCAAAGTTGAATTTTACGACGCCGTGGCGGGAAGCGCAAGCGCGATCGACATCGGACGCGTGGCCAAGGTTCTCGACTTCAAAGCCGTCGGAAGGAACAATCTGTTCTCGTTCCTCCGCGATGCCGGGATTTTGATGGCGGACAACGTACCGTACCAGGAATATATCGACCGGGGATACTTCCGCGTCATCGAGCAAAAATACCACACCCCGGATGGGGAGACGCACATCAGCCTGAAAACGGTCGTCTACCAGACGGGTATCGATTTCATCCGGCGCAAATTGCTCGATGCCGGATACGAACCGGCACGGCGCGGGTGGAAAAGCGGCGCGCTCGTACTGCGGCCGGCCGCGGGGTCATAAGTATGGAGTACGCGAAAGGAGGAAGAGCGAGCCTTGTCTGGTGTCCTGATGGAAGTCGAAATGGAAGTCGAAATTGAAGGCCGCGGGCAGAGCGATTTCTGGTTTGCCTGCGTCGATATCGAAGTGATACGAGACAGGGAGCTGTCGCCGAACGACAAGGCGGTTTACTCCGTGATCTGTTCCCATGTCGACGTTCGGACCAGGAGCTGCCCTCTCAAGGTCCAAACCATCGCCGACGAGGCCGGCTGCGCCGTCCGGACGGCGCAGGAATCCCTGAAACATCTCGTATCGCGCGGCGTCCTCGAGCGCGCGGAACGGTTCGTAAACGGCAAACAGCAGGCTTCGGCCTATCGGATCGTCGGGCACCGGGCGCCTTGCTACAGGGGTGCAAAATCTGCGGTGGGTGCAAAATCCGACGAAAACAGGGGTGCAGATTCTGCGGTGGGTGCAAAATCTGCACCCCTAGGGGTGCAAAATACGACACCCCGTGTACTAGAACCAAGGTCTTACGAGAATTTAAAAGATTCTACCCCCCCTTCCCCCCCAAAGGGGGGCGAGGGAGAGAGCGAACCGTTCGACCTCGAGGCGAAAACCGCACGGGCGGAAACCGGAGAACGGCAACTGCATCGGGCCATCGTGGACGTCTACAACGAAACCCTTCCGGAGCTGCCGAGGGCGACGAAGGTCACCGACTGGCGAGGGCGCGCCATACGCGCCCGGATCCGCGACGATCCGCAGCGAAAAGAGGTCGCATGGTGGCGCGAATTCTTCGCCGCGGTTCGCCTGTCTCCGTGGCTGATGGGCGAAAATCCGGACTCGAAGGGCTGGAAGGCCGACTTCGACTGGCTCGTGAACGGGAAGAACATGCAGAAGATCCTCGAGGGGACGTATTCCCGTTCCAGGTTAGGGAACGGCGACAGCCGGGCGCAGCAGAGAAAATACACGGACGAGAAGACGCCGGGAGGAGGGGGTCGCGTTGACGTCGTCGCGCTCTTGCGAGACACCTTTCAGTCTTGACGGGCAAATGAACGAGCTTGAAAAGCTGATCGAGCGCATCCGTCGGAAGCTGGACGCAGTCGACGAAGCGCTTGGCGCGATAAAAGCCTGTCCGGGCGCGTGCCGCAAGGGGACGGTAAAAATAGACGTCGGCGGGACGCCGCTCGAATATCCCTGTCCCATCCTGTCTTCGGAGTGCGCTTTCGGGAAACGCGTCACGGCGGAGCTGAATTCGTTCCTGTGCGGCGTGATGCGCGCGATCGGCGTTCCTCCGCGCCATCTCGGCAACCTCGAAGACGTTCGGAATACCGTAGCCGTCCAGGCTTCCCGCATGTGGCATTGTCGTGATTTCCTCGTGCTCTCCGGCGCGCCCGGCACGGGAAAATCCTTCGCCGCCGCCTGGAAGGTACGCGCCCGTCTGAGAGAGTCCGTTCCGGATTGGTTGGACAGGTCCGCCTGGGCGGCCGCTTCCCGAGCCGGGGAGGGGATCGCCTGGGCTTCGGCGAAGGAGATCGCGGACGACCGGACGCTTGCCGCGAGGTGCCGGACCGTCCCCTTTCTCGTCGTCGACGACCTCGGCAAGGAAGAGGAGTCCAAAACGGCGCTCGCCGCTCTGGGTTCCGTGATTTCGAAACGTTACGACCTCGAGAGCCCGACCATCGTGACGACGGAGCTCGCCATGCGGGATATCGCAAACCGCTACGGGCGGCACATCGCGGAACGTCTGGCCGAAGGCTCTCTCCGGGGCGGAAGATTCGACGACTGCGGAGAGAAAACCATCCGACTGGGAGGAGGCGCAATATGAGCGTCAACACCGTGATTCTGACCGGCGTTCTGGCACGTGACCCGATTCTCGGTTACGTGGATTCGTACCGTCCGAAGACCCGCCTGGACGTCGTCGTCTCCGATTTCGTCCGGCAGGAGGACGGGAGATGGAAACCGGTCCCCATGACGATCCCCGTTGTTCTGTACGACAAGGCAGCGGAGAGCGCGGCGGGATATCTCGAGAAAGGCTCGTCGGTTGAGGTCGAAGGGAAGATAAAAAGTTTCGTCTTCCGGGGAGCGGACGGCCCGGTCACCGCATGCGCCGTCCAGGCCCACCGTGCGTCCGCGGTCGGGAGGGAAAAGCGGTGAAACCGTCCGTGTCGCAAGTCGTCGCCGTGCTGGAGCTGCTGATCAGGTTTCATCCGGCGGGGATGAGTATCCTCGCCGGTCATGCGCCATCCGAAGACGAGATCCGCGACATCGTCCGGTCGATCAGGACGACCGACGACCTCGGCGCCCGCATCATGGGCTGGCGCAAAAAGAACGCGCTGGAACTCGACGTCTGTATGATCGACACCGTGTCATGGATCATCGAGGGCGTAGGAGGCTGGGTCAATATCCGGATCGCCGCCGAGGAGTACCGAAACGTCATGGGACCCGACCTCTGGCGCGAGATCACGGATTACGTGGCGTTCATCAGTCCCGGCGGCACGATCCGAGACGGGGCGGGCGGATACGGAAAGAAATTCTTCGGCGCGGGAGGGAAACACGGCGTTACGCTTCGCACGGCCCGCCGTCGCTTTCGCGGACTGCTTCGCGTGATCGCGACGAAGGCGATGGCCATGTACAACTTCGACCTGTCTTGCGATGAGGCGTTTTCCGCCGGTCCCCGCTAGGGGCCTTACTGACGGCTTTACTAAGGGCCGCACTATGACCGCAAGATATGCTACAATCATATCGTTGAAGATCGTCTCGAAATGGCCTCCGCGAAAGCGGGGGGCATTTTTGTTTCCGGAGCTGGGCTCCTCTCGAGACTGCCAATATCCTCCCACTTGTCATTTTCCTTGTGAAATGACAGTTTACTTTCATTCAAAAACGGAAAGCCTCAGGTTGTTTTATCGAGAAAATGACAAGTGGCCACAGGAACGCGAGGCCGTTTTTGTGTGAAAACGCCTTACGGCAAACCCAAGCGTTGTTTCAGTGCTTCCTGTAGAACGCTTGAAAAGTTGACTTTGGCCTCCTGGGCTTTGGAGTTGAGCCAGTTCGGCAGGGTCACGGTTTTCTTTACTACCTTGTTGCGCTCCTCTTCTCGAAGCAACGAGGGGTAAACTTCAACCCAGGCGACAATCTCGCCCGCTTGGATCTTTATTTCTTCGAAAGGCGTCGGCTTCGGGATTGAAATGGCGTGGTCTTCCTGCGTCAGCAGGTAACCCCCCAGGGCTTCTTTTGCCATATCCATGGCGTTTTGTTCGTCGTCTCCGAATGTTATGCAACCGGGAAGGTCCGGGAACCTTACCCCAATGTATTTGCCGTCCTTGTAAAAGATCGCGGGATACACGCACCGGTCCATTTTTTTTCGCTGCATCCGTATTCCTCCTCCTGAGGGCGGGGCTTATTTAAGCCCCGCCTGTCTTTTAATGCCGGCCACCGTTCCGGCGGGCAGGTCTTTTCTGGGGTGTGGCACTGTTACGGTGCCGGACTTTTGGGGGTGCCAGAAAATGTGATGGCTTCCATTGATTCTATCGAGCTCCCATCCATTTTTGATCAGTTTTTTTATGATTTCTCCCGAACTTGGAATATTCATCACCCCCCCGGCACAAAGATCATAACACCGATTAAAATCGGTATCAAGTGCAAAATTAAGGTATGGGAAAAAATACGACAGGATCTCTGAAACGTTCGACGGGAGGTGGAGTCATGAACAGAGACGTCGTCATCTGGGGTATTCAGGAACGAAACCGCGTCCGGATCGGACAATCGGCTGCCTCATACTCTCCCATCCCCTTCGCGGCCCGCGTCATCGCCCGCGTGCCGGAGTGCGACGCCGGCATGATGCGCCGCTGGTGCAAGCGCAGAGCGAAACGAGGATGGCCCGTCGATCGGATGATCGAGGCATGCGAGATCGGCGCAATATGAAGAAGACCGTTCCGATCCGAACCAAGCCGGAGATATACCGTTTTCTGCGACGTCTCAAGGAATGGAACCCCAATTATTACATCGCGGCGATCATCGGCATTCACTGGGGGCTTCGCTGCTCCGACATCCTCGCCCTGCAGGTCGGCGACGTTGTCGCGGGCGAAGGCAAGCGCGTGCAGATCATAGACCGGCTGATGGTCGTCGAGATCAAAACCGGGCACGAGCGCCACATCCTGATCACCGACGAAATGAAGGATATTCTATACGAACACATCAAGCGCTTCCCCAAACCGTTGAATCAGGAGTTGCCGCTCGTTCTCTCCCGCAACAGGAATGAGGAAGGCGAATGCAAGCCGCTATCGCGCCAACGCCTATGGACTGTCATATCCAAGGCGGCGAATGACATGGGCATCAAAGGCCCGATCGGCACGCACAGCCTGCGTAAGACGTGGGCGTATCAGGCATGGCGTGACGGACACCGCGTCGACGTCATCCAAAAGGAGTTCGGGCACGCCTCGGTCGACACGACACACAGGTATGCCTGTATTCCCGACGAACATCGCGACGACCTCTACAAGAAAATGAGCTACGGGATGCCGGCCTCCACAAAACGAAGACGGAAAACGAAGTGAATGTCAAGATAGGTCAATATTTTCCCGCGCATTGCAGATATTTTGTGGATAACTGCTTTTTCAAGATCGAGCGGAAAAAGAGAATCCGCTTTGCACCCATATTTTCCCCGCCTCTGCGAACGAGACACAATACTAGTTATGTCTCGTTCAAGAGAGGCGCGCGAGGGTGCACCCGGAGTTGTGACTTTTCCGGTCGTAATGCGCGATCGCGAGACTCGAGTCGAGCGTCGCGGGTCCTTCCTCGGGGGTGGGTATATGCGGGGCAAAAGACGCGCGAGGAGAATGTAAGCGAAATTCATTTTTAGGTCATTTCGGTTTCTTTTTTAGGGGTGAGCTCATTTGAGCGAAAAAAATAAACCCGTGCGAGAATTAGTTCACTGTTGCAGCACAGGAGAAATAGCCGATCTGTTCGGCATGACGGAAAGAAGCGTCCAGACACTCGCCCGTAATGGTATCATCCCGCGGTTGAGGCAGGGACGGTTTGATCTCATCGATACCGTAAAAGCATACGTCAAATATTTACGAGAAAAGGCCGCCGGGCAGGTCGAGGCAATGAAAGAAAGTCCAAAAACACGTTTGTTGCGCGCGCAGGCAGACGAATGCGAGGCCAAGGCCGTTTTGCGTCACATGGAGGTGGAGGTGGAGCGAGGGAAGCTTTTAAAACGTTCCGATATCGAACGCCAACTGTACGCTCGTTTTATAGAGATTAAAGCGGCTCTGTTGGAGATGCCCAGGAGAGTCGCGTTTCGTTTCACGGATCCTGAGATTAGTCTCTATGTGGAAGAGGAGGTAAATACGCTTGTCGGAGAAATTCTTGCGCAGTACAGTCGAGAGGGAATTTTGCCCGATCGCCCCGTGGCTCCTCGAAATCATGAAACGGGCGATGAAGCCGCCGAAGGATATTACGGTCAGTAGATGGGCAGACGAGAATCGAGTTCTAGATTCAAAGACTTCCCCTCTTCCTGGTCCGTGGCGTACAGGGAGGACACCATACCTCCGCGAGCCGATGGACGCCTTCAGGGATCGCCGTATCGAAAAGATATCGCTCTGCTTCGGTACGCAGCTTGGAAAATCGGAGGCAATCCTTAACATGATGGGATATGTCATCGATCAGGATCCGGGTACGATGTTCGTCGTCTACCCGACGGACGAGCTCGCCAAAAGCATCGCCAAGAACCGTATCATCCCAATGGTGCGGCTTTCGGATGCGCTATCCGGGAAATGGGATCCGGGGCGGACTTCCGAGATTATGGAGATTCAATTTTTTGACATGTATATCGCGTTACGTGGCGCGAACAGCCCGGCAAAACTTGCCTCCCATCCTGTGCGTTATATTTTTTACGACGAGACGGACAAGTTCCCGCTCTACACCGGAAAGGAGGGAAAACCGACGGAGCTCGCGGGCGAACGTACGAAAAACTTTCGCAACCGCAAGGAAGTGGAGGCCAGTTCTCCAACCGTTTCCACCGGGCATATTTGGAAAGCGTTTGTCGAGGCGGATATTCGCAAGAGGTACTTTGTTCCCTGTCCGCATTGCGGCGCCATGTGGACGTTCAAGATGGGACAAATTAAATGGCCGGAGGAACTCAACGAGCCCGCCTATAAAAGCGATCGCAACGCCCGCGTTTTGACGGAGTCCTGGTATGAATGCGAGATATGTCATTCGAAGATTTACGACATGGATAAATTTCTGATGTTAACCTCGGGAGAATGGCGAGCGGTCGCACGGATCGGTAACGGGTGGGAGGAAACCGTGTCCGGAGTTTCCAGGCCCAGGCACGTGGCCTTTAACCTTTCGTCGATTTATTCTCCCTGGATTACCTTCGGCCAGGTTGCCCAGAAGTTTCTTGCATCCAAGGACGATCAATCGATGTTGATGAACTTCGTAAACGGATGGCTTGGCGAGCCGTGGGAACAGGAAGCCATGAAACTGCGCAGCGACGTCGTTTTCGAAAGACAGGCAAACCACGCCAGGGGCACGGTTCCGATGAAAGCACTCTTGCTCACCTGCGGCATCGACGTCCAGCTGGATCATTTCTGGTGGGTGGTTCGTGCGTGGGGGTCGAGGCTTACATCGTGGCTTGTTGATTTCGGCCGTTGCGAAACATGGTCGGAACTTGACGAAATGCTCGATCGCGAATATCCGCAGGAAGGTCGGGAGCCGATGCAAATCAACCTTGCCTTTATTGATTCGGGAGATCGAACCGACGAAGTCTATCAATACTGCTCGACGCGTCCCGGGTTCGTCTTCCCGTGCAAAGGCTCCAGCGCTCGCCTTGCGCGCGCTCCTTTCACCGAATCGAAAGTGGATAAAGACGGGTTCGGAGATATGCGCCTGTTCATCGTTGACGGTCATTACTATAAATCTTTCATCGCCGGACGTCTTCGGAAGAAGACGGACGAACCGGGTTCGTTCTGTGTTTTCAACTCGGAAGACGAGGAAGGTTGGTTGCGTGTCTACGCAGACCAAATCTGCTCCGAACAACTTGTCAAAGAGCAGGATAAAAAAGGAAGAACGAAGGACATCTGGAAACCGATTACTTCACACGCGGCAAACCACTTGCTTGACGCCGAATGTTACGGAATCGCGGCAGCCGAGCGGGCCGGCGTGAGGTATTTGAGGGACGAGGAGGATGAGTGATGCGATGACGCTCGAACAACTACAGGAAGAACTCGACGACGTCAACCGGGCGATCAGGAAAATTCGCAACGGGGGACAGAGTTACAGCGGCGCGCACAGGAGCGTGGTCAAGGTGAACTACGAGAGCCTGCTCAAGGAGCGGGACAAGCTTGAGGCCTCGATCGCGGCGCTCACGGACGGAGGACAGGTGTTGACGTCATGGCCGGGACGTTGAATATTGTAGATCGTTTCATCGCGTTCTTCTCTCCGTATGCTGCTTGCGAACGCGCGGTCTATCGGGAGGCGCTGCGCAACTACGACGCCGGCCGGGGCGACCGTTTTGGCGGCTGGCTGCCGCCGAGAAACGCCACGCCGGAGGAGACGGACGCTCCGTACCGTTCTCTCCTCCGTGCCCGCGCCCGGGATTTGGAGCGCAACAACGACGTCACACAGGGAATCACGCCGACC
>DAIPHL010000060.1:0-12309 GCA_036771375.1 Synergistaceae bacterium | reverse complement strand
AACTGTGTCAACAAATAACGATATATAGAAACTAAAATTTTATTTCTGTGATACAATGGCGGAAAGAACGCCATATTTTCGGAAATCAGGAGAACTCATGGAAAACTATCTGCCCTGGATCACGGTGGCCTGCTCGCTGGGAGCAGCGGTCGCCTGCGTCGTTTTTATCTTTGTCCAGAAGCGCGGCCGCATCGCCACAGAAGATCTGCTTATTGAGCTGCTTCAGCAGGAACTGTCCGACCAGAGCGAAGAGGCGCTGCGCCGCAGTTCGGAGATGCGTCGCGAACTGAACGAAACGCTGCGCGCCAACTCCATGAACCTCACCGAGTCGGTGCGCGTCGTAGGCGACCTACAGGCCGATCGCATCGAACGGCTGGAAAGACGCAGCGGCGACCTCAACGCTGCCGTGGACAAACGCCTCGAATCGCTGCGGACCGACCTGCTCGGGCTGCGTCAGGAAAATCAGGCGCAGCTGGAGAAGATCCGTACCGGCGTGGAAGAACGCCTGCAGGAGACTATCGACAAGCGTCTGGGCAGCTCCTTCGCGCTCGTGCAGCGGCAACTCGAAGCCGTGCAGAAGAGGCTGGGCGAGATGCGCAGCCAGCTTTTGAATCTTCCTTAGAGGGATTGAAACACAAACGCCTGTTGCCTTGGTGTAAGCTTTCCATTCGCTTTTGAATCTTCCTTAGAGGGATTGAAATGATGGACGGAGAACAGCAAGGACGGGACAAAGATGGCTTTTGAATCCCTTAGAGGGATTGAAACTTGGACAAACTTTGTTTCACCTCCTTTTCTCTCGGCTTTTGAATCTTCCTTTGGAGGGGTTAAGGTTTGCGCTTGTCCGGCTGTCGCCATACCGTCTCCATGGAAAGAGACAAGGGAGTGAAGTTTACGAGTGGACGGAGGGATGAGGGGAGAAAACGATGGACCGGTTCTTTGTGAGGATCACTCGATTTTCGATCTCCTCCTGTTTTTTCTGGTTGGCTACACTCGGGCGAGAATCTTTTCGGTCAGTCGTCCCGTTCGTCGTTCAGCGTGTATCTGATGCGTCCTGAATCGGCATGGAGCAGGTAATCTCCCCCCGGCCGGGGACCGACCTCTTCCATATACCAAAGCACATCCGGATGCATCAGACCATTGATCCCGACGATCCTTTTGCCGTCTGAATCGATGGGAACGATCTCAAAGTAATCCTCCGGATTCTCCGGGATATCCTTTGTTCGTTGCGGCTCTCCGATGAAACCCGACGGGCTCCTGAAGACCGTTCATCAGCCGACAAGATTCACGGCCATGCGAATATGGAACAACCCTCCGCCGTCGCGGATTTTCTGCAACCACGATTCGGAGGTGATTCGCATGCGTTTCGTGCTCTTTGATATCGTCATGCTCTTTCCTCCCTTCCCTGTCTCGTCGTTTTTTATTTCTCTTTTTTCATTGATTTCTTTCGAGGGACAGATCATCAAGACGAGAACATTCCGTAAATCGTCCCGGCTGCGGCGGACTGTACTACCACCAACATTGCGTAAACCAGAGTCTTTTTCCAGCCCAGGAGGGCCTGGATGACCAGGATCGAGGGGAGAGAGAGGGCCGGACCGGAAAGAAGAAGCGCGAGCGCGGGGCCTTTCCCCATTCCGGCACCCATGAGAGCCTGAATGATGGGTACCTCCGTCAAGGTTGCGAAATACATCAATGTTCCGGAAAGAGCCGCGCAGAGGTTGGCCCCAAAGGAGTTTCCACCGATAAAGGAGACGATCCACTCCGACGGTATAAGACCTTCGTGCCCCGGGCGTCCGAGAAGAAAACCGGCCGTCAGAATACCGAGGAGGAGGAGCGGAAGCACCATGAGCGCGTAATCCCAGGTCGATCTCAGCCATGCCTCTCTCTCTTCGGCATTGAACAGGAACATCGAGAACAAGATCGTTGCAAACAGGAAAAAGCCCGCGATGTACCACTTGATGTCATAGATCACCTGCCAGACCCGGTGCTCCGTTTGAGGTGCCGTCCAGTTTGCGAAAACGAGCACGAAAATCATGCCGCCGACGTGAAGAAGCGTCCTCCAGAGGGGCGTTGTTTTCTCGGTCGTCTCCGCTTGAAAGACGCTCGTGCGCTCCGTTTCCTCTTTGCGAAAAACGAAGCTCATCGTAAGGCCGATGAGTACGCTGAAGACGATTGCCGCGAAGGTCCGTGCGATGCCCATTTCAGTTCCCAGAACGCGTGCGGTCAGTATGATCGCCAATGTGTTGATCGCAGGGCCCGAATAGAGAAAGGCAACGGCGGGTCCCAAACCGGCCCCGCGCATGTAGATTCCCGCGAACAGAGGCAGAATCGTGCAAGAACAGACGGCGAGGACCGTCCCAGAGACCGCGGCAACGGTATATGCGACGACGAGATTTGCACCCACCCCGAGGTATTTCAGGATCGAGTTCCGGGAGATGAAGACCGATATCGCGCCGGCGATGAAAAAGGCAGGGACCAGGCAGAGCAGAACGTGTTCCCTCGCATAGTCGTGCGTCATCCAGACCGCTTCGGTCAGGCCGATGCCGATCCGCGGTGCTTCTTCCGGGATAAAATAGAAGAAGAGAAAAACAGAAAGCAGACCCAAAAATTTCTTTCGATCACTCATCTTGTCATGGCATCCTCCCGTCTCCATACGTGGCAATTTTGTCACATATTATGTAAGACAAAAACGCCCCTCTTCGGCGTGTGAGATCTTTTGTCGCGAACCGGAAAATTCTATCTGGAGAGCAGCTCCTTCGTTTTCTCGACGGTCGGTACGCTGCCGGCATGGACGATCCTCCCGTCGACGACGAGCGCCGGTGTCATCGTGCCTCCTCTTGCCACGATCTCCCGAATGTCCTGTACCTTGGATATGGCATAATCCAGCTTCATCTCTCTCGCTGCGGCGTCGGCGGTTTCGTAGAGCTTTCTGCATTTGGCGCAGCCCGTGCCGAGGATTTCAATTCTTTTCATATGCCCTGTCTCCTTCCAATAAGGCGTCGACGCAGCGTAAAGCGGACAAAAGACAGGTCATCTTCAAAGAGTAGAAGATGTTCTGTCCGTCGCGGCGAAGTTCGAGGATGCCGAGCCTCGTCATGAGAGAGAGATGTTTGCTGACCGTCGTCCTGTCGAGCGAGAAATTGTCGGCGACCTCACATGCGCAGAGCTCGTTCTTTTCCAGCATCTCCGCGATTGTGATGCGAACCGGGTGCGCGAGCCCTTTCAGGATTTCGGCCTTGCGTTCGTTTTTTCTCGCGTCCGCTTGTTTTACCAGAGCCGACCACCTCTTATGTGGTAATTATTGCACGTGCATTTTATTTCACATATAATAATCGGTGTTTGGGGGCTTGTCAAGGGCGTAGGAACGTTTTCGAGTCTGCATCCTCGCTCGAAAGTATGATATGGTACATGCGCAACAGAAGAGTGGTTCGTAGGAAATCTTCGGGATGGTGATGGGATATGTACGACGAACAAAGAGCGGAACTCGTTTCTTTCTGCCGTCTCTGTTACGAGAGGGGGCATGTGGCGGGAAACAGCGGCAACATCAGTACGAGAACCCCGGATGACAACGGCATCGTCATAAAGGCGAGCGGGGTGTCTTTTCACAACATCTCACCGGACGACATGCTTTTTGTCGATTGGAACGGAAATGCCTTCGATTGCCGCGATATGTCCGACGCTCGGAAGGGTGGGAAGAAACCGTCGATGGAACTGTGGATGCATCTGGGGCTCTATCCTCCGGCCGGAAGAAGCAACGCCGTCATACACCTGCACTCTCCTTACGCAACGGCCCTGTCGGTCCTTTACGACAGCATACCGCTCGATGTGATGGAGGCGCGCTGCGTGCTCAAACGGGTTCCGGTCATTCCCGAACATCCGGCGGGTTCCAAAGGACTCGCCGCTGCGGTTCGTGAGGCGTTCTCGGACGAAAACGTCTCCGTGGCGGTTCTCAAGGGGCATGGACCGGTTGCGAGGGGAGAGTCTTTGCGCGATGCCTACAACCGAATCGATATGCTCGAACACAATTCACACGTGGCCGTACTGATTCGTTCGATGTCTCGGACCGCTTTGTCCCCATGACATAGCGGTCAGTCCTTCCATATGTCTTTGTACTCAGGGTGCTGGCGTGCCAGCGTCTCCGTGGCGCGGATCCAACCGGGAATCGTTCCGCAGTCGAGACGTTCTCCGTCGCATTTGACGCCCCACAACGGTTCTTCGTCCAGCATCGCGCTCATGGCGTCCGTCAGCTGAAGCTCGCCCCCGGTTCCGGGGGCGAGCTTTTTCAGATGTTTGAATATCTTCGAAGAGAGCACATACCTGCCGATGAGTGCGAGATTGGATCGGGTTGTGCCCACGTCGGGTTTTTCCACCAGGGCGCTGATTCTGTAAACGCCCGGCTCCGTTTCCTCAGCCTCCGCGATGCCGTATCTGTCGACCTGTTCGCCGGGCACCTCCTCGAGCGCGACGACGCTGCCGCCGAATCTGTGTCGGATGGAATCGAGGCGGGACAAGGCGGGTTTTTCGCTCCGTATCACGTCGTCCGGCAGGATGATTCCAAAATAATCGAAGACGGAACAGATCTTTTCCGCACGCCGTATCGCGTCTCCCAGTCCGCGCGGTTTCGGTTGATTCACGAAGTGAAATACGGCAAGTTCGCTGATTCCTTCGACGCAATCAGCGAGTTCGTCTCTGCCCTGTTCGCGCAAAAGAGCGACAAGCCTTGGGTTTGGGCTGAAGTAGTTCCTGATCGAGTCCTTGCCGACACCCGTGATGAAGACGATTCTTTTGCATCCCGAATCCACTGCCTCGCTTACGCCGTAATGTATGATCGGGCGATCGAGCAGGGGAAGCATCTCCTTGGGGATGTCCTTTGTGGCTGGGAGAAAGCGCGTTCCCAGACCCGCTGCGGGAAAGACGCAGATCTCGATGCCGTTCCCTGTTTTTCCTGTATCGTTCATATCAGGTGAGCTCTTTGCCGATCTCCATGATCGCGTTTTCCAAATCGTCGCATACCGAGTTCATGAGCCCTTCGTCGCGCGCTTCCACCAGGATGCGAAGCAGAGGCTCCGTGCCGGATGGACGGAGCAGGATACGCCCCGTCCCGGCGAGTTTCTTCTCCGCGTCGTCCTTCGCGCTTTCGAGCTTCGGAGAGGACATGATCCGTTCTCGATTCGAAAGTTTCAGGTTTCTGAGGACCTGGGGATACCGGACGAAACGATCGACGAGGGTGGAGATATCCTCCTCGAGGTCGGTACAGGCCTTCAGAAAGAGCAGCCCGGTGAAAAGCCCGTCGCCCGTGGTGACGTAGTCGGAAGCGATGATGTGTCCGGACTGTTCCCCGCCGAGCTTTGCGCCGGTCTCCCGCATCTTCTCCAGGACATACCGGTCGCCCACGGGGCAGCGAAAGGTTTCGATGCCCAGCTCTTTCAGTTTTTCCTCGAGGGCCATGTTGCTCATGACCGTCGCGACGATCCCCTCGCCCAATGTACCTTGCGCTGCGAGGTATCGCCCGATGACCCAGAGCATGATGTCCCCGTCGATCTGCCGTCCCCGGCCGTCGCAAAGGAGCACCCTGTCCGTGTCGCCGTCGTATGCGATTCCTGCGTAGGCATTGTTCTCCCGCACCTTTTCCGTCAGATGTTCCATGTGCATGACGCCGACGTCGCTGTTGATGTTCATGCCGTCGGGTGTGGTTCCCGTGTACACCACAGGGCCGGCCCAGGAGGAAAAGAGCTCGCCGGCAAACTCCGAAGCCGCTCCGTTGGCGGCGTCGATCACCATCGGCCAGTGTTGTCGACCGATCGAATCCAGGTGTTCCCTCAGCCAACGAATGTAGTGTTCCTTGTATGAATGGGCCTCCACGAAATCTCCGACAAGGGCGCCGACGGGGCGCCAGCTCTCCAGAAGATCGTCCGTCATACATACCTCGATCGCCGATTCATCCTCGTCGGTCAGTTTGAACCCGTGGCCGTCCAGAAATTTTATGCCGTTGTACTCGGCCGGGTTGTGTGAAGCGCTGATGATGGCTCCGGCGGTGAGTTTGAGGTTGTTCACGATATGGCTGACGCCGGGGGTTGGAAATACACCAAGAGAGTAGACCTTTGCTCCGGCCGAGGTCATACCTGCCACGAGGGCGCTTTCAAGCATGGCTCCCGACCTTCTGGTATCCTTTCCCACGGCGACGCTCGGATGGATGTGTCCTTTGCCCATCAGAAAGAAAACGAAAGCCCGCCCCAGTTTCAGGGCCAGCTCCGGTGTCATGTTCCCGTTGTTTGCGATATCCCGTATCCCATCCGTCCCGAAAAGGCGACGCGCGTTACCCGGTTCTCCCATCGATCTTTCACCCCTTGAAAATACTAGAGAAAAACTTCTCCTACTGCATCAATGCGATCACCGTAATCTGTTCCGGTTCTATGCGAATCACCTTGACTCCCTGCGCGAGGTCTTTCACCAACACCGGCAGAAGGAGCTGTTGAGAGACGACGTTCGCGACGTTGACGTAGAGCTCCAGAGGTGGAGTCGGGGGATGTTCCGCCTGCCTCTTTGCCTCCGTCACGGGGCGTTCGATCGTCACACTGATGTGAGAAGGAGAGAGCTTCCAGTTCTTGTAAATTCCCTTTCCCTGCACCTTGACGGGTACGTTGAAATATGTCTTCGTCTCTGTCGCCGCGTCGAGGGAGATCCGAACCTTCGCGTGTGCCGGTCCGAGGAGCTCGATGTCCGGCCCCGGGGCGTGCAACGGAACGTCGAGTTCGATATCCTCCGTGATATCCGATACGTCTATTACGTTGAGCGGGAGATCCGTGATGTTGGAAAGAGCTTCTCTCGATCCGCGCAACGTCACCGCGTCGGGGGAGACGAAGATCGAACCGACCTCGAGGTTTTCGCCGGGTTTCCCTCGTAGCGGCACCCGCACCGGCACCCGTATTTCCTCCTTGTTTTCGGTGAAAGAGGCGAGGACGCGAACTTGCCTGGGTTCGACGGTGAGCCCGAATATCTCTCCTTTGTCTCCGACCAGGATGACCGGAAGCTCTTTTTCCGCATCCGCCCTGAGCTCGGCAAAGGTCCCCCGTACTTCGGCCTTTCGGACGGCCAGTACGTCCGACTCGGGGCCCCTCACCACGACCTCGGGAGGAGCGAAGAGCGTGTTTTCGAGAAAAAGGTTGTCGGGGACATCGCCTTTTTTTATCACAAGGCTGGGTCGCAGCGCTCGCTGGATGATGCGAAAGAGAGAGAAATCGACCACCTGTGGGCTGTAGCTGACCAGCCGCATGTTTTCGGGGACGCTCAACTGGACGGGTAACCTGTACTTGCCGGGCCGAAGGTCGTTCAAACTGACCGACGCCGTGATGGAGTTTCTGCCGAGAAGGGTGAGGATCTCGGTTCGGCCCTCGACGACGACGGAGATGTCTTTTACCGTGTTCGAGATGGAGTAGCCATCCGGAATGTCCAGGTATTTGAGAGGGATGTTCATCTCTCGGGTACCGAGTGTCGAACCGTCCCATGTGACGAATATCCAGAGCACGACGGCGAGGACCAGGGAGAGAACACGGAGGAGCCAGCGGGTTCTCTTTGTCTTGTCCGAAAGATCCAGTTTCAATATGTTAAGTCTGTCCAGCGCTTTTTTCACGTTCATTCCGCTCTACCTGTCGGTGCCGGGCCACTGCATCTCGATCTCGGAGCGAAGCCTCTGCAGGAAGCTGCCGCTCTTGTCGCGTGGGTTGAAGTACCTGCGAATGAAGCGGGAGAGTTGTTCTTCGCTCAAGGGGCGCGAGAGCCGTCCTCGAATCGCGAGGGAGGTATGCCCCTGCTCCTCGGAGACGACCAGGGAGAGGGCATCCGACACCTCGGATACTCCGACGGCGGCTCTGTGCCTCGTTCCGTACCATCTGGATATGTCATTGTTGTCCGTGAGCGGCAGATAGCATGCGGCCGCGATGATCGACTGGCGGTCCATGATGACGGCGCCGTCGTGCAGCGGATTGTTGGGCCAGAATATGGAGAGCAGAAGCTCCTGGGTGATCTCCGAGCGCAGATGGACGGCGGAGCGCCAGATTTCTTTGAGGCCGGTGCTGCGTTGAAAGACGATCAGGGCGCCGATCCTGTGCTGTTGAAGGTAAATGATCGCCTTGGTCACGGCCTCCGAGTATTGGTCGACGATCTCGTTCGAGTGGGATGTGTTCGAGAAAAGTCGTCCACGTCCCAACTCCTCCAGCAGACGCCGCAACTCCGGTTGAAAGACGATCGGAATCGCGATGAAAAAGGCGCTTAAAAGGTGTCCCAAAAGCCACGATATGGTGCGGAGATCCAATGCCCGGGCGAGCGTCCCCGCCACGGCGATGAAAAAAAGGCCGCGAAGCAGCTGCATGGCCCTGGTGTCCACGAAAAAGAGCATCACCTTGTAGGCCAGAAACGCGACGGCCAGGATATCTATGATGTCCTGCCAACGAAAGCTGATATAGGTAAACAAGATGCCCTCCCGATCGTAGATGAATTATGAGGTCAAGTCGCTTGCAACCTCTTTGTACATCTTACCACGAACCCCGCAGTTTTCGCAGCAGTGCGAGGTTCCCTTCGTCTCCAATGCCGTCCTTCGGAGTCTCCAGGATTGTCGGCACATCGGAGAAGCGCTCGTCGGCGACGAGCATACCGAAGGGGATCACGCCGATCTCTCCCTCCCCGATGTGTGCGTGTCTGTCGATGTTGCTGCCCTTCTCCCCCTTGTTGTCGCTCATATGCCAGCAGCCGACCCGATCGAGCCCGATGTGTTTGGAAATCGACGCAACGAGTCTGTTGTAGCCTCCTTCACTTCGGATGTCCACCCCCGCTCCGAAGAGATGACAGAGGTCGATGCAGGTGGCGAGCCTTTTGTCCCATCCAAGTCCGTCGATGACCGAGCCCAGCTCCTCGATGTCCGTGCCGAGGACGCCCCCTTGCCCGGCCATGGTTTCGAGCAGGATGGTCACCGGGGTTTCCTCCGTTCGCTCCAATACCTGGAGAAGAGAATCACGAAGGCGTCCGAGGGCTTCCGAACGATCTCCGTCGCCCGATGAACCGGGATGGAGGACCACTTCGTCGATACCGAGCCTGTAGCAGCGGCCGATCTCCTCCGAGAGGGCGACGATGCTTTTCTCACGGATATGGTTGTTTCCCGCCAGGTTGATCAGGTACGAAGCGTGAGAGACGACTCGTTTGACGACGTCGGTTTTCATGAAGGCCCGGCGAAACGCGTCCGTCTCGGAATCGGAGAGCGTTTTCCCGATCCATTGCAACGGGTTGCGTGTGAATATCTGTATCGCCTCGCATCCCAGAGCCTCCCCTCTGTCTATCGCGCGATGCAGGCCTCCGGCTACGGATATGTGCGCTCCCAGAAGCGACATGTGGCGGGCCTTGTCATCCGTTTACTCTCAATCGTCCCTCGTAGACCACTCCGTGAACGCCGTCGACGGTGATCAACATGCCGTCGTTGAGTTTGTTCATGACGTTCGCGACGCCTGTGATACAGGGGATTCCGAGATGGAGGGCGCTCATGGCCGTATGGCTCGTCATGCCCGGTTCTTCGGTGATCACCGCGGAGGCTTTTTTCAGCGCGGGAAGGAAGCCGGAGTCGCTCGAGGGAATGACGAGGACGTTGCCGTTTTCCATTTTTTCGATGGCCTCCTTTGGAGAGAAGGCCTTACAGACGAAGCCGGCGGCTTCGCGCTTTATGAGGGAGGGCGCGTGAAAGAGGACGCGTCCCACCGTCTGTACCAGCAACATGTTCGTCGTGCCGGAGACGAAGACTGGGAAGCCCGTGGTGATCACGACGGTATCGCCTTCGGAGACGAAGCCTTTTTTCACCACCGCTGCGATGGCCGCGTCGACCGCGCTCTCGGTATCTCCGTATTCGTCGAGCAGGATCGGGCGTACGCCCCACATCAGGGCAAGCGATCGCCACGTGCTGCGCAACGGGGTTGTCGCGACGATGGGCGATCTCGGACGGTACTTGCTGATCTTGCTTGCCGTGCTGCCGCTGCGGGTGAGCGGTATCACCGCCGCCGCTTTGATCTCGTCGACGATGTGCGTGGCCGAACGGCTGACCGAGTCCGCTACGTTGTCGGTGTCGATCCGGTGTCCCTTGTGTCCCAGGTTGCGAAGAAGTTCGACCTCGGCGCGGGTCACGATTTTGTCCATCACCCGGATCGATTGAACGGGATATTTGCCGTTTGCCGTCTCCCCGGAGAGCATGACCGCGTCGGCTCCGTCCAGCACCGCGTTGGCGACGTCGCTTGCCTCCGCCCTCGTGGGGCGGGGATTTCGGATCATGGAGTCCAGCATCTGAGTCGCGACGATGACCGGCTTTCCCTGCGCGCGGCAGAGCTCGATGATCCTCTTCTGGACGATCGGTACCTCTTCGGTGGGCATCTCGACCCCGAGGTCGCCCCGAGCCACCATCACGCCGTCGACGACGTGAATGATCTCCTCCAGGTTTTCGACCGCCTGCCGGGTTTCGATCTTCGCGATGATGTTGATCTTTTTCTCTCCGTGGTTTTCCACGACCCTTCTGACGTGCATGATGTCCTCGCGGTTGCGGACGAACGAGACTGCGATGTAGTCCATATCGTGCTCCATGCCCCACTCGATGTCGCCGATGTCCTTTTCGGTGAGGCTCTTCATGGACAGATCGGCTCCAGGCACGTTGATTCCCTTTCGTTCCCCGAGCATCCCTCCCACCAGGACACGGCAGACGAGGGCGTCCGGCTTCTTTCCCTCCACCCGCAGGTGAATCGAACCGTCGTCTATGTACAGATCCTGTCCGATCGCCAATTCGCGCGGAAGGTCGGGGTAGCTGATCGAGACCTTCGCGGCGTTGCCTTCGCACGGCTCCGTGACCAGCGTCAGAACGGAATCCGGCTCGAGGCGGACCTGTCGATGCCCCTCGAGGAGGCCGGTTCTGATTTCAGGTCCCTTGGTATCGAGAATGGTCGCGATCGGTTCGTCGTTGTCGCTTTCGATCCGTCGAACCATCTCCAGCATGCGTCCGTGTGTTTCGTAATCCCCGTGGCTGAAGTTGAATCGGGCCACGTTCAATCCCGCCGCGACCATTTCGCGGATTCCTTCCAGGTCGTTGCA
This sequence comes from Synergistaceae bacterium, assembly GCA_036771375.1. Classification (GTDB taxonomy): domain Bacteria; phylum Synergistota; class Synergistia; order Synergistales; family Synergistaceae; genus DAIPHL01. The sequence continues at coordinate 1,200 of DAIPHL010000060.1, read as the reverse complement.
GGCCGGGCCCAGGGTGCAGACGATCTTCACTTTCCTCAATGCGGGTCACCTCCTGTGACAAAGAGCTCCATCAAAGCAAAACGGCATTTCCGTCCGAAAGTTTGTCGATTCTTTTTGCAAGCTCCGGCGTTCTGCAAACCCTTACCGAACGCATTTTAAGCAGCGCGTGGTGTTCCGGCATCCGCAGATCGAGCAAAACGGGTAAGTTTCCGGGGAAGGCCGCGAGTTCGGAGTACAGAACGTCGTAAAAATCGTTCGAAAGTCCATCGCCCTCCACCCGGATACGGAGGACGCCAGCGTCTTTCTCGAGAACCTCGGAGAGAGGAGAGAGCTCTTTCAAAAGCAGCGAGGCGTCTCCTTCGTTGCGGACGTCGCCGGAGATCACGTAGGGCGCGCCTGTTTCGAGCAGCGGTTTCACGTGGGGCCACTGGCGTGGAAAGCAGACGACCTCCGCCTGCCCGTCGGTGTCCTCCACCGTGAGAATACCCATCGGTTCGCCCCGTTTCGTGAGCTTTTCCCTGTAATCGACCAGCAGGCCCAGTATCACGGCGGGGGCGTCCGGCATCTTCCAGTGGGCGAGATCGTGTACGGAGCATGTGGCGTATTTGAGTCCGTATTCGGCGTAGTGGTCGTAAGGATGACCGGATATGTAGATGCCGACGGATTCCTTTTCGAGTTTGAGACGCTCGCGAGGCTCATATTCCGGAACGTCCGGCATCTCCGGCTCGTCGAATTCCTCGGTGCAATCGCCGAAAAGGGAGCGTTGTCCGGCGCATTCCTCTTTGCGGGAAGCCATCTCCATGAGCCCGGAAAGCGCCGACAGCAGTCTGTGCCTGTTGGGTTCGACGACGTCGAAGGCGCCCGATTTGATCAGATTTTCCGTGACCGCGCGGTTTACGAAGCGAAGATCGACCCTGGTCAGAAAATCCCAGAGCGACTTGAAAGGACCGTCGGCATCCCGCGCCTCGATGATGTTCTCCACAGCCGACGCTCCGGCCCGCCCCACCGCGGACAGCCCGAAGAGGATCGTGTTGCCCGAGGCGGTGAACTCCGTTCCCGACCGGTTGATGTCCGGCCCGAGGACGCTGAAACCGAGTCCTCGAACCTCCCCGACGTAACCGCCGAGGACCTCCATTTTGAGCCCACCTGCGCGGAGAGGTAGGAGGCCAGAAATTCGGGACCGTAGTGTGCCCGCCGACC
>DAIPHL010000059.1:0-12338 GCA_036771375.1 Synergistaceae bacterium | reverse complement strand
GGTCGGCGTTCCCGTTTCGTCCGTGCCGTTATGTTCGCGCGACCTGGGACCCTCGCGCGGCGTCCGCGACCGCGCGCGCCACCGAGGGGGCCACTCGGCTGTCGAGCGCGCTGGGGATCAGGTAGTCCGGGGAGAGCTCGTCGTCCGACACCAGGGAAGCGATCGCATGTGCCGCCGCGATCTTCATCTCGTTGTTGATGTCTTTCGCTCTCACGTCGAGCGCGCCTCGAAATATGCCCGGGAAGGCCAGCACGTTGTTGATCTGGTTCGGGCAATCACTGCGCCCGGTCCCGATCGCAACGGCCCCCGCCGCTTTCGCGTCGTCGGGCCATATCTCCGGTATGGGGTTCGCCATGGCGAATATCACCGGAGCATTTGCCATCGAACGGACCATCTCGCCGGTCAATATGCCGGGAGCGGAGAGTCCGAAGAAGACGTTCGCCCCCGGCAACGCTTCGGCGAGTCCGCCGCGGAGTCCACGGGCGTTCGTCTTTGCGACGGTCCTCCTCCGTTCCTCGTCCAAACCGGGGCGTGATTCGTAGAGGATCCCGTCTATATCGCACAGGACGACGTCCTGCACACCAAAGGCCATCAGGAGCTCCGCCACGGCGATTCCGGCCGCGCCGGCCCCGCTGATCACGAGCGAGGTGTCGCTCGGTTTGCGGCCCGTGAGGCGGCATGCGTTGGTCAGTGCCGCAAGCGCGACGACCGCCGTGCCGTGCTGATCGTCATGGAAGACCGGTATGTCGCAGACTTCCTTCAGCCTGCGCTCGATCTCGAAACAGCGGGGAGCGGAGATGTCCTCGAGGTTGATTCCCCCGAAGCTGCACGAGATGAGCCGGATCGTCTCCACGATCTCGTCGGGTTTTTTCGAGCGGATGGCAAGCGGAAAGGCGTCGACGTCGGCGAACTTTTTGAAAAGGGCGCACTTTCCCTCCATGACGGGCATGCCGGCCTCCGGCCCTATGTCGCCAAGGCCCAGGACGGCACTGCCGTCGGTGATCACGGCCACCATATTCCATCTTCTCGTATATCGGTAGCTTTCGAGAACGTCTTCCTTTATGGCAAGACAGGGTTCGGCCACGCCGGGGGTGTAGGCGAGGGAAAGATCGTCCGTGCTGTCGAGAGGAACCCTGCAGGTTACCTCTATTTTCCCCCGCCACGCCTCGTGACGTTTCAACGCCAGTTTTTTTACGTCCATGTGTTCACTTCCAGTCCTTTTGTCTTAAAGATTCGTCTTTTCGTTTCGCTCCATGTTATTATATTAGCAGTTGTCTGCCAATTGGGGATGATTTTTGTTGGTTACGGAGCCGGGTAAGAAAGAATTGGCCGGAAGCTCGGGCGACGTGGGCAAAATTCTTTTTCTGGCGTTGAGCTTTTACCTCGTCTTCGGCTTTTCCAATGTGAGCTATTTCCTTCCCGTGTACTACAAACAGATCGGCGTGGAGTCGACGGACAGGGTGGGGCTGCTTGTCGGTGCTTTTTACCTCGCCTCCGTCCTGACCCGCCCTTTTCTCGGGGGGTTGGTCGAGCGGCTGGGTTTCAAACGGCTGTTTTACCTCGCCGGCTTCCTGTCCGTTGCGAGCTCCATCGGGATCGCCGCCTCCGGGAGCGTTTTCTGGCCGGGGCTGATTTGCCGTTTCATCCTCGGGGTGGGTTCGAGCCTCTTTCAGATCGGTCTTGCGACCTATCAGGCGCTCGCCTTCAGGCCGGAGAGAAGGGGACGGGCGTTCTCCCTGATCATGGCGGGAGGACTTGCCCCGGTGATGACGCTCGTTCCAATCGCCGACATACTGTTGCATCACAACCGAAACACACTGTATATCCTCTTTCCTCTTTTGATCTGTGCCGGCGCCTCGCTTACGACGCCGCTCATTCCAGGGCTGGACCACGTTACGCCCGAGAGGAGAGAATCGGGCTCGTCTCTTTCCGAGCTTTGGGCGTGTTTGAGAATCAAACCGCTCGTACTCGCCCTCCTGTCGTCGTTTCTCTTCAGCGTGACCGATGCGGCCGCTTCTTTCATGGGGAGCATGTCGACGCGTCTGGAACTCATGGCGTCGCTCTTCCTGTCGTCGAACGCCGTCGTGGGGGTTCTGATACGTCTTACCTGCGGAGGGTTGGTCGATCGCTTCCATCGCGGGACGATGGCGTCCGTCTCGATCGTCCTCACAGCGGGTTCCTTGTTGCTCGCGTCGATCTTTCCCGGCGAACGGGCGTTCGTCGCGTTCGGGATGATCTACGGAATCGGCATGGGCCTCGGCTTCCCGCTCCATCTGGCGCTCGTATCGGACAGCGTCTCGTGGAGGCTGCAACCCCAGGCGGTCTCTCTCTCCTGGTTTCTGATGGGCGTCGGTTTCTTCGTCGTCCCTCTGTCGTTGGGATATCTGGAGAGTATATTCGACCCGGTTGTCGCCTTTCGGGTGGTCGTGGTGCCGGTTTTACTCGGCGCCGTCTGTCTGTTCTTTTTGTGGAGGGTTTTCATCGGAACGACTCGGAGGGGATAGCGTGCGATCGTTTGCGTAAAAGAGAGATCCCGTTCCTCTTTTCTGAAATTCCTTTCGTAAACGCCGCAAGGGGCGCGCCGTGATCCCTGGACTCTTGTCGTCCGCTCCAAAACGCGTCGCTTTGCACAATGCACCGATACTCGCAAACGCGTTCAATCCTTCCGTTTCAATCTCACGTACTCCTTCGCTCACGCGGACATTTTCTGAAAACGAAGGAGCGGAGGACATGGTCAAAGACAAATGACACAACGAATGTGACCGATCTTGACAGAAGAGGGATCTGGGCATAATATACTCGGCGAATGCATTCACCGAATATACTATGTGATATTGAAAAATCCCTTGCCAGTCATCAAACCTTGCAACGTCGTGTCGAGTTTTTTGCAGTCGCGGCAAAGCGTTGATCGGAATCACGCCGCGTAAATCGAAGGAGGTACATCATCATGCACGAGTTGGTTAATGTTCCTGCGATGCTTGGAGTTGTGGCCGGCTACCTCGTTCTGTTGGTCCTGGTTGGAGCGTTTTTCTACAAACGATCTCTCGTCTCCGAAGAATCCAGGGCGGATTTTCTCCTCGCCGGGCGCAGTTTGGGGAAACTGGTCACGGTGGGGACGATTTTCGCCACTTACGTCGGCGGGGGAACGGTCACCGGAGGTGGGAACTCCCTCGCCTACAAATTTGGCTTTTGGCCGGGCGTCTGCTTTGCGATCGCGCCGATCTTCAGCCTGACAATCCTTTGTTTTTTGGCTGAAAAAATCAGAGAAAGTCGCTGTTACACGACCGCCGAACTTCTCGAAAAATCCTACGGGAGCGGAGCTCGTCGTATCGCCGCCGTGATCATCGCGATCGCTCTTGTTTCCATCGTATCCTATCAATACAGAGGTCTTGGTTTTATCCTGAATGCCACCACTGGAATCTCCGTCGAGACGAGCACGGTCATCTGCGCCGTTCTCGTCATTGCGCTCGCCTTTTCCGGCGGTCTCAAGACGGTGGCGACGACGGACGCCATGAGCGCCTTTCTTATGGTCTTTGGAATGCTCTTTTCCCTTCCGATCCTTGTGAAAACGGTCGGTGGCTTGGAATGGGTCAAGTCGACGGCAACCCCTGTCCAGATGAGCTTTTTGGGCGGACAATCCTTCGTACAGTGGATCGGGGCATATCTTCCCCTGATGTTCCTCACGATCGGAGATCAGAATTATTTTCAAAGGATATGCGCCGCGAAAGATTTGAAGACCGCGCGGATCGGCTTGCTCGGCTGCATGCTGGCAAGCGTCATCGTGATGCCGGTCGTCGCCTGTTTTGCCTTTATCGGGCGGCTTTACTTCGGTTCGAATATCGTCGCGGGCCAGGCCCTTATCTCCACGGCGACGCTGCTTCCGATTTTCTGGGGAGGGGTTCTGCTCGCCGCCGCCTCCGCCTTTACGATCACGACCGGAGATTCATATCTTCTGTCCGCTTCGTCCAACTTTACGGTCGATCTATATGCCCAATCGATCAACCCGCAGGCGACGGAGAAACAACAGGTCTTGGTGACCCGCTGGTTTATTTTGATCGCCGGCGTCGTCGCCTACGTCATCCTGCAGTTTTTCCCGAGCATCCTCGCGATACAGTTCATGTCCTACACCATATACGGGGCGGCGATCACCCCGGCTGTTCTCTGCGCCTTGCTGTGGAAAGGGGTCACGAAGGCGGGCGGTATCGCTTCGATGTTGATCGGCAGCATCTTTACGATCGCGTGGGAGCTGCAGAAGTGTCCGTTTGGGATACAGACGATCATCGTCGCGCTTCCTCTGTCCTTTGTCGTGATTTTCGTCGTATCCTTTTTGACGCAGCCTGGAAGAGCAAAGAGCCGCTGATCTTCGTGTTTTCGAAAAAAGAAGGCACGGAAGAGAGCGAGCATCGCCGTATACGAGGTGTGAAATGGACAAAAACGTAGAGTACAAGAAAATCAAGTGTGGAAAGCTGTATGACGGAATCAGGGCCGAATTGCAGGAGGGAATGGAAATCCTCGTACAGGGCGCCAGGATAAAGGAGGTCGGTCCTCGTCTTGGTTGTCCGGAAAACACGGAGGAGATCGACCTTTCGGACATGACCGTCACCCCGGGCATGATTGACGCCCATCTTCATCCCGAGTATTTTGACTGGAGGGACGTATACAAGGATACGGTCTTCAACTCGGACGGCTATCGGGCTCTCGCCACGGCGACCTGTGCGAGAAACACGCTCAGAGGCGGTTTCACCACGATTCGTTCGATGGGCTGGTGGAGAGAGGCATACGAGTTGGATGTGAAGCGGGCGATCGAAGAGGGATACGTAGAGGGTTCCAGGCTGGTCGTATCGTCTCATTTTCTCTGTACGCCCGGCAGTCACGGCGACATGACCCAGGTGGTTCGAACGAACCCCTACCTCTCGGATTACATGATGGGTCAATATCCGACGTGTGGCAACGGGGCGGATTTTTTCGCCGGGGCTGTCCGCAGAGAGAAAAAGATGGGCGCCGACTTTCTTAAACTCATGGCAACCGGGGGGTTTGCCACACCCAACGACGATCCGGAGGATATCCAGCTGAACGACGAGGAGTTCAAGGCCATCTTCGACACGGCAAAGGAAGTCAAGATCTCCGTGACCGCCCACGCCTACGGTCCAAGGCTCATGCGTAAACTGATCGAGTTCGGCATTACCGGGATGGAACACGGTTCTCTGATGGATGAAGAAACGGCGAAACTGTTCGAGGATTCGGGCACCTATTTGGTCCCGACCTTCATGCCCTACGAGGACATCGTGCATAACGACGAGGAGAGCCTGGCGCAGAAAAGTCCCGAGTACCGCAACAAGCTGCGGTTTTACCAAGATCGCATCCGCAAGGGGCGGGAGATTATCGTAAACAGTAAGATCCGTCTCGGCTACGGCACGGATATGGTGTCGGTCCACAACAATTACGAGAGCGGCTGGGAGTATGGGGCTTGGATGGCAAGCGGCATGGATCCTTTCAGAATCCTCCATGCGGCGACCAGGGTCAACGCCGAAATATGCGAGATTGCGGACAGGGTTGGAACCATCGAGCCCGGAAAGCTGGCGGATATCGCGGGGTGGAGGAGGAATCTGCTCAAGGATCCGGATGCACTTCGGGATTGTTCGTTCGTGATGAAAGAGGGAAGACGGTATCCGGCGGAGAGCCACATCGATCTCTGAGGGGTCGACACCGCGTCCGATGCCGGGGGAGGGGAGATCGTTTTCGGGAAGAAGGCGCTCCCTTTTCCCTTATCTGGGAGGGGTCTCTTCGGTTTTCGCGATCCCTCTCAGATAACAATCGAGAAGGGGAGCGAAATAGTCCCGCATCGCCTTGCCTCCGCCCTCGATGCAGTAGTTCACGAGGCATCCCCGGCTCAAAATGGTGAAGTCCCGAACGAGCTGTTCCGGAGAAAGATCCTTTCGAATCTCTTTTTTGCCGAGTCCCCGTTCCGTCAATTCCCTCAAAATTCGAAAATAGGCGTGGTCCAAAGACATCATCTCGTTTCCGAAATCTTCGTTCGAGATGATGTAGCAGTAGAGCACCCGTGTGAAGTCGAGTCCCTCCTTGATGCACGTCTCGTTTATGTAGAGCATCATCTCCCGTATGACCTCGACGGTCTCTTTTTGGGAGAAGTCGGGGGCATTTTTCATTTTTTCGTAGTGCCTTTTGTAGCATTCATCGAGCCTTTCGTGCCACAGAGCCATGATCTCCCGTTTCCCTCTGAAGTGGTGGTAGAAGGCCCCCACGGAGAATCCACAGGCTTTCGCGATCTCATCCACCGTGACGTTGTCAAACCCCTTTTCTCGAAACAGATGATGAGCCGCAGAGAAAATTCGTTGTTTCGTCTCTTCCGCCTGCAGCGCTCTTGAATTCTTTTTTCTGGGCAAAATATAACCACATCCTTGCTGCGAGATATCGGCATGTCCTTGAAGGAATGCGTTGTCTCCTATCGCTTCCGTGGGTTCGGAGATAAAAAGGTCGCCGTCGTCGCTTTTTTGAAAATTTCGACTCCGAATGTAGTTCGTCGAGCGGTCATTCCTCCCAAGGGACATTTTACGATAAAAATACGGGATGTTCGATGTCGTCATTCGGATCTTTCCGTCGAGAGGGTAAAAACGTTCCCCGGCAGACCCCGTTTTGTGAAACGGTGCTTCGTGTCTTTCGAGACGGAACATGTTTTTATCGTCGGAAATTTTCGTCTCGTTCATTCTCCAATCGCCGTGTTTTCCTTTTCGCGGAGGGAGTGATTTCCTCGTGGAAGAAGTAATTTACGATCGCCGGTGGTTTTCCGAAATCTTCGCATCGCGCGTCGTCGTCTTTTACATATTCGAATCCTTTTTTCCCCGAGAATTCTCTGATTCGGCGGTCGAGCGCGTACCAATAATCGAGATGGTTTTTTCGATAGATCGCTTCGTACAGAGGGGACAGCTGCGGGTGGCGTTGCCTTATATAATTCAGTACGGTCTGTCGATAGCTGCCACGGAGATTCAGATTTTCGAGCCATATCAGGTTGCATTGTCCCTGTACTCGTTCGATGAGGGCCTGCACATTTGTTATCTCGGGAAAAATGGGCGATATGAAGCATATGGTGTGTATGCCGGCCTCGTAGAATGCCTTCATTGCGGTAAGGCGGCGTTCGACGCTTACGGCGCGGTCCATATCCAGACGAAAGGACTCGTCGAGTGTGTTGAGCGACCACGATACGCGGGCGCGTGGAAATGTCTTTATCAAGTGCAGGTCGCGGAGAATCAGGTCCGATTTTGTCGCGATGCTTATCCTTATCCCGCTGCCTTGAAGTTGTTCGAGCAACGATCTTGTCCTGCCGTATTTTCCCTCCGCGGGTTGATATGGATCGGTCACCGAGCTGATAAACACCCTTTTGCCGGCATATTTTGCCGCATTTTTGATTTTCGGCCAATTCTTGACGTCGACGAAACGCCCCCACGGCTCGGGGTGATTCGAAAAACGCTTCATGAAAGAGGCGTAGCAGTACCTGCACGCGTGTTCGCAGCCGGTATAGGGGTTTGCGGAATAATCCGTGCCCGGAAGGTTGGACCTGGTCAGGATTTCTTTTGCCGTGACTTCGTTGATCGAGAGATGATTCGTGATAAAATGCTCCTTTACGGAAAAACCGACGTAGCTTCATACATACATGGTATGACCGAGGAATTGTTTTTAAATCTGATCTGTTAGTCGTTTTTTCACGGGGGCGTTTTCCCACGAATGACCCAAAGGCATCTCTATTCCGCCCCGGCTCTTGTGGTCTTTAGCCCCTCCGGGCATTCGGTGTCAATTCTGGTTGTTGTTCTTCTTGCCGGAGATGCTGTCGAAGTACCTCATCATGCTGATCATCTGCGCCTGCAGTTTCTGCATCGCGATCTCCATGTTCGAGTATTTTTTGTACAGCTCCGCCTGCCTGTCCTTGAGCTCCGACTTCAGCTTCGAGATGCGTTTGGAGTAAGAGCCGATCTCCTTGTCGATGTTGTAAAGCTTTCCGGCGATGCGCCCTTTGACCACCGGCGTCCCGGCGACGAGCATCTGCGAGGAGTCCACGAGGTTGCCGATATACCTGTCCATGTCCTTCATGAACGTCGTCATGACGCTCGAGGCGTTCTGGGAGTCGTCTCTGAGGGCCTCCATGAACTTGTCGGAGTCGAACTCGAGCAGACCGCTCTTTCCATGTCCGATCTTTTCGGTGGTCAGTCCCATCGTCGAGAGGGAGGTCCGGCTTGAGTCGAAGTGGAGCTCCAGCTCCTTTGGTTCCGGGGCGCCTGGTACCGGCTTGAAGGAGACGGCCGATTTGTTGTATTCGTATATGACGTTGTAGCTCGATCCCGGGACGGGGGATTTGCCGCCCTCGATCCAGACGATTTTGCTCTGGAGCGTGCCGTTTTTCGTGGTATCCGTCTCGACTTTGTAGTCGAGTCCTTCCGTGAACACGGTTTTGCCCGATATGACGGTCATCGTTCCGTTGACCGGTTTGGAGGAATCGGCGACGTAGGAGAGATAGTCGTACCTCGCGTCTTTGTTTCTCTGCAGCGTATCTCTCTTCGTGTCGATCGACGCGGTGCCTCTGGGTGCGTTGATGAAGAGGCGTCCGTTCCTGATGGAGACGTCGAGGTCGAGTGGGCCGCCCTGCGACGTTTCGCCGTTGGACGACGCGATGTTCGTCGCCTCCTGGAGTTTCATCTGAATGTCCTCCAGAGAATCGTTTTTCGCGACGTCGATCCTGGCGGCCTTGCCAGCGGAGTAGACGTAGAAGGAACCCTCGATCTCGAGGTCTCTCGAGACGTCCGAAAACTGCCTTGTCGCGACGGAGCTGGAAAAGGAATGTACGGGCATGGACATGGTCCTTCTCATCTGGTCCTTTATGGACCAGAGGAGCTGGTCGCCGTGCAGGAGGCCGAACTCGGTCCTGCCTTTGCCCTGGCTGATGATGGACGAGAGAAGGTCCTTCTCGTCGTTTTTGTGGACGGCATCCTGTTTTTCCTCGAGGCGCATGTTGATGACGGTCATCACCTTGTTGTAGGCCTCGACGAAGGCCTCCATACCTTCGACCGCCGTCTTGGCGTCCTGTGTGACGTTCATCGTCACCTTGCCCGGGCCGACGATCTCCAGGGTGACGTCCGCGATCAGGTCGTCGATCTTGTTCGTCGTCCTCGTGATGGGGACGCCGTTCAGCGTAAACGAGGCGTTCTGGGCTTCGATGAAGGAGCCGGCTTTGTACTCCCAACCGTTCGGAAGGGCGCTGTCCACGGTGATGAATCCAAGCTTCGCGAGCGCGGAGTTCTCTCCCATGTCGTCCGCTTCCAGAAAGAATTTGTTGTAATCGGATTCGTAATCCGCGTTCGCTCCGATGCGGAGGATATAGTTTTCTCCCTCGGCCGGTCCTTTGCCGGGGAGCCACTTGATCTTTTTCTTCGGGTTCGCCGGGTCGCTCAAATCCTCTTCGATGTAGTAATCGTCGTCGACGTCCGGCGCGGTGGGGTCCGCGCACTCCTTGAACCGGTTGCCGTCCTTGTCGTAGATCTCGAATGCCGTATCCGGATCGTAGTACTCTCCGGAAAGGAGCTGAGGAACGAGGTCTTCGTCTCCCGTGGCTCGGGTGATGGTGATGTCGTCCTGGTAGAAGAGGGCGACTTCCTGCCCCGCCTTCGGACGTTGTCCGTCGGGGTCGTTCCTCCAGGTGACGAGCCCGGTGTTTTTGTCGTAGGTGTAGTCTCTGCCGTGTTGGTAGGTGACTTTTTGCCCCTCGATCCGAAGGATCTGAGAGGGATACTTTCCCGTGGAGGTCCTGGGAAGATACATCTGGTCGGACTCGGACATGGTGAGTTTTTCCGCTTTTTTCTCGCCCGAGGGGTCGATGCCCGACGTGGCGCTCTCGATGACCAGACGATTGTCGATGAGTTTTGCGACGATCTCCATTTTTTCGCCGTGCTGGTCGCTCGCGTTGCGTACTTTCTGATTGATCGTCCTTATGGAGTCGCCCTTTTCCACTTTTATCGTGGTGACCTGTTGTCCGACGTGAATTCGGAAGGAGCCTTCGATGTTCAGGGGTTCGCCCGGGTTTTTGTACCGATCGGAGATGTGTCTCTGTGCGCGGGCGACCTTTTCCACGTCGATGTCCCACGAAGCGATCTCGGCCCCCGGTTTGACGGTGGCTTTTGCGACGCTCTCCGCGTTGGTGCCGCTCGTGTGGGAGGTGAACTCGGCGGTCTTCGCCTTGTACGTCGACTCGAGCTTCATCTTCGTGAGGGTTCCGCGCAGCTTGAAGAACTCGCTGGAGATCTCCTGATAGAGAGTTTTCTTGATCTCGAGTTTGTCGATTTGGTTTTTCCAGTTCTCTATGGGAATCGCGGCCCGGGTCAGCGTCTTTTTTATGATTTCGTCCCAGCCGATGCCGGTGCTGACGCCCGCGATCTGAAACATCGATTCCGCCATATCCGAAACCTCCTCAAAATGGAGATCCATTCCAGTTTCAATATCGACCGCCTTTCAGTCTAACTGAAATCGGAGCGTCGTCAAGGAGGACGCGCGTGATTTCTCTTTCCGACGCCGCAAAGAAGACGATCGTGCGGCCCGCTCGGTTCGCGCCTTGCACAAAAAGACGTCCCCCGGTCGATTCGGTTCGAAGGGATTGTCCGAGGAAGGGAACCCGGGTCGCGAAGGCCGACCGTCCTATGATGCACCATTCTCCGGATGCTTCCCGGATGTCCGAAAGCCGAGAAGCGTTCGGACGGAGCTCGCCATAGTCGAAACCCTTCGCCGCCTCCTTCGCCTCGGCCATGCCGGGGTGCTTCGAGCTGCTATAATCCGGGTGTGTCGTATCCTTCGCGGCTGCCGCATCGCCCTCGCCGACTCTTTCGACGTGTCGCGGGATCACCTGATAGGGGGCGGGCGGGTGAAGCGCAGGGATTTAATCAAAAAGCTCAGGGCCGCCGGATATATTGAAGCCAGAAACAGAGGCGGACATGCAATTTACGAAAAAGAGGGTGCTCGCCCGGTACAAGTTCCCAATCGCCGAGAGATTAACGAAAATACCGTAACAGCCATACTCAAAGCGGCCGAGTTGCAGTAATCGACAGGGAGGCAGGCAACGATGGAATATGTTTACCCGGCGGTTTTTCATCCAAACGAAGACCAAAGCTATACGATTACATATCCGGATCTGCCCGGATGTGTCAGCGAGGGCAAATCGCTGGCAAATGCTCTGTACATGGCACAAAGCGCCCTATCAGTGTGGATTGAATATCTCTTGGAGAAAAAACAAGAAGTCCCTTCGGCGTCCGCATTGGAGCAGCTCGACTTGCAAGCCGGAGAATTTGCCAATCTCATTCGAGTCGATGTGCGAGATAATCGGGCTGTTAAGCGCACCATCAGTATCCCAAAATGGATGGATGAACAGGTTGCCGAAAACAATTTAAGCTTGTCCCGTGTCCTTCAGGACGCACTACAGGAACGATTCTTGAATTCTTAAAAGGTAATTTCCCTTATTCCGTTGTCAGGGTGCGGCCCGTACCGGCCGTCAGTTCAGTGCCGTGCCGAGGAGTTTTCCCAGCCTCTTCGCCTCTGCCATGCCGGAGCGCTTCGGATTGCCATAATTCGGGTGATCTCTTCCCTGCGACAGGTCGAAACGCTTCGCGAGCTGTTGCCGGATTGCCAACTGCTTCGACGTGTCGCGGTCGGACGCCCCGAGGCCCGGATAAGCTTGTATCTCCTCCCTTCTTTTGCTATACTTGTATAGCAAAAGAAGGGAGATAACACAATGCTTGCGATTCGCCTTGATAAACAAATCGAGATGCGCCTCGAGGCCATCGCCGAAAAGACCGGACGCACAAAGACTTGGTATGCCCGCAAAGCCATCGAAACCTACTTGGACGATCTCGAAGATGCCGCCCTTGCCGCTGCAGCCTACGAGGAATACCTTTTGGACGGGCGAACTTCCTCATCTCTGGAGGACGTGAGGTCTCGCCTTGGGTTGGAGGATTGAACTTTCGAAACGAGCCGAAAAAGAGCTGGCCCACATCGACAAGTCCGAAGCCCATCGCATAATAGAGTATCTATCCGAGGTCGAAGCGCTCGAAAACCCACGGTTTCGCGGCAGGGGACTTGTCTCCAACCTCTCCGGACTGTGGCGCTATCGGGTTGGCGCGTGGAGAATTCTATGCCACATAGAAGACGATCGGCTTCTCGTGCTTGTGGTGCAAATAGGGCACAGAAGCATCGTCTACGATACATAGCTCCCTCCCTGCATTTTCCCACTCTCCGACTCTGCCTCGGTGCGGACGCTTTCGCTCGAGGCCGTCCGTTCACCGCCGACC
>DAIPHL010000058.1:0-12458 GCA_036771375.1 Synergistaceae bacterium | reverse complement strand
GGTCGGCGGCCTCTGCGATATTCGGTCCCGGCACGGTGATTCCGGTCTGTGCCAAAAAGGTTATGGAAGAGCTGAACATGAGAGTCTTCGGATAAAAGGCGGCCGGATCTGGAATGGAGAAATCCGTGAAACCGAAGGGGGCGGAGTATACGACACATCGACCAGAGTGGGTGCCGGATGGCGCGGGGAGAGAGTTTGCCACCCGTGTGATGGATGGCGTGGACGATGCGCACGATGGGATGACCTCATTACCACCGCCTCCCCCTCGGATCGCTTTTCCGAGACGGAGGAAACTCTCCACAGAGGACTATATAAAAGGGGTTTTGGACGGGAACAGGACCGTTCTTTCACAAGCCATAACGCTTGTCGAAAGCAATGCGTCCTCCCATTTCGAACAGGCGCAGGAGGTCATCAAAGGTGTTCTCCATGCGACGGGCAAGTCCATCAGGGTTGGAATCACGGGTGTCCCGGGCGCCGGAAAGAGTACGTTCATCGAAGCACTCGGCTGTGTCCTCTGCGAAAAAGGGCATAAAGTTGCAGTACTTGCCGTGGATCCCAGCAGCAGTGTTACCAAGGGGAGTATTCTCGGTGACAAGACCAGGATGGAGAATCTGGCGAAGGAACGAAATGCCTTTATTCGCCCTTCCCCTTCGGGAGGTACTTTGGGTGGATTGACCCGAAAAAGCAGGGAGACTCTTCTCCTCTGCGAAGCGGCCGGGTACGACGTCATTTTGGTCGAGACGGTCGGAGTCGGACAGAGCGAGACGACGGTTCGCTCGATGGTCGATTTCTTTTTGCTTTTGGTCATAACAGGAGCCGGAGACGAGCTGCAGGGCATGAAAAAAGGGGTCATGGAGCTTGCGGATGCGATTCTGGTGAACAAGGCGGATGGGGCCAACAAACTGAAGGCCGATGCCACCCGGGTGGAGTACGACAGGATTCTGCACTACCTGAGACAGGCGACGGAGGGATGGACGACGCGCGCGTATACCTGCTCGTCCGTGATGAAAACGGGGATAAACGAGATATGGAAGGTCGTCCTGGACTTTATGGACCATGTCAAGGCGTCCGGGGTTTTTCTGCAAAGGCGCAGACAACAGACGCTTTCGTGGGTTTACACGATGGTTGAGGATCATCTTCGGGAGAAGTTCTACAGATGTCCTGCGGTCGAAGCGAGTCGCGATGTCGTAGAGCAAAGGGTTGTCGCGGGCGAACTGTCGGCGACTGGGGCCGCGCAGGAGCTTCTGCGGATGTACGAGGGGCCCCCTCGCAAATAAGTAGTCTATAGTCTGCTTATAGACTAGCACCAACTGTTTCTCTTCACCTCTCTTCTATGCATGGCGGCCGACCTCTTCGACGACCGCCATGTATAATTTCATGGCAACAAGTTTTTTATCTTTTGTCCTAGATCTCTTCAATTGTCAGGATCAGTTTTGCGCTGTCGATCGGTTTCCCGATATGACCGTTCATGCCGGCGGATAGGGCCCTTTCGATGTCTTCTCTCATGACGTTTGCGGTCATTGCGACAATCTTGACGGAAGAGGCATCAGCGCGTGGAAGGGAACGTATCGCGGCCGTGGTCTCGCATCCGTCCATACCGGGCATCTGTATATCCATGAGGATAACGTCGTAATGGTGGGGAGGGGAAGCTTCAAACATCTCGAGTGCTCTTTCTCCGCAGTCGGCCACGTCCATCTTTACGTCGGTTCCGCGCAGCATCTCCACGACGATTTCTCTGTTTATTTCGATGTCGTCGACGATGAGAACTCTGAACTTCGAGAGATCACGCGGGGGAAAATCCGGGGCGGCCTCTGTCGAAACCTGTTCACGGAAGACGCTGCCGACCTGTATGGTGAAAGAGAAGGTACTCCCCTTTCCCTTTTCGCTTTTTACCGTGAATTTTCCTTCCATCATGTCGACCATTTTTTTGGAGATCGTCAGGCCCAATCCTGTGCCTCCATAAGTACGGCTGATCTGCGTGTCGGCTTGCTCGAACGGGCTGAAAAGCCTCTCGATTTTCTCTTTTTCTATCCCGATGCCATAATCCTTCACGGAAAAGCGATAGACGTTCCTGTCTTTTCGTTGGGGGAGTTCCTCCACAGTGCATTCGATTCGCCCCCCTGGATGAGAGAATTTGACTGCATTCGAAAGAAGGTTCAATAGGACTTGATTGAGACGCAAGGAGTCTCCCAGGACGACATCGTTTTCGATCCTCGTCTCGAGCGTGACGAACAGTCCCTTCTCCTTGGCCCGCGGAGCGATCATGGATAAGACAAATTCGACGTTTTCGGAGATGGAGAAACTCTTTTCCTCCAACGTCAGTTTCCCGGCCTCTATTTTGGAGAGATCGAGAATATCGTTGATGATTCCCAGAAGATGCTGCGAGGAGCTGTGGATTTTTTCAAGATATCGATTTGTTTTTTCCACGTCCTTCGAGTTCTTTGCGATCTGCGAAAGGCCGAGGATGATGTTCATCGGTGTCCTGATTTCATGGCTCATACGTGACAGAAACTCGCTCTTCGCCTGGTTTGCGAACTCGGCGTCGTCTCTTGCCCTGGTCAAGGTGGTCGTGTCCGAGAGAACGAGCATCATGCAGGAGTTGTCGCACCGGAGATGGTTCCCTCCGCATCCCCCCGTGGGCGTTTCAGGCTTTCGGCACGTACACAAAAGAGAGATCGAGTAGCTTCGGACTTCTTCTGTCCGCGTGTTGATGGAGAGATTGCCGGAATATCGCGTTTCATGGAAGGAGGCGTATTTGTCTCCGGTTTCGTCCAGAATGTCGGTGACCTGGGCGAGGAGGTGTTCTTCGGACCCTTCCATGCCGAGCGAAACCAGCAGGTCGTTCATCGATTCGTTGCAGTAGAGCAGGGTTTTCTGCGGTCCGAAGAAGGCGATTGCGTCCGGTATGGCGTCGAAGTGGCGGCAGACGACGTCCAGGGTCACGTTGACTCTGGAAATGATGCGGTGAAAATCTCCCTGGTAGACGGAAGTATCCGTCCGTTCCCCGAGGCGTCCTTCCCGGACAGCCTGCAGGATGTGCTCGATGTCCAGGATCAGGCCGGAGATGCTGCGGGCGACGCTTTTGAATGCGCTGCCGAGCTGGGATATCTCGTTGCTTTTGGGGGTGATATCCTTCGGCAGTTGCAGGTTGACGTCGCCCTGGGAGAGACGAATGGCATCTTTCGTGATATGCGTCATCGGGATCACGAGAATTTCTTTTGTGACGAACATATAGGTCATGAAAAAGAGAATGAAAGCGATGACGAAAGTCGATAACATTACGATGAGATAGCGGTAAAGTTGTGCGTGCAGGAAAGAGGTGTCTATGTCCGTTCCCAGGAATGCCACGACTCTGCCCGCGGAGTTGAAGATCGGTGAATAAGCGTAATACAGGTTTTTGTAATCCTTTCCTCTGTAACGTCTTGCCTCTTCGAAGCCCTTGCCGGTCGCCAGAACCTCTGCCGCTCCTTCGAAATTTTGCTTGTTTTCGTTCTCCCCGAGGGCATGTCTTCTTTCCTCACCCTGCTTTGCAAGGCTTGTATCATAGTCATAGATGTAGGTGTACATGCCTGGGACGTGGTTGTCGAAAAGGATATAAAAATATTTCGCACCGCTTCTCGTTCCCAGGTTGTCCAGTCTCTCTGCGAACTTTTTGTAACCATCGTCTATTTCAAGTGTCCCAGCATAGTGCTCCACGAGATCTCCATCTACGAGAAGCGAAGCTTGCGAGTTGCTTCCCAGGCAAAGCAGATTGCTGTAGCTGTAGAATGTATCACGATAGATCATGTAGCTGATGTAGATCATAACGCAGGTCATGACGAAAAAAATGATCGAGGAAGATGCAACGAGACAAGAAGCCACGCTTTTGGGGTGACAGGTTCGCCTTCCGTTATGGTCGCAAGCGCCGCTTGTCTCAGACATCGCGGCCTGCCGCGTAAAGGGGTATGAGAGTTCGTCTGTTTTTCAAAGCAACCTTCCGATTTCGACGATGTTTTTAATCGGGCGAAAGAACAAACGGATCAATGAACTTGACCCACGAGTCGGACGAAAAGCCATCACAACAGGATCCTCGCTGCAATTCGTAGATGCCGGTTTTCTCGTGAATGAAACGAATCCCGCTTCTTTTCTCGATTCCGAGAAAAGAGGGGGTTTCCCGTCGACGTTTCCGGCCGAAGGGATTTTCCCCAAAGGTTCCAAATCCTGGATTCGTTAAAGATGGCGTTTCAAGGCATCACGTTCGAATCGGTGACCTGAACCTTGCACGACGTTTCGACCGCTGGCGAAATACTTCGACCCACGGAGAATTCTCTTCCCGCGAGTTCTCGTGCCCTTTGCGCATCTTGTTTTCGGTTTTACGAGCGATCCTCTTTTCACTCGACATCATCTGCCGTGATCCCGAACCGTCCAGGAACTATCCTAAGAAAAAGGAGACGCCTTGTCAAGCGAGTTGCGGTGAAAAGTCGAACGAGTGGGGTGGCCGGCTCGAAACGAGAGTTTTCCTCCCATTCCTCGAAAATATGTTCGAGGAAAATGTTGACATCTTCATCGGTTTAATGATATAAATCGACACGGTGATCGTTATCGGGACAGCTGTTGTGGAAGTGGAATGCGATGTACCGGAAGAGGGGTCTTGGATGAATCTCGATGTTTCGGAAAAAGCGTGCGAGAGTTGTTTGAATCTGGGAATGGGATCCGTTTCCTTCTCGTACTCCTCCTATTATTGGGCAGGAGGTTCTTGGTGCTTTAACCGGTTTCTCTTCTTCGAGGGTTTTTGAAAGACAGCGTGTTTAAAAGATCGATTTAGGAGACGAGGAGCCGGAGAAAAACGGCTCCTTTTTTATTGATTCGTTTTACCGGATTCAAGCAATTTCATTATTTTGTGGAGGTGTTGTATGTGAACAAGTATCTTTTTACACCAGGTCCAGTGCCGGTGACAACCGGGGTTTCGCTCAGCGAAGCGCGTCCTCTGATCGGACACAGGGGAAGCGAATTTTCCGACCTCTTTCTCGGGATCGAGGAAAAACTGGGACGGCTTCTCAAAAGTTCCGCGAGAACCGTGATCTTCCCTGCGTCCGGGACGGGTTCACTGGAGGCTCTGGCGGCGAACTTTACGGGTCCCGATACGCGTGTCCTTTCCGTGTCGTGCGGGGTATTTGGGGAGCGTTTTCGTGAGATCGTCGCGTTGACCGGTGCAGATGTCAAGAGCGTCGATGTCCCGTTTGGCTGTGGGGTGTCGCCCGATGTCGTCGCCGATGCCGTTGCGACGAATCCGGATTGTTCGATCCTGCTTCTGACACAGAACGAGACCTCCACCGCCGTGACCAATCCGATCAAAGAGATCCTTGCCGCTCTGCCGGAGAAAAACAGACCGCTTGTGTTGATCGATGGCGTGAGCTCGGTAGGGGCGATGCCCTGTTACCCGGAGGAGTGGGGGATCGATGGGCTTGCGACCGCTTCCCAGAAAGGTTTGCTGACGCCTCCCGGGTTGGGATTTGTCTGGTTGTCGGAGAAGGCCTGGAAGGTCCTGGAGAACAGAAAATGCGGCAGTTACTATTTCGATCTCAAAAGACAGAGAAAAGTCCTCTACAAGGATGCGCCCGAAAACCCCTATACACCGCCCGTATCCCTTTACTACGCTCTCAACGGTGCCCTCGACGAGATTTTGGCCTGCGAGAGGTGGTTTGAAACGCGCAGGAGATCTGCTCGTGCCTTTGCGGCTGGAGTCGAAGCGTTGGGCTTCGAACTTCTGGTGAAGGAGGAAACGTATCGCTCATCGGGCGTGACGGCGTTTTCTCATCCGGCTGGAGATGTCTCCATCATATCGAAATCTCTCAAAAGCATGGGGCTTTTCCCCGCAGGGGGCCAGGGAGAGCTGAAGGGCAAGATCATTCGCATGGCCCATTACCACGATTTCAACTGGCCTGAGATCTCGCTTGCCCTGGGAAGTCTCTATGCGGCGTTGGGAAATCTGAGAAAAGACAATGCGTTCGTGCAGGCGGCTCTGAAAGAATGGGAGGCGGAGTGATATGGCTGAGGAGAAGACTGGAAACCCACAGAAATTTCGTATTTTGATCCCAGAACAGATCGACGAGGAGGGTACACGAATTCTGCAGGATGCACCCGATGTCGAGGCGGACATCAAGGTCGGCATCAAACGGGACGAACTTTTGTCCATCCTGGGCGATTACGACGCAATCATCACCCGCAGCGCCACACAGATGAACAAGGAAGCGATCGACGCCGGAGGCAGGCTCAAGGTCATCGCCAGGGCCGGTGTGGGTGTAGACAACGTGGATCTGCAGGAGGCGAGCCGAAGAGGAATCGTCGTCATAAACGCCCCCACCGGGAACACGATCGCCACCGCAGAGCAGACCATGGCTCTGATGCTTTCGATCGTGAGGAAAACCCCGCAGGCGTTCAACTCCATCAAAGCCGGCAAGTGGGATCGCAAGAGTTTTTCCGGGCATCAGTTGAACGGCAAAAAAATACTGGTCATCGGTCTGGGACGTGTAGGCAGCCAGGTCGCCTCTCACTGCCGCGGCTTTGGGATGGACGTCATGGGGTACGACCCCCATGTCTCCGAAAAAAAGATGCAGGAGATCGGAATACGAAAGGTCACAGATCTCGCGGGCAGCCTTTCGCTCGTCGACGTCGTCACCCTTCACGTTCCGATTACACGCGAGACGAGAGGTATCCTGAACGAGCAGATGCTTCGGGCGATGAAGTCAGGCTCGTATCTGATCAACTGCGCTCGCGGAGGTCTGGTCGACGAAGCGGCGTGTGCACAGGCTCTGAAGGAGGGACGTCTCGCCGGAGCCGCGTTCGACGTCTACTCGCAGGAGCCTCCCGCCTCCGACAATCCGCTCTTTGACCGGGAGATCGAGGATCGAATTGTGCTGACTCCTCATATCGCCGCAAGCACGACGGAGGCACAGACGGAAGTCGCGCGAATTGCCGTCAGGAATGCACTCGCCGCCTTGCGGGGAGAACAATACGAACATGCGGTCAACCTTCCGTTTATGGAGCAGCATCTCAACGAGAAGCAGAAAAACTTTCTTCGCCTTGCGAGAAAGATAGGGATCCTGGCCGCAAGGTTGAGCGAAAAGGGAGGTGGGCCCATCGGGAAGTGCTCGATCACACTGCGGGGGAATGTCCTTTGCGATGAGGATGGACCTTGCAACAAGCTGCGTCCGTACACGGTCGCAGCGATCAAGGGGATGCTCGAGGTGACACACGGTCCCGACGTAAATTATATGATCGCGCCCATGCTCGCACAGGAACGCGGGATCGCGATAGAGGAAGGCACCGGAGAATCCCGTACATACAAGAATGTGATCGAAATCGAGGTCGAAGCGCAAAATGCGACGATAAAGATTGTCGGAACGATCACGGAAGAGGGACGGCAGCATGTCGTCAGGATGAACGACTACTGGATCGACTTTGTTCCACACGGGCAGTTGCTGATATTCCAAAATCACGATAGACCCGGCGTAATAGGGAGAATCGGCAAACTCCTCGGGGATGTCGAGGTGAATATCGCGAATTTTTCGCTGGGCAGAAAGGATGCGAGCGGCCTCGCCCTCGCCGTCATGGAGGTCGATGGCAATCTCTCCGATGAACTCATATCGCAGATCGAACAGGGTAGCGATATGATATGGGCGACCAGCGTCAAGTTCAACGGCGAGCATGCCAAATGAGGTTTTTTATCGTAAGGCACGGGGAGACCCGATGGAACAAAGAAGGGCGTTTCCAGGGACAGATCGACACCGATCTCAGCGAGCACGGACTTGCCCAGGGGGAGCGGGTGGCTTCGTATCTTTCCGGACATCCTTTTGATGCGGTTGTGAGCAGTCCCTTGAAACGTGCCCTGGTTACCGGGCAGAAGATCGCGGATGCGTGCGGCGTCGGGACGGTCGAAATCGACGACAGGCTCACGGAGATCAATCACGGAGCGTGGGAAGGGTTGCTCTCCTCCGAGGTGGAAGCGTCCTGGGCGGATGTCTTGCGGCGTTGGCATCGCTTTCCGGACACCGTCCTGATGCCGGGCACGGGGGGAGAGTCCCTGCGGATGGTGCAGGATCGTTCCGTTGCCGCGGCCGGGGACATCGCCGAAAAGTACTCCGGCGATGTGTGCCTGACGGCCCACGATGCCGTCATCAAGGTCCTACTCTGTCATTTCCTCGGCGCTCCGCTCTCGAGCTTTTGGAACTTCCAGATCGCGAACTGCAGCTTGAGCGTGGTGGAGATTCAAAGCGGCAAGGTACCGAGAATCAGCCTCATGGGAGATGCACACTTCCTGCGAGATGGTTTCGATCTGCCGGAACAGGCGGGATTGTAGAGAGAAAAAGAACGAAGTGACTCCAACACATCGGGCGGGAGAATCGCCTTTTCCCGCCCGATGTGTTGCGGCTTGGAATGAAGAGGGGCGGTTTCAATCCCCCCTTAAGATGGGCATACACATACAACGAGGCCCGCCCCGCCCTTTTCCGAGCTCCGAGCCGTTGATCTCGTGGACGACGATGCCGTTGTCACGAAGGGTTTTGTTCGAGATTTCGTTGCTTTCGTATGTGACCACGACGCCCGGCGCGATGGCAAACGTGTTGGTCCCGTCGTTCCACTGTTCTCGGGAGGCTTCTGATGGGTCTCCGCCGCCGGTTTCGATGCTGCGAATCCTGTCGATCTGAAGGTTTTTTTTGAGGCAGTCGAAGAAATCTCGAGACTCGGTGATGTTTCGAAGCGTCCCATTTTCTTCGAAGTCGAGTTCCCATATCCGCATGTTTTTGTGGACACCCGGATAGATCGTGAACGCGTCCTTGTCCACCATGGTGAAAACGGTATCCAGGTGCATGTAGGCGCGCTGTTTCGGGATGTCGACGGCGAGAACTTTTTGGATCCCGACGACGGAGGCGAGCCTGCTGCCGATGGCCTGTATCGTTCCGGCCGTGCTGCGTTGGCTGATGCCGATGGCGACGCAGTTTTCATTGAGGACCAGAAAGTCCCCGCCTTCGATAACGTGTGGATGGCAGTTTTTAATTTCGTTGCCGAAAACGATCTCTACGCCCTCGAAAAGGGGGTGATTTTGGAGAATGTACTTCGCGAAGAGGGGTTCACGTTGTCGGGCAAGAAAGCGCATGGCGCTCAAAACGACGCCGCTTCGGACGAAGAAGAACGGATCTCTTTGAAAATAAAGATTTGGCAGCGGGCGCAAGAAGAACGACGAGTCACTCGCTGTCGCAAACGTGAGGCTTTTGACGGCGCCGATGAACGCGCGAGCCTCTTTTTTTGTCAGGCCGCCGATCAGTGTTTCGGCGACCTCTTTGGCCGTCATTCCCATGACGGCTTCTTTCAAGGCTTTGTTTAAGTTCACGTCATGCGTTTCAAGGGTGAGCACGTCGTCGAGCAAGGCGCTCCTTACGTTTTTATCCTGTACGATATCGCAGAGGCAGTCCTGAAAATAAAATATTTCCGCTCCATGTTTTCGCAGGAGGTTTGCAAACTCGTCGTGGTTTTCGATGGCTCTTTTCAGCCAGACGATTTCGTCGATGAGGAATTCGTCCTTGTTTTCAATGGTGATGCGTCGGAGCTCTTTTCCGGGTCTGTGCAAAAGGACCTTTCGGAGCTTGCCTGTTTCGGAGACGATGTACACGCTTTTACTTTTTTCCATGTCCGATTCACTCCTTTTGCGTACGACGTGTTCGTCGGAATTTGAAAAGGCGGCTGCGAGGTTTTAACACACTTGAGGTGCCGAATAAAGTATAGAGCGAGATAATGTAAATTGGAAGAGAGAAAGGTTTAATTTGATTACGGCAAAAGGGTGCTTAAAGAAACCGAAGGGAGCGATAGGGGAAAGTCAGATAGAAAGAGACGCCCGGATATAGGTTCAGACTGCGGCTTTCGTCGAGAGAAAGGCGAACACGCAGGAAGGTTCCATCGCAGTCGACAACGGCAAGTATTTTGCCGGTCGAACGTTCCAATGACATCTGGATGATCGTACCGTAGAGGGTGTTTTGGGGGGTCACCGGATTTTTTTCGGGTTCCCTGGCCGAAAGGAAAACATCGGACGGGTTCAATACGGCGCATTCGACCGTTGGCCCCGGAGAGTCGAAATATCCTTTGATCCTCTGTCCGCGTAGGGATAAAGTCATGAGCCGACCGTCACGGTGCCACGCTCCCCGGAGGATGTTCTCCACACCGTCTCCGATGAGCCGCCCTCGATAGAGACCGACGATTCTGTCGGCGACTTCGTAAAGCCAAACCATATCGTGCGTTGCGACGATGATGGTGGTGCCGAATTCCGTCCGGGCGTTTTGGACCGCTTCTTTGATTCGCGAGGCGCTGGATTCATCCACGTTGGCGGTGGGTTCGTCCAAGAGCAGAGTTTTCGTGCGCAGCGCGAGGCGCGAGGCCAATGCCACACGCTGCATCTCTCCTCCGGACAGGCGGTACCAGGGACGGTACATAAAGTCCTTCGAATTCAGGCCGACGCGTTCGAGTGAATCAACGACGATTCCATCGATCTCTTTTTCTGTCCGGAGTTTCCGCAATCTCAGTCCGTAGGAGATGTTTTCGTACACGCTGCGTCTCAAAAGGTACGGTTCCTGCAGGAGCAATGTGGCGTCCTTTCGGCACTCCCGCTCCCTGCCGTTGATGGGTATTCCGTCGAAATGGATTTCCCCGGCGCCGGGTCGTTCCAAAAAAGCCAGGATCTTGAGCAGGGTCGATTTGCCGCTCCCATTAGGGCCGATGAGTCCGATTATTCCACCTCGGGGTAGGTCGAGGGAGTCGATGTCCAGAGTGGGATGAGTGCCGTAACGATGCCGGACGTTTCGAAGGCGGTAGATCTCCGTTGGGGAGTGTTGACCGTCGTCACGCATCGACGCGCCTTCGAACGAGAGAAAGAAGAGCGTTCAGCATGAAGGAGATGGCAAGAAGGAGGATACCGAGAGCGATACCAAGGGCGAAGTCACCCTTGCCGGTTTCAAGTGTGATGGCGGTGGTGATCGTTCTCGTGTTCCATTTGATGTTTCCGCCGAGCATCATGGAGACGCCGACCTCCGCGACGATCCGGCCATACGCCGTCATGGCGGCCACCAAAATGGCGAAGCGGCTCTCCAGAAGACAGGAAGCGGCCATCCTCCAGCCGTTTGCTCCGAGGGTCAACAGTGTGGTTCGAAGTCGATTGTCGAGCCCTTCTATCGCGGAAGCCGTCAACGCGATCACAATAGGAAGGGCGAGGATCGTCTGTCCGATCGCCATGCCCTTGATGGAGAAAAGCAGGCGCCAGCTTCCAAGTGGGCCGCGGTTCGAAATGAACGCGTAGACCAACAGCCCCACCACCACCGTCGGAAGAGCTAAAAGCGTGTCGACGATCATTCTGAGGAAACGTTTGCCACGGAAATTGAAGTACCCGAGCGCAAAGCCCAATGGAAGCCCGAGCAGCAGGGTGACGAGCATGGAAAGAGAGGTCAGCTTCACCGTGGCGACAACGGCCGACCACGTCTCCTCGTTCATGGAGAATATCAGGCCAAACGCCTGGGTGAAACCCTCGAGTATGTAATCCACAATCTTGTCCTGTTCCCTGCCACTCGTTTGAAATCGGCGTTATTTTGCGTTGGGGAAGAAGAGCCGTTTGCCCTCCAATTTGAAGTTCGCGATGTCCTCTTGTACCTTGGGCGAGGTCAACCACTCCGCGTATTTTTGGGCCAGATCGTGTTTCACGGTGGCGTGTTTTTGAGGGTTGACCGGAATGACGCTGTATTGATTTTTCAGGGAGTCGTCGCCCTCCACCAGAATGACGACGGGGGGATTTCCCTTGTGGTTTGCCTCGTATTTGATGAAGGTTCCACGGTCGGCCAGGACATATCCCTTGCGCTCTCCGGCGATGTTGATCGTGTCAAGCATTCCCTGCCCGGTCTGGATATACCACTTTTCCTTGTCCGGTTTCGGTACGCCGGCAGTCTTCCATATCCTCAGCTCGGCCATGTGCGTTCCCGATTTGTCTGCACGGCTGGCGAAGGGAAGGGATTTCGAGGCGATCGTTGCAAACGCCTCGGCGACGGGTTTGCCCTTGACTCCCGCGGGGTCGGAGGCGGGTCCCAGGATCACGAAATCGTTGTACATGACCTGTTTCGGGTCTACGCCAAAACCTTCGGAGACGAACTTCTTTTCGGCCTCGGGATCATGGGTCAGGACGACATCTACGTCTCCGTTGCGCCCATATTCGAGAGCTTTGCCGGTCCCGACTGAGACCCACTGAATCTCGATTCCCGTGTCCTTGAGAAGGATCGGCGCCAGATAGTCCAGCAGGCCCGTGTTGTCGGTGCTGGTTGTCGTCGCCATTCTCAACACGGGAGCCTTCGCGGCGAACGCCGCTCCGGCGAGGACAAACGCGATCAGAACGGCTGTAAACAAGACCGATAAAGAACCTCTGTTTCTTTTGAATCCAAAATTCGCCGACC
>DAIPHL010000057.1:0-12559 GCA_036771375.1 Synergistaceae bacterium | reverse complement strand
GGTCGGCGAATATAATAATATCGATCATAAACGACGACGATGGAGAAAAAGATCTTGGACGAACGAGAGTCGATATTCGGGGGGCTGTGCCATGGCGGACAAGATGTGGGATATCCTGAGGTTTCTGAAGAGTCCTGAGGGGGAGGATCGGTCCGGGGAAGCTTCGAATCCGGATGCCGAGATGAATAAAAGGCGCATAGACGAGCGCATCGTGGAGACGCTGGAGAAGACGGAACAGGTCGCAGATGGTCTGGCGGAAACCGGACGTTTGGATCCGGACGAGACCGGCCCCGGCGAGAGCGCATTTTTGACGGAGCCCCTCGACGCGTCCCCCTTCTCTCTTCCGGAGAGTCGGGTGGCGCGGGAGAGCGAGGCTCCAACCGTATCGAAGGAGAGCCCTTCCGTCCGGGGGACCCCGGAGAGGGTCGAGGGTGAGCTTTTGAAGATCCCCGTCTCCATGATCACCCCCAATCCCTTCCAGCCGAGGAAGACGATGGGCGAGGACGAAATCGTCGAGCTGTCGGACTCCATCAAAGAGTTCGGCGTGCTTCAGCCGATCCTGGTGAAGAAAACCGACGCGGGCTACGAGCTCGTGGCGGGGGAACGCCGTCTGAGGGCTTCCCAGCGGGCGGGGCTTTCGGAAATACCGGCGTTGCTGGTCGATGCCGAGCCCGTGACCCAGCAGATCCTCGCGCTGGTCGAAAACATACAGCGCAAAAACCTCTCCGCGATCGAGGAGGCCTTCTGTCTCAACGACATTCTTTCGAAGACCGGATGGAGCCAGACCGAGCTTTCCCGCAGGATGGGACGCTCTCAAGCGTCGATCGCGAACAAGTTGCGGCTTCTTCGTCTGGACAGCGCGGTTCAGGACCTCATCATCGCGGGCAAGCTGGGCGAACGGCAGGCCCGCTCCCTGTTGAGCCTCTCGATGGAAGAGCAGCGCCTTTTGGCGCAGAAGGCGATCGACGAGGACTTGAGCGCCCGTGCCGTCGAAAACCTGTCGGAGAGCTGGGGCGAACGGAGTGGATCGAGAAGCGCCAGGCGGTCGGGCAAAAAAAACAGGGAGACCTCCGAAGGTCCCGCCGGGGAACTGTTGCACGACCTTGCCGATCTGATCAACAAACATCGGGGGCAGGGCATGGCCGCACAGTGGCAGGTCAAAGAGATGAATCAGAGCTCGCTCGTGGTCGAGATCACCGTCGATCTTCTGAATCGCACGGGGGGTTGATCGACGTGGCTTCATTGACACGGGGGAACACCACCCCCAAGGCGAAATTCAAGGGGTCGGGCTCCGGAAGGCCGGAGCGTGTGGGGAAACTCGTCCCCGAGTCGTTGCTTTCCTTTGCTTTTCTCGTCTCCTTCGCTCTCCCGAACCTCGTCTTTTCCGGTTATTACTGGTTTGACACGCTTCACCTCTGGAAATGGATCTACACGATGGCCCCGGTCGGCCTGCTTGCCCTGGTCATGGGCGTTCAGCTTCTGCGGTACGGAGCGAAGCGTTTCGAGTTCTCCCTCGACCCCTTCGGTGTGGCCTGGTTGTTTCTGATCGTCCTGCTCACGGTACAGCCGTTCGTCGTCGGGATGTCTTCGATCTCCACCTACGTCAAGGAGTGGTTTTTCTTCGCCGTTCTCTTCGCGGTCTACGTCATCGCCTATCGTCTCTGTCCGGGGGGGCGCTTCCATCGGCTTCTGCTCTGGGGAGGGAACCTGAATGCCGCCACGAACGTCCTTTTCGCCGAGCTTCTGATCCGTAACCTGAACAAGGGATTTCCTTTCATTCTGAACGTACCGGGAAACTATATCGGAAACACCGCCCAGCAGGAGATGTTCGGGCTCTGGACCGCCATGGCGGTTCTCAACTGTCTTTTTTTGCACCTCTCGTACGTGGGCGAGGAGAAAGGCTCTGCGTCGAAAAACAGGCTTCCTCTCGTGATCGGCAATCTATTCCTCCTCGCGGTCAACTCCTGGGGACTTTGGAGTTCGACGGCCCGTGGGGCGATCCTCTCCCTTCTCGTGGCTTTTTTCGTCCTGATGCTCTGTCTGGGCCGAACCGGCGAGTGGAAGGCGGCCAAACGAGCCTTCAAGCTCTTCGGGGTGGTGGTGCTCTTCCTCGCGCTGCTCCTCTTCGTCAGCGCGCAGATCGGGACCGACAGGGGAAACGCCCTGGTCAGCAAGATGAAGGACATGATCGAAAACCCGACGTCGGTCGGGAGCCGGATCAGCATCTGGCGGGTCAGCCAGGAGGTTTTTTTGAAAAAGCCCGTCACCGGAGTGGGGCTTGGGCAGTATAAATGGAATTTCCTGGACGGGCAGCGCCTGCTCTTCGAAAAACACCCGGAGCTGAGGCAAGACTCCGAGTATCACTGGCAGTTTACCTTCTGGGCCCACAGCGAATATATACAGTGGGTCTGCGAGACAGGCATCGTCGGCGGGGTGTTTCTTCTGGCGCTTGCACTCTGGTGGATGTGGGGCTTTTGGGGAATGTTGAAACGAGGCGAGCGGGTTCCCCCGGAGGCGTTATGGGGCTGTTCGATGTTGTTTCTGCTCTGGTTCGACGCCCTTTTCAGCAGGCCCTTTCACAGAATCGAGAACGCCGTCTGGATGTCCCTCGCCTTCGCTCTGGCGAACCGCTCCATTCTGCCCGCTTCGATCAAGTGGACTGCGGACACGAGCGACAGGGCATACAGGGCCTTCGGGGGGCTGTTGGTCGTCGTTTCCCTGTACGGTTTCTTCTTCCTCGCCGGCGGTGCGATCGGCGACAAGAATCTCTACCGATCCGTCGCCGTCAGCAGCTCGATAGAGAAAAAGGAAAGGCAGATCGCCCGCGCGGAGTCCTTCCTGATGTCCCGGGACGACGCGAAGGAGCAACGTGCGTATCTGAACATCCAGATCGGAAAGATCACCAACGACTTCGACAGGTTTTCCGACGGCATAAAGGAGCTTTACGAGGCCTTTCAGAGAAGGCCCAGTTCGAAGTTGCTCTTCGAGCTTTTGGGCTACGGCCGTCAGCTTGGAAGCAAAGAACTGCTCGAGGCGTTGGCGAGGTATATCGATCCGGGGACGATGGGCATCGGGGCATCGGGAGAGATTCTGCCGTAGTGGTACGCTTTTTCTGCTGCGCCCTTTCGTCTCGGCGCAAGACCGGTTTTACGTTGGTGGAGATGTTGATCGTGGTGGCGATCACCGGTGTCGTGATCACCTCGGGGGTCGCTCCGCTCGTCTACACCGTTCGGTTGCTTGCTGAGGCGCAGCGGGACTTCAGGGAGAGCGGAGCCGAGCGAACCGCCGTGAACAGGCTTTTTTCGGATGTCCGGGAGATGGCGCTCCTTCACGTCGGAGCGCCGCTGAAGCTGATTCACAGGGAGAAACTTGGAAGCCGCGGGGACGACCTTCTGCTTCTGTGGACCATGACGCCCCGCTACTCCGGCTTGCCTGTCGGCAGCGTCGCGTACGGAATCGCAAAGGATTCGATCGTCGGTGAAGGGAAGGAGGAAGGGCTGTATCGGTGGGTCCTCTCCAAAGACGTCCAGCCGAGCGGATTCGTCGAGGATGATTTGAAAGCCGCCTCGCCGAAACTGGTTTTGCCGGGGGTGACCGGCGTCCGTTTTTCGGTCCTCGGCGACATGGGTTGGGTGGATGAATACGAGGGGCGTCCGCCGAAGGGCATTCGGATGGTCCTGCAGTACGACGGAAGGGAAAAGTCCTATGAGAGCTGGCTGCCGAGGCGCTGAACGCGGTTTTGTCCTCGTCGCCGTTCTCTTCGTCGCGACGCTTCTTCTGGGGTCCGCCGTTTCGTTCGCCCTTTTCGCGAGGAACGAGGTCCGCAGGTCCCGCTCCGAGGAGTTTGCGCTCGAAGCGCGCAGCCTCGCCGTCATCGCGTTCGACAATGTGTCCGAGTGGATCGCGCTCGATAAAAACGATTTCGACTCCGCCAGAGAACCGTTGTATTCTCCTTCGATTCCCATTATGCTTTCTTTCGGTGAATGGCGGGTGTTCGTCCGGATTGTTCCCCAGGGAGGACTGATCCCGATCAACGATCTCTTCCTGCCGGACGGCGTCACCGTCAGGAAGGAATACCTCTACCCGTGGCGTGAAATTTGGACGCTGCTCGGCAGACAGGACACGGCTTCGCTCGTACTTGATTTTTTGGACGGCGATGCGGTCCCCCGGGTCGGAAGCCGGGAGGACGAGTCCTTCCCCAATCGAAGCGTCAGCGACTTGAGCGAGCTTCTGCATCTGCCCGAGATCGACCGGGTTCTCCTGTACGGGAACGAGCCGTCTGATCTATCGCTCTCGAGGTTTTTTTCGGTTTACGGGGATCACACCGTCAACGTCAACATCGCGCCCGGGGAGGTGCTGGGCCTTTTGGATCCCGATCTCGGGCCGGACAACGCGAAGGCGATCGTCGCCTATCGAACCGGTGCCGTCATCCGCGACGCGAAAAATCTGATCAAGATTCCCGGTTTTCCGAGGGCGGCAATCACTCGATTGAAGGATATAATAGGGTACAAGAGCATCTATTTTTCCGTGAACGTGAAGGTACAAAAGGCCGCCGACGAACGCAGTTTTACGGCTATAATGAAACGCTCGGACAAAAGATGCGAGATCGTCAACTGGAGAGAATAGATGCGTAAGATGAAAAAGATCGGCTCGAATCGATATGCGTTCATACTCCATCGCGAAGGAGAGGCGATGCGGACGCCCTCCGGCGGTTGCCGCATTCTGCTCTACCCCCTCAGGAACCTCTCGGTTCAGAGTTTCGCGTATCCCTTTGCGGGGCTCTCCAAGGTACGGGACGCACTCCGCATTCGCTTCAGACCGCTTCTCGGAGAGGGGGCCGGGGATGTCTCGGTCATCCCCTTTTTCGTCCATACAGGAAAAAAATCCTCGTCCGGCAGCGTCTGTCTGCTCTTCGGGGCCGAGACCCGGGATCTCGAGGAGGAGCTTTCCGCGGGGCAAGGAGATTATCTGGTCTGGCCCGCCGCGTTCGCCTTCGCGAGCGAAGTGGAGGGCTCCGGCGTGGTGATCTTGGATGAGGGATGCCGTATCACGACCGTCTGGTTCGACGACTGGACGCCTCGTTTCTACAAAGTCGCAGGGACCTCCGAGAGCTCTTTGGAGGACGAGGAAAACGCACTCCTCGCTCTGATCGCGGCCGAGGGCGAAAGCGTCGAACATCTCGTGCGTCTGAAGGCGAAGGATCTCACCGACGAGGAGATTCAGTCCTGTGGGGAGAGGACCCTCGCCGCTTGCCCGTCCTACGGGCGTCTCGACCTCTCGGGCAAGGGTACCAATCTTCTGGAGAAGAGGGAGAGGGTGGCGGAGTCCCTGATCGGCCGGATGAAGAAGCTCGTCTTCGCCGGAGCGATCTTTTTGTTCGCGACCCTTGGAATCTATCTGCAGCGCTCTTTGCCGGAGCTCTCCGACGCGACGCCGCCCGACATATACAAATACGCGTTCGGCGAGGCGTCCGCTCAGCCGTTGGCATCCTCGGCGGCCAAGCTGCGTTCGGCCGGCAGTCCGGTACAGGATACCTCCCTTCTCTCGACGATGAGGGATATCACGACGGTCTGGAATGAAGCGGGTTCATCCGGGGATATCCGTCTGGATACGATGAAATACGGTTCGGATAACGTCGATATCGTGGGTACGGCCAAGAACAACGAATCCATCCAGGGCGTGAGAACGCGGATGGAAAAAGCCGGGTACGTGACGAAGACCGACAGCATCCAGAAAATACAGAGCGGAGAGTTGCGTTTTAACATAACACTCTCGAGGAAGGGATCTGCGAAAGGTGGGAAGAGATGATCAGCTTGAGCGAGCTGAAGGAGATGCCCGAGTCGAAACGTCTGCTGCGCTTGACGGTGACGGCGGTGCTTCTCTGGGGCCTCGGTTTCGTCATATTGTTCTGTGTGTGGATCGCGGACGGAAATATGGAGCGGGCCCTGCGGGATAAGGGCACGATTATCGATCGGGCCGTTCGTTACAGGGCTTTTCCTGCCTCCGATGGTGCAAAGACGGTCGAGGGGGACGCCATATCGCTCGTCTCGGATATCGTCGAAACGCTCAATATGCGTGACCGCGTCCAACAACTCCAGTCCAATGCCTCCGGCGTCCTGCTCCAGCTCGAGCGGATTTACGGCGCGGAGATGAAGGAGCTGCTCTCGACCATGGAGAGCCGCGGTCTGAAGATCAAAACCGCCGAGATAAAGGCGCTTCCCGTCGGAGAGAACCGTCTTTTGGGTGCGACCTTCCAGTTGGAGCAGAACAGATGAAGTCCTTGAGAATTCTCCTCGTCGTGCTCGTCGGGCTCGCTTTTTTCGCGATGGGGATCTGGTTTTTCTCCCCCTGGGAAACGGGGGGCGTCTACCTCCTCGACAAAATTCGGCTTTTCGCGGCGAAAAACGGAGTGTACATGACGTACGCGGAGGCGACGTCCTCCGGCCTCGTCTTTCCCAAATACCGGTTGAAGGATTTTTCGATCGAGGGGCCGATGTTCAGGACCGTCATGCCGGAGATCACGATCACCGTCCTGCCTCTGTCCAGTCTGCTTGCAGGGGGCGGCAGCTGTTGGGTGGCGTTCCACGGGGGAGAGATAAGGCTTTTCCCCGACAACGTGCTCAAACTGGAGGGGGGAGGGGCGAAGCTCTCCGTCTCCGGCTCGAGCGTAAAGATCTCGGGTGCGAAGATCGAAGGAGACCTGGAGATGAGGGGTTCCCTCGCCTACGACAGGGTCTCCGGGGGGATCTCGGGGAGCACGATGCGGCTGAAAGCGCCCGAGAGCATCGGGACCATGTTCTCCAACCCTCTTTTCGGAAAGTATATCGAATCGGTCGGCCCCGGTGAATGGAGATTGAAGTGAGATGCGGATCGGCAATCCTATCCCCCGTACATTTTCAAGAAGCACGATGAAGCACGCATGGGAGCGAATTTCCGGCCTGGGTGGAGGAAAGAGACGTTTTCCCTTTTCACCCGTGAGACGCCGCGCGTTTCCCGGCCTTCTCGCAAATGTATATGCGGCGATCGTCGGTCTTTTCCTCTCCCTGCTCGTCTCGTTCGTCCTTTCCGGATACGTCATGGGTAGAGCCGTGGCGACACAGCGGGAGCTCGCCCAGGTGATCGCCGGCCGGCCAGCCAGCATTTTCGAGACGCGCCGGACACGCCCAAAGGACGACGTGAATTTTTCGGCCTTCGACGTGGGGGCGGACTCGGGGAAAGAGGCCGAGCCCGACAAGAGGATCGATTCCTTTCATCTGGTCGGGACGCTTCCGAACATAGGCGCCTGGATCGAAACGGAGGGCAACGCTTCGCTCGTTTTGAAAGACCAGGATTTCAACGGCTACTCGCTTGCCCTGATCGATACGGGCAGGGTCCTTCTGGTGAAGGATGGAGAGAATTTTCCCCTGTACTTGAATTACTCGAATCCCGCGGGCGGGGCGAGGGAGGGGATCGCTTCCCGGCCGGTGCCTCCTGTGGAGTCGCCGCCTCCTCCCGAGAAAAAACCGGTGGAATCGCAGATTTCACAGGCGGTCCTGAACGGAGCGGATGGAACCATCACGAGAGAGCTCCTCGACGAATTGCTCATGAACCCCTACGGGGAGATCGCCAAGGTGCGGTTGGTTCCCACGGAGGACGGGTCGGGGATGACGGTCGCCTCGATGCAGCCGGACAGTCTGTTGGGGCAGTTGGGGGTCAAACAGGGAGACACGCTGACCGGGATCAACGGCGTTACGATCAAGGATGTTGGAAATCTGTCGAACGCGATCAATTCGATGTTGACCGGCGCACGGCTGGATTTTCAGGTTGTGAGGGACAAGGAGCCGGGAAAATTGGGGTACGTGGTCAAGTGAGGGGTTTCACGCTGGTCGAGGTGCTGATCGCCGTCCTCGTGATGGGGCTTGTGGCCGCCGCCTCTTTGAAGCTGGCTGCGATCTCCGAAAAGGCGCTCGTCGGAGTTCGAGCGAAGGAGGCCCTGATCGACGAGGCGAACGCCGTGATGACCTTCGTCCTGGCGAATCCGACTGCGGGGTCGTTCGGTGTGAGCGACGATGTGAGCTGGAAGTTGGAGGAGAAAAAATCGCCTCTTTGGGCGGACAAAGCGATCGATATCGACAAGCTGATGTTGGAGAGCGAGCGCAGGCTGGGCTCGGGCGATATGGAGGCGTTGCAGTCGAAACAGTTGCGCTGGCGGGAGTTGACCGTGACAAGACGAGGTGCGTCCGTGACGCTCTTCGTTCCGCATTCAGAAAACCTCGCCGACGTCCTTTCCGGCGATAAAAAATAAGAGAATCGAGGAGTGAAGCAGGTGAAGATAAAGCGCATAGGAACGACCCATAAACTTCTGGCGATGGTGCTCCTGTCCGTTTCGATCGCTTTTTCGGGCTCGTGCGCGTACTGCGCGGAGGGAGCGAATGGAGCGGAGCAGAGTGAGCAGAACCTGATCACGGCGGCCAAGAGGATGAGGGCAAGCGGCCGGGTCCAGTTCAACTTCAAGGACCTGGAGATCATCCAGTTCATCCGTTTCATGTCCGAGTTGCTGGGCGAGAATATCGTAGTTGATCCGGGTGTGAAGGGATCCGTCTCCGTCGTCTCCCCTCGGGCGATCTCCCTGCGGGAGGCCCGCCAGGTGATGCTTTCGATCCTCGAGATGAACGGACTGTCACTGCAGTCCATGGGAGGCTATTCCAAGGTCCTGCCTTTGAGCGCCGGACCGACGACCCGGAACGATGTCGTCAAGGGACCCCAGAGCGTGATGCCGAGCGAACAGCTGGTCACCCAGATCGTCCCGCTCGATTACGTAAAGGCGGGCTATGTCGTCGATCCCGTCAAGGTCGGCGCGCCCGGCCTCAACATCGTTCCTCTCGCGAATGGATCGTCCGTCCTGCTTACCGGCAAAGCCGTCCTCCTCAATCGTGCCGCGAACATCATCCGGGCGCTGGATGCCCCGGACAGCATCCGAACGATCAAGGCGATCTCTCTCAATCATACGTCGGCGAAGCTGGCGGAAGGACATCTCAACGCCATCGCGAAGGACGCGTCCTCGAAGCTCGCCTCCCTGATCGCGATCGGTGACGAACGGAGCAACAAGGTCATTCTCGTCGGGCCGCGCCAGGGCTTGAGAGAGGCGGAACGCCTTCTGACCGAGCTGGATATACCGGCCAAGGTCGGCAATTTTCACATCTACAAACTACAAAACGCGGACGCGAAGACGGTTTCCGAACAGCTGAGCCAGATTCTGGCGGTGGCGGCCAGGATGCAGCCCGACCAGAAGGGGGTTTTCCCCGCCACGGTCGTCCCGGATTTGTCGACGAACAGCCTCATCCTGACCGCCTCGAGAGAGCAGTATGCGGCGATCCAAGCGATTCTGGGAGAGCTCGATACCCAGCCGAAACAGGTTCTTCTGCGGGGTCTCATTGCGGAGGTCAACCTGACCAAGCTCAACAGCGCGGGGATCGACTGGGCCGCGTGGGGCGGCGACGTGGGGAACAAGCTCCTGATGGGTGGCTCCGCACAGTTGGGTGCGACGGGGATCCCTCCCCAGTTCATGCAGTGGTTTACGGAGATGACGAAAAAAGAGGAGATACACTACGACGCGCACGGCAACGCGATCACCACGACCAGCATCAAGGGGATGGGGCTGGTTTACGCCTACATCAAGATGCTCAATCAGTTCAACGCCATCAACGTCCTGTCGATGCCGCGGCTCATGTGCACGGACAACATGCCGAGCGCCCTCCAGGTCGGACAGGTCATCCCTCAGCTCAAGGGGCAGCTCTCGGATGTGAGCAACCCAGCCGCGGTCCAGAGCAGCTACGAGTACAAGGACACCGGGCTCATCTTGAAGGTGACCCCGCATATAAGGAGCGGAAACCTCGTGGCGCTCGACATCGAACAGACGATCGAAGAGGTCCTGAGCACGTCGGGTGCCGCGACGCCGGTCACCTCCAAACGCCTCATCAAGACGAACGTCATCGTGGGCAACAACGAGACGATCATTCTGGGCGGTCTCATCAGAGAGGTCGAGAAAACCCTGAAGAACCGTGTCCCGGGCATCTCGTACATCCCGCTGATCGGAAATCTCTTCACGTCGCAGGAGCGCCAGAGGGAGAAGGTCGACCTGATGGTCTTCCTCACTCCCAAGATCATCGCCACACCGCAGCAGGCGACGGACGCCACCATCGAGGTGACGACCGGCGGACACGGCCTCAGCGAGGGGGAGACGCAGACGATCATGAAAAATTACGAACAGTTCCTCAAGTCGAACAAAAAGGAAGGCGTGACGAACGACATGATGCGGATGAAAGACGGGAAGAGCGAGGATCTCCCTCCCGTTCGAAACGGGAACGACAATCGTTGATCGTCATGGAAGCCGGACGGAGCGTTTCGAAACTTCCTTCCGCCGAGAGGGTGCTCGAACTCATCCCCAAGGGGGTCAGCCTCGACGCGCTGCGGGAAAAGGGGATTATCCCGATCGACCTCGACGACGAGAGAATGGTGGTCGCCGCCGCCAGTCTCGCGTCCGTCCCGGACGCTCAGATACTGGCCATGGGCTCCGGCAGGGGTGTTCGAGTGGAGATCTTCCCGGAGGATTCGATCTCCTTTCTCATTCGGACGCTTTACGACTTGAAGAGCGGGGTGGCCGAGGACACGTTGAACGCGATCGAGTCGGTCGAAGACCTCTCCCAGCTTGCGAGGCAGGAGGTCTTGAGCGACACCGTCGACGCCCCGGTGATCAAACTGGTGAATGGCATGTTGCTCGAGGCCGTCAAGGAGCGCGCGACGGATATCCACCTGGAGCCGTTCGAGGAGAAGCTGCTCGTCCGCTATCGTGTGGACGGAGTACTTCACGACAGATACGAGCTCACGAAGGGACATCAATCCCCGGTTACCAGCCGCATCAAGGTCATGGCGAAGATGGACATCGCCGAGCGCTTCATCCCACAGGACGGTCGGATTGGCATCGCGCTCGGCGACCGCGCTGTCGACATCAGGGTGAGTTCTCTTCCGACACAGCACGGAGAGAGGATCGTCATGCGTCTTCTCGACAAGGCGCGCGGCCTTCTCTCCCTCGCCGACCTCGGCATGGCCCCGGAGGAGTCCGAGAAGCTCGACACGCTGATCCGTCATCCGCACGGCATGATCCTTCTGACGGGTCCGACCGGCTCCGGAAAGAGCACGTCGCTCTACGCGATTTTGCAGGCGCTCGCCCGTCCGGAGGTCAACATCATAACGGTGGAGGATCCGATCGAGTACGACCTTCCCGGCGTCGGACAGGTTCAGGTCAACGAAAAGGCCGGCGTGACGTTCGCGACGGCCCTCCGTTCGATTTTGCGGCAGGATCCGGATATCATCATGATCGGAGAGATGAGAGACTTCGAGACTGCCCATATCGGTGTGCAGTCGTCTCTCACCGGGCATCTCGTCTTGTCGACGCTGCACACCAACGATTCGGTGAGTGCGGTTTCCCGCCTTGTGGACATGGGGATGGACCCGTATCTGATCGCCGGTTCTCTGCTGGGGGTCGTGGCGCAGCGTCTCGTCAGACGGATCTGTCCGAACTGTTCCGAAGCGGTCGAAGCGCCGGCCTCGCTGAAAAAATATGGAGTAGACCGAGCCTTTCGGGGTCGCGGTTGCGATGTCTGTCGGGGGAGCGGATACAGGGGAAGGTTTGGTCTTTACGAACAGTTCGACGTGACGCCGGAGGCGGCCGAGGCCATCTCCGCCGGTGCGACCGTCGCTTCTCTCCGGGAGATCGCTGTAAGAAACGGCATGAGGACGCTGTTGGAGCTGGGGACCCGGAGTGTCGCCTCCGGGATGACGACGCCGGAGGAGATGATCCGCGTGGTGGGAGAGGTCTAGCTTGCCGCTTTTCAAGATCAAGGTATACGACACCGCCGGCGTCGTGAAAACGCTTCGCAGGGAGGCCCAGACCGAGGACGGGTTGCTTCGAATGCTGGAGCTCGAAGGACTGGTCGCGGTCTCGGTCGAGCCTGAGCGGACAAAGGGTGAAAAGCTGCGTTCGAGAAACCTGAAACCGACCGATCAACACCTCTTTTGTTCGATGCTTTCCGCGTTTCTCAGAAGCGGGCTCTCCCTGACGGAGGTTCTGGGATTGCTGGGACGCCAGACGCGCGACAAGAAACTGAAGCCTCTTTACGCGGAGCTGCGTGAGTCGGTGGAGGGGGGGCGTTCGTTGGCGCACGCGATGAAGGCGACAGGGGTTTTCCGCGATTTTCTGGTCGGCATGGTGGAGTCCGGGGAGCGCTCCTCCTCTCTGCCCGACATCCTGGAAAAGGCCTCCGATCTGCTTCAGAGCGAGATCGCCATCAGAAGAAAGATACAGTCCGCCCTGACCTATCCCATCCTCATGCTCGCCGTTGGGTTGTGCGTCGTGGTTTTTTTGATCACATACGTCGTCCCGCAGCTTACGAGCATCGTGGTGGAGTCGGGGAAGGCCCTGCCGTTCGCGACCCGGGCGCTGCTCGCCGTTTCGTCGGCGGTGCGGCTCGGTGCGTTGCCCGTCGTTGTTCTGGCTGTTGTGGTCTATGTCTCGCCGACC
>DAIPHL010000056.1:0-12776 GCA_036771375.1 Synergistaceae bacterium | reverse complement strand
GGTCTGCGAGATGCCGCGAAGCTCGCCGCTTCCGCCGACGATCACGGTCGCGCCGTACCCCCGGCTGGTGATGTCGAAGAGCGCTTCCCTCACGGTGGACGAAACGGACGTCAACGGGAGAGCGTCTCCGGCCCCCATGAGGTCGCGCACCTTGAGCAGCAGCTTTCTGCCAAGCGCCCCCCCGGGGTGGAAGAGGGCGAAGTCCTCCTGCCGCAGGCCCTGCAACGTCGTCGAGATCCCTGCGAGCGCGTCGCCCACGGCCATCTGGACGGCGGTGCTGCTCGTCGGCGCGAGCCCGAGCGGATCCGCCTCGCGCTCGACTCCCGTATCGAGAAGGATGTCCGAATCTCGGGCGAGGGAGGAGGCGCTTCTTCCGGTCATCGCGACGACCGACGCGCCGATGCGCCGGAAATAGGGCAGAAGGGAGAGAAGCTCCGACGTCTCCCCGCTGTTGCTGATAAAGAGCCCGACGTCCTCCGGACAGACCATCCCCAGATCTCCGTGCACACCCTCCGCCGCGTGGAGAAAAAAAGCCGGTATTCCGAGCGACGAAAAGGTCGCCGCGATCTTTCTCCCCACGAGGCCGGATTTTCCGAGCCCCGTGACGACGACGCGGCCGCGGCACGAGGTGACGAGCTTTGCGGCGAGCAGAAGCTCGTCGCCGAGACGCGACGCAACGCGTTCGATCGCGCGCGCCTCCTCTCGCAGGACCCCCCTGCCGATCTCCAACAGCTCCTCGTCCGAAACAGCGCCGGCCGGACGCTCCGGGCGAACCGCGGAGAAACCCTTCTCAAACTCCATCGCACTCACCTCGACTCAACAGATTCGTATCCGCAAAACCCAGGCCGTTCCTCGTCAGCGCATCCACGCGCGCCATCTCGTCGAGGAGGAGCTCCACTCGATCCAGAGGGACCATGTTCGGCCCGTCGCTCTTCGCCTCGTCGGGATTCGGGTGAACCTCCAGAAAGGCCGCGTCCACCCCGATGGAGAGGGCGGCCCGCAGCAACGGAGGGACGAAGCGCCGGTCTCCGCCGCTTGCGGTACCCATGCCCCCCGGAAGCTGCACGCTGTGGGTCGCGTCGAACATGACCGGACAGCCGAACGAACGCATGATCGGAAGCGAGCGGAAGTCGACGACGAGCCGATTGTACCCGAACATGCTCCCCCGCTCACAGAGGACGACCCCCGAGGCGCCCGCCTCCGTGCACTTGCCGACGACGCTCTTCATGTCCTCCGGCGAGAGGAACTGGGCTTTTTTCACGTTGAGCGGGCGGCCCGTCTTCGAAGCCGCGACGAGCAGATCGGTCTGTCTGCACAAAAAGGCCGGAATCTGGAGCATGTCCACCACATCCGCCACGACGCGCGCCTGATGGGACTCGTGAATATCCGTCACGACCGGGACAGCCTCCGTCCGGCGTATCCGCTCCAGCCACGCAAGGCCTCGCTCGAGGCCAGGCCCTCTCTCGCTGTGAATCGAGGTCCGGTTCGCCTTGTCGAACGAGGCCTTGAAAACATACCCGAAGCCCCGCTCCGCACACAGCGCCCGCATCCGTCCGGCCACCTCCATCCCGAGGGAGAGGGATTCGAGCATACAGGGACCGGCGACGACGACGAGACGATCCTTGCCGATCGAAACGCCCTCGACGGCGCCGTCCTTTCCTACCTCGACCGCACGGACAGCCTCCGCCTCCCGGCGAAGCGCTTCCCCTTCTTTCCTTTTTTCTCCGATGTCGTTCATCCCGGCCAGGCCTCCTCCGGTTTTTCATCACGATCATTATATCCGACGTTCGACGCCGTTTCCTCCGTATCCGTCATCCACGCGGACGACAGGATCTCGAAGAGCCCGTGACGCGCCTCCCAGCCCATCTCCTTCGCCGCGTATTCGATCACCGCATCGATCGCGCCCGGACCGCCCATCCGGTCGATCCCGATCCGCGCCATTTCGTTCATCCGCGGCGGGTCGTTCAGCAGATCGAACACCGCGTCCGCCAGCGCTTCGGCGGTCGGCGGCACGAGGATCTCCGAACCGCCGAGCAGTTTCTTCTGAACCAGCTTGCCCCGCTCTATGATCGAGACGATCGGAACGCCGAGGCCCGCGGATACCTGGTTCGCCGTCCCTCCCAGACCGATCAGGACATTCGATCGTTTCGCCGCGACCGCAATGGGGCCGGAATAAAACGAAACCCTGGCGCCGCCGACCCGTATCCTCCCCTCCTCGTCACAGGAGTAGGGAACACCGCCAAGCAGCATCTCCCGGTCGATCGTCGGGGCGAGCACCATGAGGTAGGAACAATCTCTGCGCTCGTCCAGCCTCTTCACCGCCTCCAGCAGCATGATCGCATCTCCATAGGCCCTGGGGCGGCTGCCGGGAAGGAGCATGATACGGGGACGAACCTCCTCTTTCCACGGATCGTCGTCTCCGTCGGAGGTATCCAGCGCGAGATCCATGATCGGATTCCCGTGGAATACGGCGTCGACGCGATATTTCTTCAGATCCTCGGCGGTCTCCGCGTCCCTCGTCCAGACCCTCACGGCCCTCCGGCGCATCAGCGAGCGCTCGTAAAAACCGTGTCCTCTCAACCGGACGCTCTTGGCCGTCGCGAGGAGAAGCGGTGACAGCCCCTGTCCCCAGAGTGTATGCGCCATCAGATAGACGTCGCCGACGCATATCGGCGCTCGGCTTCGACCGATCAAGAGGCGCCAGGCCACGATCTGCTTTTCGATGTCCTTGCGCAGACCGTGCCGGATGTCCCGCAGAAGGGCGCGCAGGGAGTATTTGACGATGCCGCCGCTCGGCATCTCGGACGGCGGAGAGAGCACGTCGAGACCCCGCTCGCGGTATGCCTTGCCGCTCCCCACCAGAGTGAAGGCCGATATCTTCGCCTTCTCGAAGCGCAGGCGGAGCCGATGCGCCAGCAGCGCTCCCATCGCGTCCTCGCCGTAGCCGTTGGAGGCGACGACCAGCTTCGGACGAAGCGCACCGGCAAAAGCGCTCCAGAAGCGCTCTTCGTCGTCCATCGAAACAGTGATCCGGGGGATATAGAGGGGCAGGGCGGTGGAGGGGTCCTCCGGCATGTTGTGCAGATCCTTCTCCGTGCAGACCAAACCGGAGGCACCGAGCTCGGAGGCCCTGCGTTCGAGCTCGTCGATGTCCCCCCGCGCAAACGAGTGATGATCGCGGTAGGCGCGGCTCTCCAGAATCTCCACACCGAAGGTCTCCAGAGACCTGTGAAAGCTGTCCGGGTGCCCGATGGCGGAGAAAGCCAGCATCCCGCCGCGCGGCGCGAGGGCCCCCCGCTCCGTCTCGTACCTCCTCAACACGCCGCGCTCCATGACCATCCAGGAATCGAGCCCGATCCGGGCGGTGAAAACCCGGTCGAAAGGGACCCACCGGCCGAGCTCCGATTTGATGCCGGCGACCGCCTCCGGGCCGGCCTGCTCCACCTTGGTCAGGATGACGAGCCCGGCGCGGGAGAGTGACTCCTTCCACTCCCGCAGGATGCCGGCGGGAAAGAGCCTTCCGTTTCCGAAGGGACATGTCGCGTCGATCAGGACGATGTCGAGATCGCGTCCCATGCGCCTGTGCTGGAACGCGTCGTCCGCCACGACGACCTCGGCCCCGAGGTCGTGAAGCATTTGAACTCCCTCGTACCGATCCCGGGAGACGACCACCATGGCCTTCGGAAGCCGGTTCGCCAGCATCAGAGGCTCGTCCCCGGTCGCCATCCGGCTGGAGCTCCATTCATCCTGCCCGACCCAGAGAGGCTTTCGAGTGGCACCGCCGTATCCGCGGCTGACGATCCCCACGGAGAGGCCGAGCCCCATCAACTTGCGGGCGATCATCTCGACCATCGGAGTTTTGTTGGTACCGCCGTGACAGAGGTTTCCCACGCTGATGACGGGCACCGGGGGGTCCATGCTGCGGAAGATCCCCCTGTCGTAGAAGGCGTTTCGCAGGCACATGAAGGGGTGAAAGATCTTTCCGAACAGGTTCAGGACGCCCCACGGAAAGAACGAAGGGCTCTCTCCCCGCGCATATCGGAGATAGCTGCTCAAAAGGTCAGGCATCGGCGTTTCCGCTCTGCAGGGAGTAGAGATCGTAGTAGACGCCTCTCGCTTCGACGAGGGCGTCGTGGGTTCCCTCCTCGACCA
The DNA here is from genome assembly GCA_036771375.1 of Synergistaceae bacterium. Classification (GTDB taxonomy): domain Bacteria; phylum Synergistota; class Synergistia; order Synergistales; family Synergistaceae; genus DAIPHL01. Next base: position 8,624 of record DAIPHL010000056.1, on the reverse strand, counting down.
CCGTTCCCTCGCGGAGCACCAGAATCCGGTCGGACTCCCGAACGGTGGAAAGCCGGTGGGCGATCACGAGCGACGTCCGGCCGGAGGCCGCCTCGTTCATCGCGCTCTGCACCTGCGATTCGACCAGGGCGTCGAGAGACGACGTCGCCTCGTCCATCAGAAGGATCGCCGGGTTTCTCACGACGGCCCTCGCGATGGCGATTCTCTGTCGCTGGCCGCCGGAGAGGGTGACCCCCCGTTCGCCGATCTCGCTGTCGTACCCGTCCGGAAGCGAGGAGACGAAATCGTCGATCCCCGCCATGCGGGCGGCCGCACGAATGCCTTCGGGTGTCGCTCCGTCGAAGCCGTAGGCGATGTTGTAGGCGATGGAGCCCTTCATGAGGACCGGATCCTGCGGCACCACGCCGATCCGCCGCCGATAGCGAAAGAGATCGATCGTGCGGAGGTCGACGCCGTCCACCAGGATTCGTCCCCTCGACGGATCGTAGAAGCGCAGCAGGAGATCCGCGATCGTCGACTTGCCCGCGCCGGTCGAGCCCACGATCGCCACCCTCTCTCCGGGCGCGATTCGCAGTTGGAGATCCCTCAGCACCCAACGCTCCGCGTCGTAGGCGAACCAGACGTGTTCGAAGACGATCTCCCCCCGCATGGGAGAGGGCATGACGGCAGAGGTGGGAAGAGAGACCTCGTCCCGTTCGTCGAGCACGCCGAAGATACGGTCGGCGGACGCGATGCCCTGTTGCAGCGTGGCGACGACGCGGGATATCGTGCGGACGGGCTGCACGAGAAGCCCCAGGTACATCAGAAAGGCCATGAGCCCGCCGAGGGTGATTCGTCCCGCAAGGACCTCGCGCCCCCCCATCCAGAGGATCAGTGCGAGCGCCGCCATGAGGATCACCTCGACGAACCCCTCGAGAAGGCCCCGGGTCTGCGTGCCGCTGATCAGGACCTTGAAGTGGCTTCGGCTCTGCTCCTCGAAGCGACGGAACTCCAACCGTTCGGTCGCGAAAGCCCGCACGATCCGGATCGACGACAGCGACTCCTGTGCGATCCCCGAGAGCCTCGCCAGCTGTTCCTGTATCTGTCCCCCGACCCGCCGGAGTCTGGAGGACGCCTTGTGAATGACGAACACGGCGAAAGGGAGGATCGCAAACGCGAAGAGGATCAGCTTCCAGTTGAGAAGGAAGAGAAAGCAGAGGATGCCGACGAACGTCACGCTCTGGACGATCAGGTCGACCACGGCGGTCGAAAGGATCGTCTGAAGGGTCGCGACGTCGTTCGTGATGAGCGAGAGGAACTCGCCCATCCTCTTTCGGTAGAGGAGTCCGAACGACAGACGCTGCGTCTTTTCGTAGAGTTCGAGTCGGATGTCGATGATCACCTTCTGGGCGACCCAGGTCATCAGGTAGATGTGCCCGTACCCAAACGCCGCCTTCATCACATAAAGGATCAGGACCCCCACCGAAAGCACGTTGAGAAGCAGCGCGTCCCCTGCGATCAGGACGTCATCCACGACGTCCTTGATCAACCAGGGGGGGATGATCGCGAAGACGGCCGACAGCGCCATGCAGACAAGCGCGGGCAGAAGCCTCCGCCTGTACGGTTTGCAGTAGGCGAGAAGGCGCAGATACGGACGAAAACTCTCGAGACGATTTTTCAAGAGAGCGCCTCCAGAACCCGCGTCGCCCAGAAATCGTAAGCGCCGGGTCTTCCCATCCGCTCGACGAGCTCCTTCATCTTCTTCTCCTTTTTCTTCCTTTCCGCTTCGTCGCGAAGCCAGGCCATAAGCTCCCGCTCCACCGCCGCAGCCGTCGCCGCCTCCTGAATCAGCTCCGGGTAGAACATCTCTTTGGCGAGCAGATTCGGTATGGCGAAAAAGAGGTGACGCAGGAACATCTTCCCGATCAGGGCGGACAACGGGCGCAGCCGATACATCACGACCATGTAACGGCCGAGCAGGAGGGCCTCCGCGGTCGCCGTTCCGCTCGAACCGGCTGCGACGCGCGAGACCTCCATCAGATTGCGCCCCGGTCCCTCGTAGTATCGCAGTCCTTCGGCCTGAAGGCGCCCCTTCAAAAAACCCTCGGCCCGGTCGGAGAGGCCGGGCGCGACGGAGAAGACCGGAGAACACCCCGCCCCGTCGAGGGAACGATACACCGCCTCCAGGATCGGACAGAGCTGCTCGATCTCCCCGCGTCGACTTCCGGGGAGAAGCGCCACGATCTTCTCTGGGTCGAACCCCGCTTTCGCGTTGCGGATACCGCCCAGGACGGCCCCCCTGTCGGGCACGAAGTGCGAGAAGTCCTCCACGAGGGGATGCCCCTGCCAGAGGCTGGCGCAGCGGGACGCCCGCAAAAAATCGTGTTCGAAGCGGAAGAGGGGGAGGCACTCGTCGAAGTGAAGCGCCAGCTCCCGCACCCTGTAGCTGCGCCACGCCCAAACGGACGGAGGTGAAATGTAAAGAACGCGTCCCCTGTAACCGTCGCGCCGCAGGGCCCGGACGAGCGGCATGTGGAAATCGGGGCTGTCCGCGAGCAGCAGGACCGACGGACGCCGTCTTACGACATCCTCCTGTATCTCCCTCTTCAGGCTTAAGAGACCGGGAAGCGCCGAAAGCACCTCGGAGACGCCGATCAGGTGCAACCGTTCGGACCTCCAGCGGCAATCGACGCCGGCCGCCCGGCTCTCCGCCCCGCAGAGACCGTATATCGGCGCGTCGAATCCCTTCTCGCGCAGGGCCGCAACGACCCTGGCGATATAGTGATCGCCGGATACCTCTCCGGCGCTCACGAACAGGGAGCCGTCGCCTCTCATCAATAATCGACGCCGACGACCGAGAGGTTCTCCTCCTCGGCCGCCTTCGCGAACGCCTCCGGCGAGAGAATCATGGTCCGGCCCGTCTGCAGGGCAAGGCACGTCAGTCTGGCCCGGGCCATCAGACGCAGGGTCTGCGGTCCGACGACGGGGATATCGTAGCGCTCGTCCTGTCCGCGTTTCATCATCTTCACGATCACACCCTCCTTGCAGAGCGAGCCCGCCCGGAGAATGGCGGCGTCGGTCCCCTCCATCGCCTCGATCGCGACGACGGATTTTCCGCTCACGATCACGCTCTGCCCGAAGGAGAGAGGAAGGACGACGCGGGCGATTTCGACCCCGTAGAAGACGTCGTCCATCTCGTTTTCGGTCGCCTCGCGTCCCGCGATCCGTCCCTCCGTGGCGAGAAGATCGCTCAGGATGTCTCTGTAGCCGATCACCTCGAACCCCGCCCGCTCGAAGAACCTCACGATGCCGCCGAGAAGGGAGTGATCGTCCCTCACATCGAGGGAGGAGAGCAGGGAGCGCGCCGTCTCGTCCATCATGGCCGAACGGTACATCAGGGTCTTGGGGACGAGCCCGGCGAACAGGACCTTTTTCACGCCCCGCGCGGCCATGTCCTTCAGCGTCGCGGAGAGCTCCATTCGCCATACGGGCAGGATCTCGCTCGCACTGCCGACCAACCCGTCACAATTCTCGCGCAGGGCGTAGACGATCGGTTTGCAGCCGTTTCCCGCCATTCGACGCGCGATTTCCTCCGGCAGAGTTCCCTCGCCGGCGATCAGAGCAACGGACATGAGAAAACCTCCTTAAAAAACATGTGTACGGCAAAAGCCCCTCTCAAGACGACTCCGTCTTCTGCGGGGCGTTTTTTTCAGGCAAATCGATTCGCGCGGTTCGCCAGGATCGAGCCAATCAGGAGAAAGACCGCGTTGGGTATCCATGCCGCAAGCACGCCCGGAATGAAATTGGCTTCGCCGAGCGACTTGCAGAACGACATGATCACGTAGTACGCGAAGACGATCACGACGGAGAGCCCGAGCCCCATGCTGGAGCTCGCCCGTTGCGGGCGGCTTCCGACGGAGGCGCCCACGAGGACGAGCACCACGCTCGCCCAGGGAACCGCGATGCGAAGGTTGAAGAGCATCCAGATCTTTCCGACGTCGTTTCCCTGTTTCTCGGCGTTTCGCATGGTCAGGTAGAGCTCCTTCAAGCTCATCTCCTCGGGGTCCGAGCTGTTCGCGCCGATGTCCGCCGGAGCCATGGCGAGGTTCATCCTCTGCTTTTCGAAACCGAAGAGTTTCTTGACCTCGCCGGTGCGCACGACCTCGAAGACCTGCCCGAATTCCAACCACCATTCGCCGTCCTGCCAGAGGGCCCTCGGAGCCGAGACGATACGGCGGATGCTTCCATCCTCGAACTCCTGTACCAGGACGTTCTCCATCTCGCCGGTGCGGGGACTGACCGCACCGATGTACACGACGCGGCGGAGCGAGCCCTTCTCCTCCTCGCGGATGAAGACGTTTTCCTTGAACACCGGCGGGACCTTCATGAATACGTCGTAGCGCAGTACGTTCGCGGCGGCCCGTTCGCTCAGGGGCACGATCGTCTCGTTCAGCGCAAACGCGAGAAGGGACATGGCGGCGGCCGCCGCAACCGCCGGGCGGACGATGCGGCCGAACGAAATCCCGGAGGCTTTCAGCGCGACGAGCTCCGAGTTGGCCGACATACCGCCGAAGCCGAGCAGGGCCGACAGAAGACAGCCCATGGGGATGGTGAGCACCACGACCCCGGGAAGAGAGTAGATGAAAAGCCGCACGACCGTCCAGAGCGGGACGCCGCGCTGGATCACGAGATCGGCGAGACGGAAGAGGAGGTTGCCGGCCACCAGGATCACGGTAAAGGACATGATGCCGAACAGAAACGGCGCGAGCATCTGTCCCAGGACGAAGCGATCCAGGATGAACCGGTGCGAGAATCGTGCATCCTCCGGAATCATGGGCGATCTCCGCCGGCTCCGTTTCGTTCCAGTATATACTCCGACGCATCGCGTACCGCGCCCCAGCCTCCGCGAGAGGGCGTCACCCAATCCGCGGCCGCGAGGACCTCCTTTCGCGCGTTCGCGACGGCGATCCCGAGCCCGGCCCATCGAATGCACGCGACGTCCGGCACATCGTCTCCGATGAACGAGACCTCCTCCGGCAGCAGGGACATTCTGCGCGCCATCTCCATCAAAATCGGGAGCTTTTCGCCCGCGCCGTTTACGACCGTCGAGACGCCGAGCTCCTCGGCCCGGCGATCCGTCGCCGCGGAGCGCCGTCCGCTGAGGAACGCGACCTCGATTCCACTCGCCCGGAGCAGCTTGATGCCGTACCCGTCATGGACGTGAAAGCGTTTCCGTTCGGACCCGTCCTCTCCGATGTACAGGCCACCATCGGTCAGAGTACCGTCCACATCCATCGCGACAAGACGAATCAAAGCGCCGCCTCCGGCATCGAGTCGCGCTCCCGGATCGAAACCCAAGAGGTCAGCCCGCGCTTGAGTGTTCTCGCAAAGTCGGCGATCTCCCGCGCGAAGGGATCGTCGGGAAAGACCCGCTCCAGCTCGGCGATGGCCTCTTCTTTACGCATTCCCCCGTCGTAGAGGAGCTTGTAAATGTTTTTGATCCTCGTCCGCTGCTCCTGGGAAAAGCCGTTCCGGCGCAGCCCGACGGTGTTCAGTCCGTAGACGCGGGCGGGGTATCCGGCCACCATGGCGTAGGGGGGGACGTCCCTGGTGATCCTGGAAAGCCCGCCCACCATGGCGTAGGAACCCACCCGGACGAACTGATGGAAACCGCTCATACCCCCGACCACGACATGGTCGCCGACCTGGCAGTGCCCCGAGAAACCCACCTTGTTCGTGATGGTGCACTCGGCTCCGATACGCACGTTGTGCCCCAGATGGCATCCCTCCATCAACATCGTGCCGCGCCCCACAACGGTGGCGAGCCCTTCCCCGGACGCCCTGTGTATCGTGACGTTCTCCCGGATGACCACGTCGTCTTCGATTCGTACATAGGAGACCTCTCCTTCGAAGGCGTGATCCTGCGGCTCGCGTCCCAACACTCCGTTCTCGAAGATACGACAGTTCTCTCCGATCTCGACATGGCCCGTAATCCTGACGTATGCCTCGACACGGGTGCCGGCCCCTATTTTCGCTCCCGCGTCGACGATCGAGTAGGGACCGATGAAGACGCCTTCGCCCACCTCCGCATCGGGGGACACCAGCGCGGTTGGATGAATGACCCTTCCGTCGCCTCCCATGGCGTTATTCCTGCGATTCCTGAACGGTCAGGGTCGTGGCGCTGACAAAACCCATCGTGGCCTCCGCGACGATCTCTCCGTCGACCCGTCCCGTAAATTTCATCTTGCCGACCTTGCCGCGAAAGCGGATCAGCTCCGCTTCGGTCCGCAGCTGATCGCCTGGCATCACCGGCTTTCTGAACTTTGCCTCGTGGACGGTCGTCAGAAAGACGATCCTCCTCTCGCCGGCCGGCACCGCTTCCCTCTTCTGTTCCATCGCCATCAGAACGCATCCGACCTGTCCCATCGCCTCCAGGATCAACACGCCGGGCATCACCGGTTCGTTCGGAAAGTGTCCCTGAAAAAACGGTTCGTTGATCGTGACGTTCTTGATTCCGACGACTCTTTTTTTCTCGCTGTCGACCTCCAAAATCCTGTCCACAAGAAGAAAGGGATACCGATGCGGGAGACACTCCCTGATCGTGTTTATATCGTATACCTGTTTTTCCGTTTCGTTCGTGACGCCAGCCATATGGTTTCCTCCTTGCCGGATGAGCTCCGAAAACCTTACGCGGGGAAAAGTCCCCTCAGGCGGAGGGCGAGCCGGGTATGCAGCCCGTGTCCCCCGCAGATACAGATGAAGTGCGCGTTGACGCGAAAACCGGTCAGCGCGAGATCTCCCAGCAGGTCGAGCGCCTTGTGGGCCGCGCGTTCATTCGCGATCCGAAATCCTCCCTCGTTGACCGGGCCATTCTCGCCGATCACGAGGGCATTGTCGAGCGTACCGCCCCGGGCGAGCCCGTTCCGCCGGAGAGCCTCCACCTCGGAGAGAAAGACGAAGGTCCGCGCGGGGGCGAGGTCGTCCAGGAAAGACTCGTCCGTCACGACGCAGCGGACCGTCTCGGGCCCCACGGACGTATTTTCGTAATCCACGACGTATGTGACGCGAAGCGAATCCGATGGCAACGCCACGCACGACGCGCCCTTTTCCTCGACGGCGACGGGTGAGAGAAGGAACCTCTCGCGCATCGGGTCGGGATTTTCCACAAAGCCGATCTCCGCGATCCGTTCGGCGAACGGAAGCGCGCTGCCGTCCAGAATCGGCAGCTCCTCTCCGGCCGTCTCGATGACGACGTCGTCCAGCCGCATCCCCACCACGGCCCCGAGCAGGTGCTCCACCGTTTGGACCCTTTCCCCGCCCGGAAAGAGCAGGGTTGTACACCGGTCGACATCCGGGACCGACGCCTCCCGGACCGGATAGAGCGCGTCGCCGAATCGAAAAAAGACCCCCGACATTCCGGTGGGCTCGATGCGAACAGAGACGGACGAACCGGTATGAAGGCCGATCCCTTCGAAGAGAGCTCCCTCTCGAAGCGTCCGTCTTCTTCTCATCGATCATCCACCCTCGTCGTCTTCTGCCTGAGCTCTTCCAGCTCCTTTTCGAGTTTGACCATGCGCTCGTAAAGACCGGGCACGCGCCGCAGGGAGGCCTGAAAGCGCCTCTCCGCGCCATGTTCCTGTGCGGGAAAGCCGGAGATCGTAAGGCCGTCCTTGACGTTCTTCGTCACGCCGGAGCGGCCGGCGACGGTAACGCCTTCGCCGATCTCGACATGATCCGCGACCCCGACCATCCCGGCGACGAGGCTTCCCCGGCCGATCCTGACGCTTCCGCCCAATCCACTGAAACCGACCATCATGCAGTCCTCGCCGAGATCGCAGTTGTGAGCGATGTGGACCAACGCACCGAGCTTGGCTCCGCGTCGGATCCGGGTGACGCCGAACGTCGCACGGTCGATGGAGCTGTTCGCTCCGATCTCCACGTCGTCCTCTATTATAACAGTTCCGATCTGCGGAATTTTCACCCAGGCCCCGCTCTCGTCCGGGACAAACCCGAAGCCGTCGCAGCCGATCACCGTTCCCGAGTGCAGTATCACGCGGCGTCCGATCTCGACGAAATCCTGCAAGACCGCACCGGCTTCGACGCGGCTGTCGTCGCCCACGAGAACGCCCCGTCCCACGAACACCCCCGCCTGAAGCACGACCCGGTCGCCGAGAACGGCACCGTCCGAGACGACACACCCCGGCCCGATATGGACGTCCTCTCCGAGGACACAGCTCTCGAGGAGACAGGCGCTCGGGTGTACACCAGGAAGAAGAGCCGTCCGTCGTTCGAAAAGGGGAAGGAGCTTCACCAGCGCGCCGCGCGGTGAATCCATCTCGACACCGTCGCGCCCCCGAATGCTCCCGTGTTCACAGAGAACCGGTATACAATCCGGGACGAGCGCAAGGGCCTTCGTGTCCCAGACCACACAGATCGTCCCGTGGCGAGGCTCCCTTGGAGAACAGATCCCCGACACGGCCCGGCTTCCGTCGCCCACCAGGACGCCTCCCGTAAGATTCGCTATCTCGGCCAGTGTGACAACGGCCATGATTCCTTCGCCCCCTCTTCTTCGCCATGCGGCGGCAGATCTTTCCGACGGGCCGTCCGATCACCGGAACGGTCCGGGGCAAAAATCCGCGCCGACC
>DAIPHL010000055.1:0-12925 GCA_036771375.1 Synergistaceae bacterium | reverse complement strand
GGTCGGCGTGCTGTCGAGTCCGGTCACGTATATCGCGTCTTTACCTACGGCCGGCGCCGTGACGACGAAATCGTCCGTCCCGATTTCCCATACGATCTGGCCCGTGCCTGCATCCAAAGAATAGATTTTGTTCGAGTTGTTTCCGAAGAATATGCGGTTGCCACGAAGGGCGGGGGCCGAAAGGATGGTCTGTCCGGTCGGCGTCTGCCAGATCACGCTGCCGGTCGCGGCGTCGAGCGCCGTCATCGTCCCTTTGATGTTGCCGAAGTACACTTTCCCGTTCGCGACGAGCGGAGACGATTCGATGGAGCCGCCGCCGTCGAAATTCCAGACGACGGCCTGATGTTTGATGTTTGCGCAGTACAGTTTGCCGTCCCAGCTACCGAAATAGACGAAGCCGTTCACGATGGCGGGGGCGGCGGTAATGGGTCCCCCGACGACGGCCCTCCACTTCAATTTTCCTGTCGCCGCGTCAAGAGCGAAGAGCTTGCCGTCGTGGTTGCCGATGTATACGACGCCGTCCGAGACCGACGGAGAGCCGTACACCTCGCGCCCCGCTTTGTAGCGCCATTTCTGCCAGCCCGTTTTGAGATCGACGCAATAGATATAGCCGTCGATCCCTCCGAAATAGACACGCCCATCGGCGATCGCCGGAGACGAGGCGACGTCGTTGTGCGTCGTGAAACGCCACTTGAGCTTGCCCGTCCGGGCATCGAGCGCGTATACGCGGCTGTCGTAGCTTCCGAACACGACCAGTCCGTTTCCGATCGCCGGAGACGAAGAGATCCAGTTGTTCACGGAGTATTTCCAGAGGATTTCTCCGTCGGAGGTTCTGAGTGCATAGAGGTTTCCGTCGTTGCTGCCGAAATAGACCTTGTCTTCGAACAGGGCCGGAGAGGATTGAATGCCGTCATCGACTTGTCGTTGCCATGTAATCCGTCCGGAGATGGCGGTCGTCCCGGCTGTCGTTTCCGCGATGTTTCCGGTCCTGTTCGGGTTTGCCCGGAACATCGGCCAGTTTCCCGCGGAGGCGATGCCCACGCCAAACGTCACCAGAAGAAGAAGCGCCGAAAAGAGAATCGATATTTTTCCTGCCGTTTCCTGTTTGATTTTACGCACGAGAACCCCTCCATATTTGCGATGATGTCTTTTTCGATCGATTCGTGATTATATATTGTACTTTGCCGATGGGCTTTTTGCGTCCAGTATTTTTGCGTGGCACGCGTTGTTTTTTCACGGAAATATTCTGCCTCGGCGATGCTGAATGTCAATCGTCGAATTTTATCTTGTACAAATTTCGCTACCATGCTAGAATTTTTCCTGTTGCGCGGGCTCGTAGCTCAGCAGGATAGAGCGACGGCCTCCTAAGCCGTAGGTCTCCGGTTCGAATCCGGACGAGCCCGCCACGGGGAAATTGCAAGGCGTGACAGCCCTCGCCTTACGGGGTACGTCGCCATGGGAGAGGGCCTTTTCCGTAATCTCTTTTCTCGTCGTCGCGACCGAGGATTTGTCTCCTTTCGTGAAAGAGTCGTTGCGTTTGGCCGTGTGCTCTTGTCTCGTTCATTGTTGTTTCGGAGGGTATGGAGGGATCGTCCGCCGGTGGTGCTTATACAGGCTCCGCGTGAAGGGTATTTCCGCGGCGCGAGGAAAAAGGGGTCGAAAACGAGCGGCGTCTTTCCGACGTTTGAAGGCAGGCGCTTTTTTTCGGGGTGTTTCGAGGATTTCGGTGCGTTATGCGGTAAACAAAAGAGGGTTGTCCGGTGTATTGTGCATGGATGGATTGCGTTAAAGATGTTTGCGAACGGGAACGATGTTTGCGATGATTGTGTGAGCGAAAGAGGATCGAACGCAAGGCCCGCATGAGCCGTCGGCTTTGTGTCCGTCTGAGAGAGTCGAGGTCGTCTCTTTGAGGTATTTGAACGTTTCGTTGTTGTCTTTGTGCGTCGCCACGGAATCTCCCCCGGCTTTTTTGGCGGGAATGCGCCGCATGATGAGCGGTATGCACTCCCTTCCCGACGTCTTTGTCCTCGAGGGGGGCAGCGCGTGGACTTCCTCCCTGTGTCCGGAGGAGATCTGTCTCAGAAGCGAAGAGATTCGGGATGCCGTCTGCCTTTTGTCCGATGAATTCGGTTTCCATGCGGTCGTAGGTAATCTGCCGTGGCAGACCGACCGGGGGCTTGGCAATCGAACCTGGATCACCAACGATTTTGGCAGGATATTTGCCTTTTACGATCAGGTTCACGTTCGTTCTTTCGAAGGACAGCCTCCCGCTTCCGTAGGGGGAGACCGGCCTGTCTTCTTCGACATAGACGGGGTTTCGTGCTCCGTCGTCACCGGTTACGATATCTATTTTCCCGAGTACGTGCGCACGCTCTCCCTGGCCGGTGCAAAGGTCGTTTTCGCCCTGACGGCTCCTCCGATCTACGAAAGAACGGCGCAGGAGTCGATTTTGAGAGCTCTTGCGATCGGCAATCAGGTCTTTCTGGTCGCGTGCGGGAAGGTCGACCCCGCGGGACGAGAGGCATGTGCGGGGGCCGCGTCCGCGTTCTCGCCCTCGGGAGACGAGGCGGTGCTCTTCGAAGAAGAAGGTCGTGCGCGGTCGGTTTCCCTGGACATCACGGAGGTCGATCGGTGCAGGAAATCTCTGCCTTTGGAGCGAGACAGAAAGCCGGGGCTCTATTTATTGTTGACCGAATAACCGAAAATATGGGAACATGTGTCGAAAGAGTTTTCGAACGGAATGCAGCTCCTAAGAGCCTGCAACCTTGGAATTAAGCCAAAAGAGAGGAATGGGAATGCAGTTTTCAAATGATTTTGATCTCCTCCCGATGGAATACGGCGGTTCTCTCGAGCCCCCCCGGGCGTTTCCGTCGAGGGACGGTCTTCGGAGAAAGTGTCTGGAGGGCGGCGATATCGAACAGTATCGGCCGATGCTGCTCTCGATTTTCAGACAGTCCCCTTCAGGACAGCTCGTTCTGGGGGCTGCCGGCGATATTTTGATGATCAACTGCGCGGCGTACGAGCTGCTGGGGCTCGATGAAGAGATCTCCGATGAAGTGACCTGGCAGGAGATCAAGGGGTTGAAGGACCTGAGGGCGCAGGACGGGTCTTTCCTGGACGAGACGAAAGACCCTCTTTTTCTCGCGATGCATCGAAAAAAACATGTCAGTGCCAGCGTGCACGTGCGGGCGACCGATACGAAGGAAGAGCGCTGGCTCTCGGTCATGGCGTTTCCCATCCTCGATGAACAGGGGAACGTCGAGGCAAGTGCGGCGATGCTTCTGGACATAACGGCCTTCAAGGAGATGCAGGACATTCTTTACTATCAGGCGACCCACGATTCCCTGACAGGGCTTTCCAACAGGGCTTTTTTCTCCTCCAGCGTCGGCAAAGCCTTCTCCCGTTCCAGGCGCAACCGTCTCGGCTGCGCCATTTTGGCCATAGACCTGGATAAGTTCAAAGAGGTAAACGACAGATACGGGCATGCCGCAGGAGACGAATTGCTCGTCAAGGTGGCCAAAAAGCTGGAGCAAGAGGTGCGAGACACCGATCTGGTCGCGCGGATGGGTGGGGACGAATTCTGCATTTTATTGACGGACATCACGGGAGACGAAAACAAAAATGTCGGGGAGATCGCCGGAAGGATTTGCGAGAAGTTCTCGGAGCCACTTCAGATCATGGGCCATGCGATGGATATCTCCGTCAGCATCGGCGTGGTCCTCTTCCCGAAGGACGGTCTCGACGAGAGAACGCTCCTGAAAAAGGCGGATGCCGCGATGTATCGGGTGAAACAGAGCGGTCGTAACAACTGGAAATTTTGGGAGGAGTCCGATTCGGTTTCTGAATTGTGATAAAATGGCGTGTGGTGGCGTTTTGGAGGGTGGTGGAAAGATGACTGGCCTTTACCGTGATGCCGCGAAGACTGCGACGTTTCTCGGGCGGTGGGTGCGAAAAAAACTGAAAGAGAGCGGCGCGTCGGGGGGCGTGTTGGGTTTGAGCGGCGGAGTGGACTCTGCCGCGCTCGCTGCGCTCCTGCGAGGTGTCTGCGGAAGAGACGGCGTGCTGGCCGTGATCATGCCCTGCCACAGCGATCCGCTTGATGAGGAACATGCGCTTTTGACCGCGAACGCTCTGGACATACCAACCGTGAAGGTGGATATCTCGGGCCCTTACGATGATTTCACACGTCGAATCGAAGCGGCTTTGGGTCCGTTGACCTCCATTGCGAGGGCGAACGTAAAACCGCGGATGCGGATGACCGCCCTCTATTCGATCGCACAGACGAAGAATTTCCTGGTCTTCGGCGCTTCCAACAGCGACGAGCTGACGTTCGGCTACTTCACGAAGCACGGGGATTCGGGCGTTGACCTGCTGCCGTTCGGCGACCTTCTGAAGGGCGAAGTCCGTGCCCTTGCCCGTCATCTGGGCGTTCCTCTCCCGGTGATCGAAAAGCCTCCTTCCGCCGGATTGTGGAAGGGACAGACGGACGAAGGGGATATGGGCGTCACCTATGACGAACTGGATCGCTTCATCGCGACGGGAGAAGGAGAGGGCGGCCTTAAGGCACGGGTGCGGGAGGCCTTTTCCAAATCCGAACACAAAAGAACGATGCCGCCGATCGCGATCGTCCCCCTTCCGCGGGAAGCTCGTGCCGTGCGCAAAAAAACGACCGTAAATTCTAAATCGAGGTGATCGATGTATGGCGGGACATTCGAAATGGGCCAATATCAAACATCGGAAGGCGGCACAGGACGCGAAAAAGGGCGTTGCCTACCAGCGTCTCACGAAGAACATCATCTCCGCCGCGAAGATTGGGGGGGGCGACCCCAACGCCAATTTTCAGCTGAAGGTGGCGATCGATCGGGCGCGTGAGGGGAACGTACCGATGGACAATATCGAGCGGGCCATCAAACGGGGCTCCGGTAACCTCGAGGGGGTTACCTACGAGGATGTCACGTACGAAGGGTATGGCCCGGGCGGAGTGGCCGTGATGGTCGAGACCATGACGGACAATCGCAATAGGACTGCACCGGAGATGCGGGCCCTTTTTTCCCGTGTCGGAGGTGCGATCGGAGAGGTCGGCTGTGTCGCGTGGAATTTCGACCGCAGGGGCGTGATCACCGTCGAGGGCAAAGACATCGACCAGGATCAGTTGATGACGGCGGCTATCGAGGCCGGCGCGGACGATGTGCGCGAGATCGGAGAGGACGGTTTCGAGATCGTATGCGAGCCGTCGGCCTTCTCGGATGTCGCCTCGGCGATTCGGGACGCCGGCTATGTGGTCGCGGAGGCAGAGATCTCCCTGGAGCCGAAGACCACGGTCTCCGTCAAGTCGAAGGACGAGGCGGAGAAGTTGATGGCCATGATCGATCGCTTCGAGGAGCACGATGACGTCCAAAACGTGTACTCCAACTTCGAGATCCCGGACGAGATCATGGTGCATCTGGACCAGTAAAGACGGTGATCTCCTTCGGAGTGGACCCGGGAATCGGCATCATGGGTTACGGTGTCGTCGCTCAGGACAAAGACCGCCTGGAGGCTCTGGACTATGGGGCGGTCTCCACGGAGCCCGATCTTCCCCTCTCCCTGCGCTTGCACCGTATTTATCGCACCCTGGTCGGGAAGATGGCGGAACACAGGCCGGATGTCGTCGCGGTGGAGAAACTGTATTTCGGGCGCAATACGACCACCGCGGAGATGGTGTTTCAGGCGAGGGGTGTGATCCTGCTCGCCGTCGCCGATTTTGGACTGGTCCCCTACGAACCCAAGCCCTCGGAGGTGAAGCTTGCGGTCTGCGGGAACGGGGCGGCGGAGAAGACGCAGGTGCAGGGGATGGTCCGTTGTCTTCTCGGTTTGAAGGAGATTCCGCGTCCCGACGACGCCGCGGATGCCCTCGCCATTGCGGTGGCGGGGTTGTCGTTGGCTTCGTATAACAGGAGGTTGGCGGAATGATACGAATCCTTTCCGGGACGGTTCTGTCCGTCGATTCCGAGATGGTTTGTCTGGACGTCTCGGGTTTCGGACTTGAAATTTTCGCATCCGGTAGTTTGCTCGCCTCCGCCCATGTGGGGGAGGCGCTGCGCTGCTTTTCCCATTTGCAGGTGAGCGATTCGGGGATGTCCCTCTTCGGCTTCTCCGACGAGGACGAAAGAGCGCTTTTCCTGGAGATCATGCAGGTGAAGACGATGGGAGGGAGGTTGTCGATCGCCCTCCTGCGCCACCTGGAGGCACCTGCGATCGTCTCCGCGATCCTGGCGGAGAATCCTTCGCGCCTCGCCGTCCCCGGTCTCGGCCCCAAACGGGCCGAACGCATCTGTTTCGAATTACGGGCCAAGGTCGAAAAAAAATTCGCCTATATGACCGGAGAAGACGCCTTCTCGACGAAGGGTGCGAAGAGCTCTCTCGACGCCGGCGTCATCCTCGGTCTGACGGGCCTCGGGTTTTCTCAGAACGAGGCGCTGAAGGCCGTGGCGAGCGCAAAAGCCGCTGCGGACAGCCTCGATGCCGATACCCTCTGGACGGAAGAATCCCTGTTGATGTCCGCTCTGGCGCAGCTCCGGAGAAAATGAGAGGTCCGTGGAAATGACGCCGGATACGACCGCCTTCCCTGACAAACCCTTCGAGAGCCTCCGGCAGGAACGTTCGGAGGATGCCCTGACCCTGCGCCCTCAGTCGCTGGTCGAGTTTATCGGGCAGGACGCACTCAAAGACAAGCTGTCGATCTTCGTCCAGGCTTCCGTAAGCAGGGGCGAACCGCTGGATCACACGCTGTTCTACGGGCCGCCGGGGCTGGGGAAGACCACGTTGGCCGGCATCATCGCGAAGGAGATGAAGGGAAACCTGAGGGTGACCTCCGGTCCCGCGCTCGAGAGGGCGGGCGACCTGGCCGCCATTCTTTCGAACATTCAGCCGAACGACGTCCTCTTCATCGACGAAATTCACCGGATGTCCGCAAACATAGAGGAGATCCTCTATCCCGCGATGGAGGATTTTTGCCTGTCCGTCATCGTGGGCAAGGGGCCTCTTGCGCGGAGCATCCGGCTGCAACTGCCACGTTTTACCCTGGTGGGGGCGACCACCCGGCTCGGGCTTTTGACCTCGCCGCTTCGGGCACGTTTCGGCATCGTGGAGCAGCTGCATCTCTATACCTTCGAGGAGCTTACGGAGATCGTTCTGCGCGGTGCGGGGGTGATCGCGACCGACATCGCTCACGAAGCGGCCATGGAGATCGGCAGGAGGTCGAGAGGGACGCCTCGAGTGGCGCTGCGCCTTCTGCGTCGGGTGAGGGACGTCGCGCAGGTGCGGGAGGAGACGAAGATCGGAAAGGAGCTCGCGAAGGCGGCGTTGGACATGCTCGGCGTGGATTCTTCCGGTCTCGACGAACAGGACCGCAAATTTCTCCGCGCCCTTCTGGAGCTCTTCGACGGGGGGCCCGTAGGGCTCTCCACCCTTGCCGCCGCGCTGAACGAGGACACGCAGACCATAGAGGATATTTACGAGCCGTATTTGATCCAAAAGGGCCTGCTCGAACGAACCCCGAGGGGGCGAAGGGCCACCAGAAACACGTATGAATATATGGGTGTGCCCCTCTCTCCTTTTTTCCGTCAGAGATCGCTGCTCGACGAGTCGGAGGGGGGGGTGTGAGGTGAAGGAGATGGCGAAATTGCTCATGCTTCTGGGAGCGGTTCTTTTCGTGTCGGGTGTTTTGCTTCTGCTTGCGCTCAAGTCGAACCTGCCGTTTGGAAAGCTCCCCGGCGACATCTCCTACGAGGGGAAGCACGTGAAGCTCTTCGCGCCCGTCACGAGCATGATCGTCATCAGCGTGCTCCTCACCGTCATTTTGAATGTCGTCTCCAGGTTTTTGGGGAAGCGGTAGGGCGATAAAAGGGTCACTGGAGGTACGAGATGCGAGAGAATGATTCGATCCAAAAGAGGAGGGTACGTGCGGGGGGGCTTTTGATCCTTGCACACTGTTTTTTTTGCGTCCTGTTCTCTTTGGAGTCTGCCGAGGCGGTGGAGAACTTCAAGTTGAGGGTGGCCGTCGCCGAGGGTGTGACGAGCGGTAGATTGCTGGGCCAGGGGCTGACTCTGCGGGATTCGTGCGGGGTCGACTCGAAGCCCTCCGACGGAGCCCAGGTCGTTGCGTCCCGCTCCGGCGTGTCCGTGGGAGGCGGGGATTTTTCCCTGCCCGTCGGGATTTCCGCGTCCGGTGGGCTCGGCTGGGATAAGAACAGGTATCGGGGAACGCTCTCGATCGTGAAGGCGAAAAGCGGATTTACGGTCGTGAACGAAGTCGATCTGGAGAGCTACTTGAGGGGAATCCTGAAGATCGAGATGAATCCGGAGTGGCCTTCGGAGGCGTTGAAAGCACAGGCCATCCTGGCCCGCACCTACGCGGCCGGAAACAGGGGCCGGTTTGCCGCCTGGGGCTATGATCTCTGTGCGACCGTAAAATCCCAGGTCTACAGAGGCGTCAATGCCGAGGATCCGCGGACCGATGCCGCCGTTTCCGCTACGCGCGGCATGATCCTGACCTGGGGCAACCGGCCCGCGGACGTCTACTATCATTCCGACAGCGGCGGCGCCACCGCCGACGTCGCGCAGGTCTGGGGAGGAAGCAGGCATTACCTGCGGGTGCAGAGGGAGATTGTCGACTATGTCTCCCCCTATTCCTCGTGGAAGACGACGCTGAATGTCTCTCAGGTGACGGCCGCGGCGGCGAAGATGGGCCTTTCCGTCGGCACCGTCGAATCGGTCGAGGTCTCCCTGAAGGACGACGCAGGGCGGGCGGTGTGGCTTCGATTGCGCGGAAGCAAAGGCGTCGCCGACGTGAAGGCGCATGCTTTTCGTATGGCGGTCGGTTCTAACGTCCTTCGCAGTACCAACTTCAGGATGGCGGAAAACGCCGTCGCGTCTTTGTCGCCGCCGGCCGTTTTGCAGACGCCCGTCGTGTCCTTTGTCGCGCCCGTCGCCGTGGATGCCTCGATTTCGAACGATCCCCTGGTGGAGATGACTCAAAAGGGCGTCTTCTCGAAAGCGGAGATGCTCGACATGTTGATGAACCCCTCGAAGCGGGAGGAGTATATCGAGATCGGGCGGACCCGTATGCCGGACGTCGCCTCACCGCCGCCGGCCCGTCGGGAGCGGCCTCTGCCGAAGCCGGCCACAAATCCCCCGGTCGTTGCGGCGGGTTCTTTTACCTTTTTGGGGAAAGGATGGGGACATGGCGTCGGCCTGTCTCAATGGGGTGCGAAGGCGATGGCGGAGCGGGGGATGCGTTTTGAGGAGATCCTGGCCCATTACTTTCCCGGCACGAAAATTGCCGAGTGAGTCGGGGAAGGACGTGTTCGATCTCGATTCCTTCGACTATGAACTGCCGGAGTTTCTGATCGCCCAGAACCCGGTCGAGGTGCGGGACCGTTCCCGTTTGATGCGCCTTTTTCGCGAAAGCGGGAGGACGGAGCACTGGGTGTTCTCGGACCTGCCGAGACTTCTGCAAAGAGGGGACCTTCTCGTTTTAAACGACACCAGGGTTTTTCAAGCGCGGCTCCGAGGAAAGAAGGAGGGGACCCGGTCGTCCGTGGAGGTTTTCTGTCTTTCTCCGGTTGCGCCAAAAGGAGAGGGGCACTTCGGTTCGAGGTGGAAAGCTCTGGTCAGGCCCGGCCGCAGGCTGCCGCCCGGTGCCCGCGTCGAGTTGTTCTCCGGGTCAGGCGGGACCGCTTCGAGTGAGCCGGCGATCGTCACCGTAGGCGAGAGGATGGAGGACGGCGTGAGGATCGTCTTTCTGCCGGAGGGCATCTCCTCCGACGAGCTTTTCGCCAGGTACGGGGAGCTTCCGCTCCCTCCGTACATAAAAAACAGTGTCGCCCCGTTCGATCGATACCAGACGGTCTATTCGAACGGCAGCCACAACAGATCCGTGGCCGCTCCGACGGCGGGGCTTCACTTTACCGACGAACTGCTCGAACGCTTGGCGGCGATGGGTGTCGGACACGTCTTTATCACGCTCGATGTCGGCGTGGGCACATTTCGACCCGTGAAGGTCCGGGACATTCGCGATCATCGTATGCACAGCGAGCGTTGCGAGATAAGCGAAGAAGCCGCCGCGCGCATAAACGTCGCGAGAAGATCGGGGGGGCGGATCGTCGCCGTCGGGACGACCGCGGTGAGGACGTTGGAGTCGATGGCCGAAGAGTCCGGGACGATTCGACCCGGAGCGACGGAGACGGAGATCTTCATCCGCCCCGGGTATCGATTCAGGGCGATCGACGCGCTGATCACGAATTTTCATCTTCCGCGCAGCACGTTGTTGATGCTGGTCTCGGCGTTCGCCGGGCATGATGTCGTCATGAGGGCCTACCGTGAAGCGGTGGCGGAGCGCTACCGTTTTTTCTCCTTCGGGGACGCGATGTTGATCGGGTGAGTGAAAGACGGGGCGACTGGAAGGAGCGTATGGAGGGATTTTTATGGGGATGTTGGACGGCAGGATTTCCGATTTTTTGAACGAGCTTTCGAGCGATTCGCCCACGCCGGGCGGAGGTAGCGTCGCCGGTCTGTGCGGAGCGATTGGGGGTGCGCTGGTCTCGATGGTCGCGAATCTCACGCTGGGGCGAGAGAAGTACGTCGCCGTCCAGGACCGGATGGCCGACCTCGTGGAAAAGGCGCAGGCGATGCAGAGGCGCTATCTCGATTTGGCGGAGAGGGATATGGAGGCGTTTCGTGCATACATGAAGGCCCTTAAAATGCCCAGGACGACCGACGAAGAGAGAAACGCGCGTGCCGCATCTCTTGCGGTCGCGGCAAGAGATGCGACCGCGGTCCCGCTCGAGACGGTGGAGCTGTCGGAGGCGTTGATGAAACTCGCCCTCGAAGCACTCGAACACGGGAACAAAAACGCCGCCTCCGACGCGGTCGCCGCGGCACAGATCGCGAACGCGACGGCGCAGATCGCCTCCTACAACGTGAGGATAAACCTTCCGGGGATCGGGGATGCAAATTTTCGCGACGCCGCCGTGTCGAGAATGGAGTCCGCCATGGGCCGGATTGAATCGCTTCTCGCCGAAGCCGATCGGATCTTCGGCGCATCGGAAGGCGTCTGAGCGGGGCACATGAATTCACCGGGCACGGGTTCCGTCCGGAGGGCCGTTTTATGATGGGCGAAATCGCCGTCTCCAGAGAGGACATGATGCCGCGTCTGAGGGCTTGTCTCACGCGTTCCGGCTATCCGCTGCGCCTTTCCGAGGTGTCCCCGGATGTGATGGCGCTTGCCCGGGAGATATACCTGGAGGCCATGGATTTGGCGCGTCCCGCCGTCTTGACGCTGGAGCTCTCTTCCGAGGACGTCCCCGCCCATTTGCTTCCCAATGCCTTGACAGGAGCGACTTCCTACAACATGATTCTCATATCGATCGGATCCCTTCTCCCGGAGAGGGTCGCGGAATACTTCGGGATGGAGGAACCGTTGAAAGCGGTGTTGCTGGATTCCTGGGGATCGGAGTCGGTCGAGGCGGTTGCGCACAACGTCGATCGGCGTCTCCGGGCGGAAAAAGGCGAGGGAAGCATGCGTTTTGCCCCCGGGTACGGCGGCTTCGACGTTCGGAAAAACGTCGATTGGCTGGAGATCATGAGGAAAAAGAGCGCATCTTCGCTTGACGTCGCGGCGGATCCGTCGACCGGAATCCTGACCCCCGTCAAAAGCATTCTATGTATGATCGGATGGGGTAAACGGGCGGAGTGAATCGTCTCCCACCCCGGATTCTTCGGACGGGGCTTCCGCTTTCGACATTCGAGAGGCAAAGGTGGTGAGGGCGGTGAAAATCGATGAAATACTGAAACGCCGACAGACGCTTTCCTTCGAGATCTTTCCCCCGAAGCCGGAGCTCGATCGCGACCTCTCGGGGATAAAAAAGACGATCTCGACGCTTCGTTCCGAGGAGCCGGACTTCATCTCCGTCACCTACGGGGCCGGTGGCGGCAACAGGCCGAGGGCGCTCGACATCGCGAAGATCGTCCTGTCCATGGGTATGCAGCCGTTGTCCCACCTCACGGCGGTCGGCTATACGAGAGAGGACGTCGAGACTCTGTTGGCATCGCTCTTTCGGCTCGAGGTGCGCAACATTCTTGCCTTGCGGGGCGATATTCCGAAGAGTTTCGACGGGGGAAAGAGCCCCTGGAAGGATTACAGGACGGCCCTCGACCTGGTCGAGTCCGTCGCGTGTGCCGGCGATTTCTGCATCGGTGGAGCCGCGTATCCCGAAGGACATCAGGAGAGCGTGTCGCCGGAGATGGACGTGGATTTCATGAGGGAGAAGGTCCGCGCGGGCGTCTCCTTTTTCATCACACAGTTGTTTTTCGAGAACGACGATTTCAAGACGTTCATCGATCGGGTCGAAAGGTCGGGGATGGACGTCCCGATCATCGCGGGGATCATGCCCGTCTTCAAGGCTCGTCAGATCAGGCGGATCGTCGAGCTCTCCGGCTGTGGCGTGCCCGAGAAGCTGGAGCGCCTTCTCGATCGGTACGCGGAGGACGACGCGTCGATGGCCGATGCCGGCATGGACTATGCGGCCGAACAGATCGACGACCTCTGGCGCGATGGGGTTCGGGGGGTTCACATCTACACCATGAACCGGGCGGACGGTGTTCTGGGCATTCTGGAGCGCTGCGGCCTTTCGAAAGGGCGTGGACTGCGGTGATCACGAGGCGGGCGTTTCAAGAGCTGATGCGCAGGCGCAATCTTCTGCTGGACGGTGGCTACGGCAGCAGCTTTTTTGAAATGGGTTTCGGGAACACGCCGGCGGAGGTCCTGAACCTGGAGCACCCGGAAAGCGTGGAAAAACTGCATCGCCTCTATGTGGAGGCGGGGGCGGACGTGCTTCTCACGAACACGTTCGGAGGGAACCGTCTGAAGCTGACGGCGCCGACC
>DAIPHL010000054.1:0-13061 GCA_036771375.1 Synergistaceae bacterium | reverse complement strand
CCATGTTTTGCATCCGGACATTGAACGCCGCCTGCTGTGCTTCTTCGACGCTCATTCCTCTGCGGCGAGCTTCCACATAGACGCGTCCGGCCTATTGTTTCGATTCCGTCCATGCCCCCGTGAAGCTCCCGGCGAGAAAACCGGAGCCCCTGCCGGAAAGACAGACCTTCCGTTTTTTCAACACTCACTCCATTCGCTCAGCACATACCAACACTCCGAAAACACCCTGAGGAAAACAAATCGACGTTTCCCCGATCCGCATTCCACAGTTCGTACAACATGGCCCGGGCTTCTTCCCATTTTTCGGCGCTCTCCAGTTCCGACAAGCCCTTTACCTCAATGAAAATCACCATGTCATATCAACCTTGCCTCGAACCGGAATCTTGTAGATTGTCGGACGGGATTTAAAATCGTCTTCAAATCAATTCAAACAAAAAACGCTAAATAAGAAGCTCCGGGTGCGATTCTTCAGCTCCTTTTACCCCGCATCTTTCTTTCGTAATGTCCCCAGCACTCCGTCAGAATCTTCCGGGCGGCAAAGAGGGTGATCTCCCCGGCGTCGAGCGGAGGGGCGACCTCCACCAGGTCGAACCCGACGACGGGCAGCCTCTTGAAAAGACCCCGGAGAAGATCGAGCAGCTCCCGGGAATCCAGCCCGCCAAACTGCGGGGTGCCCGTCCCCGGGGCGAACGCGGGGTCGAGCGCGTCGATATCGATCGTAACGTAAACGGAACCGTAGAAACGCATCTTCTCCTCGATGCGCTTCAACACTTCTTCTGTCCCGATCCTGCGATACTCCCCCGCTCCGATCACGTTCGCGTCACGTTCCCTCAAAAAATCGGCTTCGCAGGTTTCCGCGGAGCGAATTCCCACGAAGAAGAGGTTTTCGAGCCCCGAGACATGTTGCAGTTCGAGCGCCCTCCGTTGGGTGCATCCGTGCGACAATCTGTTGCCACCGAGCTCGTCGCAAAGATCGAAGTGTGCGTCGATATGCACGATGCCGAGCTCGCCGGAGAGGGCCCTGTCCATGCCTCTCAGAATCGGTATGGTCACGGAGTGGTCGCCGCCGATGAACGTGAAGAACTTTCCGGACCGAACGAGCGCCTCCGCCTCGGACTCGACCGCAGCAAAAAGCGTCTCCTGATCCGCTCCGAAGAGATCGCCGCAGTCGAGCAACTTGATGTCCATGACCTCGAAATCCTCCGTCGTCGGACAGATCGAGAAGGTGATGTTCCGAATGGCCCTAGGCGCCTCCGCCGCTCCCTTTCGAAAGCTCGCCGCCCCGTCGAACGGAATACCCCAGAGAAGGATATCCGCCTCCTGCCGCGTTATACCAGGCCTGTGAAGACCTCCCCACAGACCGGGGTCGCCCAACATCTCGTCGACCGCCCTCATCTTTTACACCCCCTCCGAAAAGAGAACACCTTATCAAAACACGATTCAGTCGGTCTTTCACACAACTATACCATGATTTTTCATTCGGTCTTCCGCTGTATTTCTTAATTTTATAAGGATTATCTTATGATTTATCTCTGTTTTATTATTGTCTCCCATTGCTAATTAGAATAAAATATTAGAACCAGCTGGAATCATACTCGAGTTTCAAATCAACGTCATTTCCTAATTCGCACAATCATTAGGAGGGCAGGCCATGTTTATCCCCGAATTTAAATTGGAGAGAACAATGTCTTTGTACCAACATCACGTAAAGTACGATTTGACGGAAACTGGAGTCCTTCCTCTCTCCGTAGCCGAGTTGATAAGCAAGGAGGAATTCGACAAACTCTACTCCACAGACTTTCGCTTACGTTACATACAGACAGACGGAACGAAGGAATTAAAAGAAGCAATATGCAGTTTCTATAACAAAGCGTCTCCGGAAAATGTGCTCGTGACAAGCGGTTCAGCCGAGGCCAACTTGATCTTGTCACTTATGTTCATCGAAAAAGGTGACGAAATTGCCTATATGCTGCCTCATTATATGCAAATTCACGGCCTAGCGAAGGCCTTCGGTGCGAAAATCAATCCTTTTTATCTACAAGAGAGTCAAGCATGGCATTTTGACACAGACTCTCTTCGCGCAAGCGTAACGCCAAAGACGAAATTCATCTGCTTTTGCAACCCCAACAACCCAACAGGGTCCATCCTCTCCGAGAAAGCCATGGATGAAATCGTTGAAATCGCCTCGAGTGTCGGGGCATGGATCGTCTCCGACGAAATATATCGAGGTGCCGAGTTAAGTGGCGAAATCACCTCTAGCTTTTGGAATCGGTATGACAAGGTCATCGTAACCGGGGGACTCGCAAAGGCCTTTGCCTTGCCTGGCCTGCGTGTCGGTTGGTTGGTGGCTCCTTCCAAAATTATCGCAAAAGCATGGAGCTACCATGATTACACGTCCATATGCATCACCACGCTCAGTGACTATATCGCTCAACGTGCGTTCCAACCGGAAATGCGCAGGAAAATTCTGCGGAGAAACCGGTGTATTGCGAGTGAGAATCTGGACTACCTGACGAAATGGATCAATGAAAGAAACGGTATGTTCAGCTTCACACCGACGAAAGCGGGGGGCTTTGCCTTCATAAAATACAACCATGACATCCCCTCGAGAGATTTGACGATGCGTATGATGAACGATAAGAGTGTGTTCGTGGTTCCGGGAGATTGTTTCGGAGTGGAACATTTTTTCCGAATCAGTTTCGGCATTGATTTGAATCTTCTAAAAGAGGCTCTGAACCTGATCGCGGAGACGTTTGAAGAGCTAAAAGCCGAGAAATAGCAAAACATTCTTGCACTTTGACAGGAGGTTTTTACGTTGGAAGACAACTATCTTATCGGCAACCAAAAGATGAAGAACATCAAAGATGCCTTTGAAAACGCCATGGTTCTCTCTGCAAAGGAAAGCAGCCGTAGGGAGAGATTCGAATTGCCGATATATCACGACGATATCCCCACCTTTATGGAACTGCCGCTCGCAAGAAAACCAGAGGAGCTCACCGGCGTCGATGCCGCTATCGTCGGCATACCTTTTGAAGGGCTTACCATCACAAGTCCCTTGACTTCGGCCCCTCCCACATGCGGGAGACCTCCGAAAAACTCCGTCTACTGGCGGATGGGGGCAGATTCACCAGATTGTTTGGGTAATATAAGGAGATATTCGGTCTTTTACTCTGTAAATCACAACAGAGGTTATTTCCCCGAAATTGATAGAAACATGATAATGCTGGATCACATCAAGGCCGTCGACTACGGAGACGTACCGTATACACCGGATGACATCGAAGGAAACATCGATCGAGCCGAGGCTAGGGTGGCCGACGTCGTAAATGCCGGAGCGATGCCCATCTGTTTTGGGGGTGACCATACCATTCCTATACCCATCCTAAGGGCACTGCTCAAACCTCGCACTCAAAAAACAGGATTGATCGTCTTTGACTCTCACAGCGATCTTTCATACGAACCGATCAACTGGGCCTCTTCCGAGTGGTGGCAGACCCTCGAATTGGGCAAGATAGACCCGGCGAATTTCGTCGTCATCGGTATTCGTGGGGCAAGAAATTCCATCTTCGAAAAGAATGTCGCATCCAAACTAGGACACCGGGTCATAACCATCGATGAAGTCAAGGACAGAGGGATCAAGGATGTTATGGACGAGGCGATGACCCTCGCGAACGATGGCACCGATGGTTACTATTTTTCTCTTGACATCGACGTGATGGACCCAAGCCAAGTTATCTCTCAAAAGGCACCCGAGTTCTGGGGTTTGACGATGGATGAACTCTTTCACTCACTTCGCAGGATATCTCGCGGGAAATTGATCGGTTGCGATATCAATGAATATACACCTGATTACGACGTCAACGGAATGGGCGCTCAATTCTGTGCTCGTGTAGGAGTCGAGGCTTTGGGAGGACTCGCTTATCGGAAGATGAATAACCTGGAGTAATTGGTGTGCTCAAAATGCGCAGACCGACTTTCCGAGATATCATCGAAGCAAACGGAATGCTGCATGGAGTGGTGCGTCAAACGCCACTAGAGTTTTCTTTTCCTCTTTCGGAGCGCACCGGCTCCGAAATATGGATCAAGTGGGAAAACCTACAGATTTGTGGCTCTTTCAAAATTCGAGGTGCCCTGAATAAAATGCTTCGTTTGAGTGATCAAGAAAGAGCGAGAGGAGTCGTCACCTGCTCCAGCGGTAATCATGCTCAAGGCGTTGCAATGGCGTCGAAAATGCTAGGGGTAAAGTCGGTTGTTTTCGTGCAAAACCACTGTTCCGAGTATAAAAAACGTGCAATCCGCAATCTCGGAGGAAAGTGGGCGGAGCTCGTTCTGTACGGCAAAATATTCGAGGAAACGGAAGCAGCCGCAAAGGCATATTGCGAAGACAAAGGGATGGTCTATGTATCATCCTATCACGACCACCTGGTCATGGCAGGTGCCGGTACCATCGGCCTGGAAATATTGATGGAACAACCCGATATCGAAGCGGTCGTCGTTCCAACTGGAAGTGGCGGGCTTATCAACGGTATAGCCGCCGCCGTTAAAGTGATCTCCCCCGACGTGGAGGTCTGGGGCGTACAATCGCGCGCTTCCATGCCATGGGTGACATCCTGGGATTCCGGAACCGTTGTTGATTTCGACTACCAGGAAACACTTGCGGATGGACTTTCGGGATACATTTTGCAGGACATGCTGGACTACGCCAAGACACATGTCTCCGGATTCGTCGGTGTTTCCGAAGACGAGATGATCTCCGCTCTACGGTCCGTTTTCGACTGGCATCACATGGTAATTGAACCGTCTTCCGCGGTTGCTCCTGCGGCCGTAATCGGGAAAGCGATCCCGAGCATCCGCAGCGACAAAATATGTGTTGTCATTTCGGGGGGGAATCCCGATACCGACTTATACAAAAGATTGATCACCGAGAAAAGGATGCGATAAATACAGATCGACCAAATCGATCTCATAAACAATTCATTGCTTTTGGGAAGGAGAGGCAGAGATGAACGGCTCTTTACACCAACCGGAAAAACCCTGTTTCGCGTTGTCCGCTTTCGTCTTTGTATTGATCGCAACAACGATCAGCTACGCAGCGATCATCCTTGAAACCGATCTGCACATGGCGCTCGTCAGTTGTGCGGTTTTCGCCGCTCTCGTCGGGCGAATCATCCTCAAAGTACCGTGGTCAAAAATGCTCTCCTCCATTGTTTTGGTACTCTCAGACGCAATGGAGGCCATACTGATCATGATGACCGTAGGGATCCTCGTAAGTACATGGATCATGGTTGGCAGCGTTCCAGGGTTGATCTATTACGGGCTTTACATTCTCAACCCATACGTATTTCCTACCGCGACGATGTTGATATGCTCAATCGTCGCTCTCGCGACAGGCTCTTCCTGGCAAGCAAGCGCAACGATCGGTATCGCTATGATGGGAATCGGGAACGGACTTGGAGTTCCTCCTGCCTTAACGGCCGGGATGATCGTTTCAGGGGCTTATTTCGGAGACAAGATGTCGCCGCTCTCGGACAGCACCAATCTATCCCCAGCAGTCTCGGGTTCAAATCTCTTCGATCATATAAGGGCCTTGCTTTGGACTACCACACCAACGTATATCATCGCTTTGGCGGTATCGGTCGTCTTCGGGTTACAATACTCCTCTGGCGTTATCGACCAATCCCGAATCAACGCGATACGAATGATTTTGGCCGCTGAATTTCCCATCTCGTTTTTTTGCCTGTTACCACCTCTTGTCGTCATTACATGTGCCGTGTTGAAAATCTCCGCATTGCCCGGTATTTTCGCGGGAATCGTCGTCGCTGTTCTCATGGCGTTGTTTCAGGGCAACGGGATCGGCATCATATGGGATGTTGGACAAAACGGCTACGTAGCGGCGTTTTCCCAGACATTGGCAAATGCAGAAAATCTTGATGCCATAGGGGAAATACTCTTAAAAGCCAATCTGAACGGAATCACCCCGGAGATGGGAAAAGAAATAGGAACTCTCATCTCCTCGCTTGTCACCCGGGGAGGTCTACAGTCGATGATGTGGTTGATATCCATGATGATGTCGGCTTTGGCAATGGGTGGCATTCTTGAGTCGTGTGGTTTCCTGGATGTTCTTCTATCCGGCATCATCAGCAAAGTCCATACCGTGGGAGGGCTGGTCACAACAACGATACTGGCTTCGTTTTTCTCGAACTTCTTTATGGGGGATCAAGCGATGTCAGCAGTAATACCCGGAAGAATGTTCAAAAAAACATACGAGCAATATGGGCTCGCAAATCGAATGCTTTCCCGGTCTCTTGAGGACGGAGGCACCGTCACCTCCCCACTGATTCCCTGGACAACCTGTGGGGCATTTCAAGCAAGCGTTCTGGGAGTCACGACCCCGGCGTACCTCCCTTATGCGATTTTCAACTATCTGACACCGTTTGTGGCAATCTTGATCACGTACATGGGGATCGGGATCTATTGGCAAAAATCGGATGGGAGTGACAAGATAGAGCGTCGGACTCAATTACTCAAGCAGAGTGGCGTTTGAGCGTCAAGAAAAGGAGAGCAGCGTTTTGAGAAAAGAAGCGATACGGACCGACCACGCACCCAGCCCCATCGGCTCATACTCGCAGGGGTTGAAGGTTGGCAACGCCATTTACACGGCAGGACAGGTGGGTAAAGACCCCACGACGGGCACATTACTTGACGGAATAGCGAAACAGACAAGGCAGGCTCTCGAAAACATCAGGGCAATCCTGAACGCAGCGGGAGCAGACATGGACAATGTCGTCAAAATCACTGTGTACCTACAAAATTTAGACGACTTCACTGAATTCGACAGCGTGTACCAATCTTTTTTTCCTTCATCCCCGCCAGTACGCACAACCGTCCAAAGTGAACTTGGATGTATACTGATTGAGATCGACGCACTTGCCATCCTCTGACAAAGAGAAAAGCGATCCCGAAAAATCGACGCGGAGCGGTTGCTTTACCTCTCCGCGTCGAACAGGCGCGACAAGGGGGGAAACAACGTGGGGAACAAGCTTAAAACACTCGATGCGACGGGATGGGCCATCGTAGAAGAGCTGCAAAAAAACGCCAGAAAACCCCTCAAGGAGATCGCCAAAGCAGTAAATCTCAGCGCCCCTTCACTGACGGAACGAATCAGGAAGATGGAAGCGGATGGGATTATCGAAGGCTACAAAGCCATCGTCAATCCCCAAAAGGTCGGCTACCATTTCAGGGCGATACTCGCTCTCAAAACGAAATACGAATGGCCTGAGAAATACCTGAACGAGAAACTGAAAAACATGCCGGAAATCATCAATTATTGGTCCGTTACAGGGGACGTCGAGGTCTATATCGAAGTGCTCCTCGTCTCCATGAAGCATCTGAAATCGGTCTTGAAAACACTCAGCGAGCATGGACGCATAACGACGTCGGTGGTTATCTCGTGCTGCAAACACAATGGGAAGAACATCTCCAGGTTCGACGACGATCTGAATCTCGACGATGGAGAAGACCACGAATTTTCCGCTCATGATCTGTCCTGACAGATCAACGCGCGAAGTCAGGAGAAAGCACTTTGCGTATGCAGTGCCCTGTCGCAGGCGAGAAGCCTTTCCGTGTAGGGGTGGCGTTCCTCTTCGCAAAGTCTGCGGGTTTCCATCACCTCGCAAAAAACCCCGTCCTTCATGACCGCGATGCGCTGGCAGCAGGATTTCAGAAGGCCGATGTCGTGGGAGATCATGAGAATGGCAATTCCTCTTTCCCTGTGGATTTCAAGCAGCAAACCAAGGATCTGGTTCTGAAGCCGGACATCGAGAGAGGAGACGGGTTCGTCGCAAATAAGCAGCTTCGGCCTCACAAAAAGAGCTCTTGCAATTGCCACCCGCTGACATTGACCTGTGCTCAACTGAGGCGCGCGATATCGATAGACCTCTTGACCCAAGCCGACCTCGTCGAGAAGAGCACTGGCCAGTCGACGGCTTTCTTCGCATGAATACAACCCGAGATAGCGGTTCGGCTCCTGAATGAGGTCAACAACCTTGCGGCGCGGATTCAAAGAGGCCCTACCATCCTGAAAAATGATCTGCATCGTGGTGTTTGCGCTCCGATCGCGCCTATGTCGACACAAATCGACCCTCCTTTCGCAAAGCAGCACCTCTCCTCCTTGAAGTCCCTCAATGCCCACGATGCACTTCGCCAAGCTGCTTTTTCCACAACCGCTCTCGCCGAGGACGCCCATCACCTCTCCCTCATCGAGTCCGAACGAGACCCGATCGACGGCGGCTCGGCCCTTTATGTCATAACGTTTCGTCAGATTTCTGACCTCAAGCAACCGGTTCCTGCTTTCCATCCTTTGACGCGAAGATGGCGGAGAACTCTCGACCTCGGGGAGGGCGCCCGCACGACGCACAAGCAGCCTGTCCTCCAGAGAAGGCCGCTGGAGAGAGGCCGAGAGAAGCGCACATGTATAGGGATGGGAGGGCTTTCGAAAGACATCGCTTGACGGTCCCTCCTCGCACGGCGTTCCATCCCGCATGACCAGCACTCGATCCGAGAACGCCCGAGCGAGCGCAAGGTCATGGGTTATGAAAAGCAGCGCCAGATTGCGTTCTCTGCGGCTCTTGTTCAAAAGACGCATCACCTCCATCTGGTTGACGCGGTCCAGCGCCGACGTCGTCTCGTCGGCGATCAGCAGTTTCGGTTCAAGGCAGAGAGAGAGTGCAAGGTAAACGCGTTGACACATACCTCCGCTGAGCTGAAACGGATATGACCCGAGGACACGCTCTGGGTGCTCGAAGTTGAGGTAACCCAGAAAACGCCGGCCGATCTCGTCGATTTCCTCCTCTCCCACCAGCCCATGCTGGAGCACGGATTCGCGAAAATGCTCGCGAATCGTGCGCATTGGGTTTAAGGCCTGTTGCGAATCCTGAAAAATATAGCCTATCTTCCGGCCCCGCAGCGAGAGTAATGCATCCGTTTTGCGCCCTAGATCGACTCTCTCCCCGAAAAAATCGATGAAGCCGGACACGTTCGCCGTCACAGGCAGTATGCCGATAAGAGCCTTTGCGATACTGGATTTGCCCGAGCCGCTTTCACCGAGCAGACACAGACATTCTCCCCTTGAGACGAAAAACGAGATCCCCCCGACCGCAGCTCTTTTCTTGTCATCATGATATCGAACGAACAGATTCTGCACGCGGATCCCGGGTTTCATATGTTTTTCCATTCCTCTCCTCCTGTCTTTTCGGATTCTTTCTCCCGGCGCGTCATCTTTTCAAAAAAACGGAATTTCAAAAGGGTCAAGTCGATCTCGCAGCCCTTCTCCGATCAGATTCAAGGAGAACACCGCAAGAAATATAAAGAGCGTCGGACCAAGCACGAGATGAGGTGCATGAAAAAAATACGCTTTGCTGTCCGCAAGCATCGCACCCCACTCCGGCGAAGGAGGTTTCGAACCCAACCCGAAAAACGAGAGCGCAGACACAGACAAAATCAGACTGCCCAGCTCGAATGTACCGAGGACAAGGGCGGACGGCAAGGCTCTGGGAAAAAGTTCTCTGAAGATAACGATCGAATTCGGCGCTCCAAGAACCAAAGCCGCCAAGATATCCGGCTCTTCTTTACAGTGAAGCGCAATGCTCCGAGCAAGCCGTGCAAAGGGAACCCACCAGACGGATACGATGGCAAACAACAAGTGAATGAAGCCGGTCCCGAAAAGAGCAGTTACGATGATGGCAAAAACCATGAACGGGAATGCCATCAGAACATCCAGAATTCGCGTCAGAACGGCGTCGACGATCCCTCCGCAATAACCGGATAACAATCCCGCCGAAACACCCAACAACAGAGCGGTGAACAGTGCAAGGAAAGAAGCACCAAGCGTCGTACGTCCCCCGTATATGAGCCGGCTCAAAAGATCTCTGCCAAATTGATCCGTTCCCAGAAGATGCGACGAAGTCGGCGCCTGCAGTCGAATAGAAGGATTTTGCAGCAGAGGGTCGTATGGCGCAAGAAGATCCGCACCCGCGATTACGCTCAAAAGAAAAAACATCAAAAAACACCCCAGCTTCAACGCGACGGGACTCGACGAAAACCGGAGTGGAAAGCGGCTTTTCATTGAAGACGCTCTTTTTTCAGGCTGGGATTCACTGCGACGTAGAGAAGGTCGACGCAGAAATTGCAAAGAATGATCAAAAAGAGGGTGATGAACCCATAACCCTGGATGACCGGATAATCATGGCGCAATATGCTGTCCAACGCGTATTTCCCAATCCCTGGCCACGAAAAAATGTTTTCGATGACCACAGCGCCGCTTATCAGGCTGGTAAAAGACATGGCGATCATCGTAATGACGGGAAGAAGAATGTTTTGAAACGCACCCGCCATCACGAGGCTCTTTTTCACACCTCTCGCCATGGCCGCAAGACTGTACGGTCTTCCAAGCTCCTGAAGCATGCTGCCTCGTATCATCCGAGAAAGCGCGGGAACCATGGCAAGGGCAAGGATCAGCGCGGGCAACCAAAGGCGATCCGCCGAGGCGACGTTTGTAATCGCGTAGAGGTGATATTTTACCCCGAAAAAATAAAGAAAGCTCAAACCCAGCGCAAAAGCCGGTACGGATGCCAAAAACACGCAGAGGAAACGGATCAGCTGATCCAAAGCTCGTCCATGATTTACGGCGGCCCCGATCCCCATCAGGACGCCCAAAACAGACTGCAGTGCGAGCGACGGAAGAGCCAGCACGAGCGTAGCGGGCAGACGATCCAATATCTCCTTACCAACCGGCTGGCGGGTAAATATGGAAGATCCAAAGTCCAGCCGAATCACCCGACTCAACCAGAAAGTATATTGAATCAACAAGCTGCGATCGAGACGAAGCTCCTTTCTCATTTCTTCGTAACGCTTTTCGTAAACGGCGGTATTGGTAAGCGCGATCTCGGGATCTCCCAAAAACAGTTTCACAGGGTCTCCAGGCGCAAGACGAATAAGCGCAAACAACAACATCGAAGACAGGAGCAGCGTCAAAACCATCTGTGCCAATCTCTTTAAAACATACTCGACCCGCAAACAATCAACTCCTCACGACGTTCCCCCAAACCCTTTGTCTTCTCGCTCGAAACCGTCTCACTTATCCGACGGCCCTCTTTTCGCCAGGTCACATCCCTCCGCGGTCACTCAAAGCGAAGATCCGCGTTTATGGCATTTTCGAACTGGCGAAAGTGTTCAACATAACCCTTAAGACGCGCTTTGGTAGCGGTGGTTTCAACACGAGGACAGAGAAATATGGAGGGACACTCCTCCGCAATTTGCCTGTTGATTTGCACGGCAAGCGCATCTTTTTCCTCTTCCGTCTCCGCCTCTCCCAGGCGCTTCAACAAGGCGTTGGTCTCCCGGTTGTCGTATTTCGCGTAATTTGCCGTTCCCTTCGGAGAAAATTGCCCGGAAAGCAGCGCGTAAGGATCCCCGAAGGTCTGCCAGGCTTCGATGAAGCCATCCCAATCTCCCGTTTCACGTGCCGCTTCGATGAGAGAATAATCTCCGTGGTGAACCTCCGTTTTGACGCCGAGTTTCGTCCATTGATTTTGGACGGACTCACCGATCGCCTTATCGTTTCCCCATGTCATGAGTTTGAAGGAGAGAGTCTTTCCGTCTTTGTGGCGGAATCCGTCATCACCTAGACGCCATCCTGCTTCGTCGAGCAATGCCGCTGCTTTTTCAGGATCGTGTTTGTCGTACACATCCCGGCTGTGTCTCCGAAATTTCGGGTTCGAACTGAGCCAAGTCGTTGTGGGAACACTACGCCCTTCGGTTCCGACCAACACGACCTCGTCGCGATCGACGCCCCAGGATAACGCTTGCCGAACTCTCCTGTCGACAAGTTGAGGTTTGTGTATATTGAGGTAGATCGTGACGGTGTTCGATGCGTGCGTCATGTGCAGGATGACATTGGGATCCGCTTCCAGCTGTTTCAGGCTTTCGTTCGAAATGTGAAAGACGATGTCGCCCCTTCCGCTCAACATCGAGAGCGAACGAGACTCCGGGTCGCTGATCTCTTCGTGGACGATCCTTTTTATCGTCGGTTTCTTCCCATAGTAAAGAGGATTTATTTCCAGGGTCATTCGTTGTTTGGGCTCAAAAGCGATGACCCTGTACATTCCGGTCATGTCCATCGTCTCGACCGACGTATGAGGTGACTCGCTGTTGAAGATACAGAGCTCCATGTACGAGAGATCAAGGGGGACGAAGGCGTTTTTGCGCTTGGTCCTGACCTCCACGGTCCACTTGTCAAGCGCTTTGAAACGCAGGCCCTCAAGAAAAGGAAGCGCCCGCACGTTGGACTTCCGTGAGCGCTCCAGGGACCCGATCACCGCATCGGCATCAACCTCCTTGCCGCTCCAAAATTTGGCTTCGGGTCGCAAAAAAACCTTCCATGTGTGGGCGTCCACCCGCTCCGATCCCTTGGCAAGACATGGTTGAACACGAGCCTGCGGATCCACCTTGAACAGCGTCTCGCCCGCTCCGTTTTTGATATAGTGATTGGAGCCCGGATAAAAAGACGGATCCGGCGCGCATGCAATCTCCCGCTCGACCAGGACGAGAACCTCGTTCGCCGGAGCTCTTTCCCCCGATACCGCACCATCCGAAGAACCGCTCTTCTGCGCGACCGGATCTTCGTCACCCTTCTGGAACGCGATAAAAGCCCACACTGCAAACACGACAATAACGCCAACCCAGACCTTCCTGAATTTTTTCATCTTCTATACCCCCTCGTATCGTGTTTTTCACGATTTTATGCTCTTTTATACCTCATTTGCGCCCTGCTCGAGAGAACGCGGTATCCCCTTTCGTCCAATCGAAGCGGTCAAAGTCCTTCGAGATCGAGAAAACAAACGACGCGAGCAAACCGATGAAACAGTAAAGGCACCACGGCGCAGCACGGTAAACGGAGTTTGCCGTCAGATCGAAGAGAGAACCTCCTATCAAGGCTCCTCCTCCGCTGCCAAGCGCGAAAGCGAGATAATGAAAACCCAGGTATGGACCTCTCGCCCGCCGAC
>DAIPHL010000053.1:0-13403 GCA_036771375.1 Synergistaceae bacterium | reverse complement strand
ACTCGAATACCGGGAGATGTCCGAAAGAGGCGGGAGCGGGTGACAGACCGCTCCCCTAAAGCGAGGAGGATGAATCGACGGAATACCCTCACGCAATCCCTCGCCTCGGACGACGCCGAAAAACGGATGAACGAAAAACGCAGGGCCTGTGCTCTGCGTTTTTCATGTTTGGTATAATAGTGCAGAAACGATCCATGATCGTTTCCAAACCGTGTAGGAGGGATTGTCGTGAGGGAAAAGAACTGGGGCAGAATCGAAGACATCGAGATCCTGGACGCTTCGGCCCTCGCCCCCAAGATAACGAAGCGCAATATATTCGGACCGGATGCGTTCTGGGAGGACTACGTAATGAGGCATTTCATCCTTCCCGAGGGAGAGGCCATCCCCTACCACACGCACGAATGGGACCATCTCGCCCTTTCGCTCGGCGGACATGGGGAGGTCGAGGTGGAAGGAGAGCACTACGACCTGCAAGAAGGCAACTGGGCGAGGGTACCGGCCGACAAAGAACACTCCTTCCGTAATATAGGAAAAGGGGAGTTTACGTTTTTATGCATTGTACCCACCGGCGGTGATCCACACGCCAAAAAATTCGCGATGCGCGCGGAGAGGAAAAGGAGAAAAGAGAGCGAGGCACAAAAAGGCTCTGTCTGTAACGCGAAATAACCGGAGGGAATCTCTCCCATCACACCATCTCTTTTTAAGGAAGGTTGAAGAATGCCAGACAACACCGTGATTTTTGACGTTCAGGCTGCGCTGACACGTCTTATGGAAAACAAAAACCTTTACAGAAAACTGCTCCAACGCTTCGAATCGGAGTACAACGACTACGACGAACAAATCAAGCGCGCCGTGGCCTCCGGCGACGTGGAAGAGGCGACGCGAATGGCACACACACTCAAGGGGCTCGCGGGAAACCTGGGTGCGGACAGCCTCGCCGAGGCAAGCCGTCTCCTGGAAAAAGCCCTCCGGGAAGGGACGATGCCGCCCGATCTGAATCCTGCCCTGGATCAACTCTCCGTCGAGCTTGGAAGGGCCATAGAGGCTCTGCGTTCAGGGCTCGATATATAAGGCAAAGGCACAAGTCAAAAGTTTTGCACCGTACACATTGCGCGGAAGGGGTTGGGGCGCCGCGCAATGTGCTGTTTTTTGCAAAGGAAACCCAACGTAAACACGAACGGGCACCACAAGACGACTTCTCTCACGTTTCGTCTTAGAGCCCGCCTTTCTGGCGCCGAAATCTCCGTCGGGCGAATTCAACGCCTCTGGCTCCCCTCCGAGATCACAAGGCCCATGAGCGTGAGCATCGTCCCCACAACGGCGACGAGGGTGATCCTCTCCCCGATCACGATAACGGACGCCAGTATATTGACGATCGGAGTCCCATAGATGTAAACGCTTGTCTTGAGCGCGCCCAACACCCTCACCGACCAATTCCACGTAACGAAACAGAGGGCCGACGCCCCGAGGCCGAGAAAGAGCATGTTCAAAAGACTCGCCGGTGCCGCAAATCGTTCAAGCTCCCAGCGAAACCCGAAAATAAACAGAAACGGGATCATGAACAAGAGTCCGTAAAAGAATATCCTCCTCGTACACTGGATCATACCATATCCCAGAGAGGAAATTTTCTTCATTATGATCGAATAAACGGCCCAGGTCAACGCGGCGGAAAGAGCCAGAAAATCACCGAACGGATTTGTCTCGAACAGGAAGTTCCCGTTGAAAATGATCAGTACAATTCCCACGATCGCAGCGATAAAACCGATTAGAAAGCACGCGTTGAACCTCTCCTCCTCCAGAAAGCGATGTGCGAGAATCGCCGTGAAAAAAGGTGCCACTGAAATGATCACCCCGACATTCGAGACCAGGGTATAGGTAAGCGCAAGATTTTCAAAGAGGAAATAGAGCGTGACTCCGAAAAATCCCTCGACCGCGAAATAGATCTCCTCTTTTACATTTTTCAATTTGAGCGGATGGGGGGCGATCAACCACAGCGCGACATAGCCGATGCAAAAGCGAAAGAAAAGGATCTCGATCGGCTTGAAACTCTCAAGCAAGACCTTCGTGGTCACAAAGGTCATTCCCCATATCAATATGGTCACCTGCGCGGAGAGATGTCCCAATATCGTCTTTTGATTCATATGCCGTCCTCCTTTGGCGCCTCGCATCCAGGATACGACAAAAATTCCTCTATGTCAGACAGATTACCACGAAATGGAAGAGGTTTCCGTAGAAAATAAATGCAACTTAGATGCGTTAATAGGTATTTTTACGCATTGCTTGCCGCCGATATTGGCATAATATGAATTGTGTATACAAAATTTTTATATTAAAAACTTTGTATGCAAAAAACTAAGGAGGTACAACCATGAACAACGCCGTTTTTTCCCTGGAAAGACCGATAAACGAGAGTGTGAAAGAGTATCGGCGTGGCAGCGAAGATCTTCAGCTGTTACAGAAGGAAATCGCCCGCCAGAGCGGCACGCAGGTCGAAATCCCCCTCATCATCGGGGGCAAAGAGATCAAAACGGGAGACACCGCCCCGGTGGTCAGCCCGCACAATCATCAGCACAAGCTCGGATTTTATCACAAGACGCGTCGCGAAGACGTTGAACTTGCCATACGATGCGCGCTCGAGGCGAAACAAGCGTGGTTGGAGTTGCCATGGGAAGAGAGAGCCGCCATTTCCCTCCGCGTCGCGGAACTTTTGAGCAAAAAATACCGTTACGTCATCAACGCGGCGACAATACTCGGACAGAGCAAGAACATCCAGCAGGCGGAGATCGACGCCGCTTGCGAGGTCATCGACTATCTTCGGTTCAATACATACTTTGCATCCTTGATCTTCTCGGAGCAACCGGCTTCTGGCAACGCCGTCATGAACAGGATGGAATACCGGCCCCTGGAGGGCTTCGTCTACACCATAACGCCTTTTAATTTCACCGCCATCGCCAGTAATCTCAACATGGCCCCCGTCATCATGGGGAACGTCACGGTCTGGAAACCGGCCACGGCGTCTCTGCTCTCCAGCTATTATCTGATGAAAGTCTTCATGGAGGCCGGTGTCCCCGACGGAGTCATCAACTTCGTGCCGGGAAGCGGAGCGGTCATCAGCGACGTCGTGCTGAAACACAAGGATCTCGCCGGCGTTCACTTCACCGGATCGAACGACACGTTCAACAAGCTCTGGAAGCAGGTAAGCGACAACATCGGAACTTACCGCTCCTACCCTCGCATCGTCGGAGAAACGGGCGGCAAGGACTTCGTCTTTGCACACAACTCCGCGAGCCTCGATGAGCTCGCCACCGCCATCGTCCTCGGATCGTTCGAATATCAGGGACAGAAGTGCTCGGCGGCATCCAGAAGCTACATCCCGAAATCGATATGGCCCCAGGTCAAGGAAAAACTGTTGGAGCGCGTCTCGAAGATCTGCATGGGAGACGCAGCCGACCCCAAAAACCTGATGGGCGCCGTCATCGACGAAAAATCCTTCGACTCCATCGTCTCATACATCGAAGCAGCGAAAAAGTCTTCGGACGTAGAGGTCCTCTGCGGAGGCAAGTACGACAAATCCAAGGGATACTTCATCGAGCCGACCTTGCTCCTGTGTAAGGACCCCCATTATACCACCATGGAGACGGAGCTCTTCGGCCCGGTCATGAGCATTTATCTGTACGACGACGACAAGTACGAGGAGACCCTGAAGCTCTGTGACGCGACTTCTCCGTACGCCCTGACCGGATCGATCTTCAGCAACGACAAAGAGGCTACGGTAAAAGCCTTTAAAATACTTCGGTACGCGGCAGGGAATTTCTACATGAACGACAAACCGACGGGGGCGATGATCGGACAACAGCCGTTCGGCGGATCGCGGGCGTCCGGAACCAACGACAAGGCGGGCGGCATGCAAAACCTTATGCGCTGGGTAAGCCCCAGGACCATCAAGGAGACGTACATTCCGCCAAAGGACATCTTCTACCCACATATGATTTAAGATTCCTCTTTCCACAACCACTTCCAAACACCTCATCGCAAAAGGCCCGGCCATGCAATCCACCACGGCCGGGCCTTTTGACGTTTCCTCGCCACTTTCCGCATTTTCGGCTGTCCCTGAAGAGTACGATCCTTCATCATATGCGTATTCGAGATCGTGCTTCTCCATCGATCTTTCGGACAACAAGGAGGCTCGAACATGATTCTTCATTCTCATGAGCAAAGACCGTCGTCTCTTTCGCCCCGCCCCGGAGCCGTTCAATGACGTCCCCGTATACGAAGACCAGGGGCATTGTGTTGGCGGCAACCTCGAGCGGCGTCGGCAAGACCACGGTCACGGCAGCCCTCTGTTCGGCTCTGAGGCGTGTCGGATATACCGTACAACCCTTCAAGACAGGGCCGGATTTTGTGGATCCCACCTATCTCACGCTGGCGGCGAGGCGAACCTGCAGGAACCTGGACGGATTTGCGAACCCCGATCTGATGCCATTTCTTTACGCGGAAGGCTGTCGTGCCCGTCGGAATGAACGCGCCGCCGACATCGCGGTCATCGAGGGCGTGATGGGCATGTACGACGGATTGGGGGCGGAGGGGCTTCACTCCACCGCCTGGCTTGCCAAAACCCTGCGTCTGCCTGTCATTCTGCTCGTCGACGCACATGCAGCGGCGACCAGCGTCGCTGCGACGGTCAAGGGATTTGCTTCGCTTGAACCTCTCGCCCCCTCGGTTTCGGGCGTCATCGCAAACAGGGTTTCCGGTTCCAGGCATGCGGAGCTGATTGAAGAAGCGCTCGAAAGGTTCACCCACATTCCGTTGCTTGCGTGGTTGCCGGACATGAAGGAGACAGCCTTCCCCTCCAGGCATCTGGGATTGATTCCGGCTCTGGAAAGAGAGAGCTCGGCGGAGACGATCGAGCGGTATACGGATGCATTGACGAAACACGTCGACCTGGAGAGGATCGTCTCGCGCGCCGCCATACCGGAAGGCCCGTTCGTCGAACCGAGGATGCCCGAGAAAGTGGCGACCTCCGACGGGAAAAGTGTCCGTGTCGCGATTGCAAACGACGACGCGTTCTGCTTTCACTACACCGAAAATCGCGACGTTCTCGAAAAGCTCGGGGCGGAGTTATGTGATACCTCTCCGCTGTCGGACGCTTCACTGCCACAGGAGACCGACCTGCTCGTTCTCCCCGGAGGTTATCCGGAGGAGTTCCTGGAGGAGCTGGAGGGAAACGTCGACTATCGGGCCTCCGTGACGCGCCATGTGAAGCGAGGCGCGATCTACGCGGAATGTGGGGGCATGCTCTACCTGACAAAGAGCATAGAGCACAAAAATCGACGTGGTAGAATGGTCGGCTTGATTGCGGCAAACGCCGTGATGACCCCGAAGCTCCAGCGTTTCGGCTACGTCACGGCGGAAGCGTTGGAAGACAACCTGCTGTTCTCGCGCGGCGAGGCTCTGCGGGCGCACGAATTTCACTATTCAGCCATCGAAAACCTTGCCCCGCACGCCTTCCGGGTTCGAAGGGCGTCCGGGGCAAAAGGAGAGTGGATCGACGGATACGCAGGGACCGGCGGAACCAGCCTCCTTGCGACCTACCTGCACTTGAACTTTTACTCGTGCCCCGGGGCCGTTCAAAAGATGCTGGCGCGGGCCGCCGAGAGATGATCGTCGTGCGAGGCGTGGCTATGCGAGAATCTGCGGTAAGGGACCGGAATTCACCCGCACGACACAGGACATAAGCATGCGTCGACCGTGAAAAAACCGACAGGGGCGGACTGCAAGTCCGTCCCTGTCGGGGAATTTGCTCTTAATTCATTTCAAGAAACGGCGGAAAATCCCCACAAGACATGAGGTCTCTTCGATTCGAAGTTTTTTCGTTTCCGTACGCTCCCCGTTTTCTTGTCTCTACTCCTCCGCCTCCGTCGCCACGGAGACGATAAAAAGATCGTCGAGCTGTGACTTGTCGACACCGGAAGGAGCTCCGGAAAGAGGACACTGCGCCTTTTGGTTTTTGGGAAAGGCCATGACCTCCCGGATGGACTTTGCGCCGCAAATGAGCATCACGAGCCGATCAAGCCCCAAGGCGATTCCGCCGTGAGGCGGTGTCCCGAACGAAAGGGCGTCGAGAAGAAAACCGAAACGCTCCTGCGCGAGGGCGGAAGATATATCGAGCGCATCGAACACGGTGCTCTGCATCTGTGAATCGTGAATTCTGATCGAACCACCGCCGAGCTCCGTTCCGTTGAGCACGATGTCGTACGCACGCGAACGGACACGGCCGGGATCGGTTTTGAGAAACGCGACGTCCTCGTACATCGGCGACGTGAACGGATGATGAACCGCGGACCAGCGCATACTCTCCTCGTCCCACTCGAACAGAGGGAACTCGGTCACCCAGAGGAACTTCCATCCCTCCTCGACGAGGTTTCTGTCGCGGGCAAGCTCCAAACGGATCTGTCCCAGGATCGTACAGGCCTTTGTCCACTGCCTGTCGGCCATCACGAAAAGGACGTCATCGCCCGTCAAACCGGAACGCTCGATGAGCTCGGCCCGAGAGGCATCCGAAAGAAACTTCACGAGCGGTCCCTTCAGCACCCCTTCTTTCATCTGGAAATTCGCCATTCCACCGCTTCCCAGCTCCTTGGCACGAGACTCGAGATCGGCGAGCTCCTTTCGGGAGAGGGAGGAACCTCCCGGCAGGCGGAGTCCTTTGACCGCCCCCCCCTCGGCCAGAAGTCCGGCGAAGGGGTTGTCTCCCTCCGCGAAAACACTCGAGACATCCACGATCTCCATACCGATGCGCAGATCGGGTTTGTCGCTGCCGAAACGCTCCATCGCCTCTTTCCATGTCATCCTGAGAATGGGCGTCGCAATCTCCACCCCCACGACCTCTTTAAAGAGACCCGACAGATATCGATCGACGAGCTCCATGATCTCCTCTTCCGTGACAAAACTCATCTCCACGTCTATCTGGGTGAACTCCGGCTGCCTGTCCGCACGAAGGTCCTCGTCACGGAAGCATTTGGCGATCTGCATATACCTGTCACAGCCGCCGATCATCAAAATTTGCTTGAAGATCTGAGGCGACTGCGGAAGCGCGTAGAACTCCCCCGGGTTTACGCGGCTCGGCACCAGATAGTCCCTCGCGCCCTCCGGCGTCGACTTGGTGAACATCGGGGTTTCGACCTCGAGGAAGCCGTTGTCGTCGAAGAAGTTTCGCGTGTACTGCACCGTCTTGTGGCGGATGCGGAGATTACGCTGCATTCCTTCCCGCCGCAGGTCGATGTAGCGATACTTCATCCGCAGGTCCTCGTTGACCTTGTCCGCTTCATCGGGATCGAAGGGAGGGAGCTGTGCAAAAGAGAGGACGACAAAATCGCGCACCACGAGCTCGACTTCTCCCGTCGCGATGGACGGATTTTCGGTCCCTTCGGGACGTTTGCGAAGCGTTCCGCACACGGCAAGAACATATTCGGAGCGAAGGTCCTTGGCGCGGGCGTGGACGTCGGGGATCTCCTCCGGGTTGAAGACGATCTGCGTCGCGCCCGTGTGGTCCCACAACTCTATGAAGATGATCCCTCCAAGATCGCGTCGCGCCCGAAGCCAGCCGTTGAGGACAACTTCGCGTCCCGCGAGATCGAGCCTGGGCTCCCCGCAGTAAAGCGTTCTCTTCCACTCGGACGTATATCTGCCTGTATTCATCGATTTCTGCCCTCTCTCCACTCGATCACTTTCGATACCACTTCCTCGCGCGGCAACGCAATCTGTTCTCCACTCTGCATGTTTTTTATCCCGACCGTTCCCGCGTCGAGCTCCTCCGAGCCGATGATGCAGACGCAACCCGCCCCGATCGAGGAGGCCAGTTTCATCTGCGCTTTCAAGCCACGCCCGGCGTAATCCATATCCGCCGATACGCCCGACGCCCTCAGCTCGTGGGTAAGGGATGCGACCTCGCAGGACGCCGCAGAAGAAGCGGTGACCACGTACACATCCACGCTCGGTTCTTTCCCAAGACAGACACCCCGTCCCTCGAGCGTAATCACGATACGCTCGATCCCGGATGCGAAACCGACCCCGGGGACATGGGGACCGCCGATCGATTCGGCCAGGTTGTCGTACCGCCCTCCCCCGCAGATCGCGTTCTGAGAGCCCAACTCGCCTGCAAGGATCTCAAACGCGGTCTTGGTATAGTAATCGAGGCCCCTCACCAGACGGTGATCGACCCGGAAATCGGCCCCGATTCGGGAAAGGCCCTCCATGAGGCGATCGATATGATTCCTACACTCCAAACAGAGCGAATCCATCATGGAGGGTGCGAAATCGGTCATCTCCCGGCAGTGTGGTTTCTTGCAATCGAGGATCCGAAGCGGGTTCCGTTCGAACCTCCCCTGGCAGGTGTCGCAAAATTCGCCGAGCCTGTCGGAGATAAAGGAGGAAAGCGCCTTCCGGTAGACGGGTCTGCATATGGGACAGCCCACCGAGTTGATCAACACCTGCAGATCGGACAACCCGAGCCGTCGATACATCTCCATGGAGGTATCGATCGTCTCGAGGTCCGCCATCGGATCGGATACGCCGAGCGTTTCGAAATCGATCTGCCAGAACTGCCGGTAGCGTCCCTTCTGCGGTCGCTCGTAGCGGAACATCGGACCGGCGCTCCAGAGCTTCACCGGTTGAGGATGTCGGTGCATGTCGTGTTCGAGGTAAGAGCGCATCATGGAAGCCGTCAGCTCGGGCCTCAACGTGAGACTGCGGTCTCCCCTGTCGAGAAAGGTATACATCTCCTTCTCCACGACGTCGGTCGCCTCTCCGATTCCCCGGCTGAAAAGCTCCGTATGCTCGAAAATCGGCAAAATCACCTCTTTGTACCCGAAATCGCCGGCCACCTGCCTGCACACATCCAGCACATGCGCCCACTTCCAGGACTCGTCCCCGAGGACATCCCTCGTCCCTCTGGGCGCTTTGATCGTCTCCATCGTCCTCTTCACCTTCCAGCCGTCAAATATCGCACAACGTTCTATGTTACCACACAAAAAAGGACATCCGCGAGACCTCCGCGCATATCCTCGACGATTTCCAAATCTTGCAAGACGAGGCCAAAAAAACAAAATCGCCTTTACCTCTCACAGACGTGCAGGCGGATCGCGCTCCTCTCTTCGTTGTCTATCTCCACCTTTATAAAGGATGGAATGCAGATCGGATCTATGCCGTTGGAGGCGACGTACCCTCTGGCGATCGCAATGGACTTGATGGCCTGGTTGACCGCGCTTGCACCAATTGCCTGGAGTTCCACACAGCCTCCTTCGCGCAGGATGGCCGCAATGGCACCAGCGACCGACCTTGGCTTCGAATTGGACGAGATCTTGAGGATTTCCACAGGACACACCCCCACTCTTCTACGATCGGCCCGCCAGATGCATAAACCCTCTCACCACATGAAAATA
Source organism: Synergistaceae bacterium (assembly GCA_036771375.1). Classification (GTDB taxonomy): domain Bacteria; phylum Synergistota; class Synergistia; order Synergistales; family Synergistaceae; genus DAIPHL01. Next base: position 3,963 of record DAIPHL010000053.1, on the reverse strand, counting down.
ATATAATCACGGGCCGCTTTTTGCAAGCGCCGAACCAGGAACAAACACTTTTACTCGAAGCAGAACCACGTATCGATTCGCATGATTTTCGTTTGAAACACCTCTGTCCGTGATAAAATAACAGGTGGTTCACTCCCGTCGGGAAGGTTGAGGTTGGAGAATGTCACGTGAAAATTTCAAACGGCATCTTTTCCCCCTTTTTGTCGTCATGGCCTGTTTTGTCTGTCTTGCGACGCCCGCCCGGGCCCAGGCGGCGAAAGAAGTCTCGTACACACCGAAGACAAACGAAATCTGGATCAAGATAGATAAGAATAAACTGAGGCTATACCTGTACAAAGGGAGGGACACCGTGCTCAAGTCCTACCCCGTGGCGATCGGAAGAGGCGTCGGCGTAAAGAAAACGCGAACGGACCTCATCACTCCGACCGGACTTTTTCGCATATGGCGTGTGGTACAGGACGCGACACAACTCGTCTACGACCCCAAGTGGTTCGGCGAACCGGGAGAACCACAGAAAGGGGTCTACGGCGCGAAACTGATCTCCTTTTACAATCCCTGGCAGATCGCGATACACGGGACAAACGCCCCATGGTCGATCGGCAAGCGTGTAACCCATGGCTGCATCCGATTGAGGAACAGAGACATCACGGAGCTTACCTCCTACATCAAACCACCGACGCGGCTTTGGATCGTCGAAAAATCCCATACGACCGACGTGGACAAAGAGATCGAAAAGGACGCGATATAAAAACCATCCGATTCACCGAAGAAACCGTGCGAAAAACCCAAACCGCGGCGTCTCTGGGAATGGGCGGTCTGCCATTTTTTCCTGTCGTTTGACACACCGCCCGTGCAAAACCCTGGGCGGAAGACGTGAATCCGCAAAAGGCGGTCGTTCCGAGAAAACGCCTCTTGCCACCCAAGTCGCGCTTTCGCGCCCACGGGACGAAAAACCCGCCGCAAAAACACGAAAAGGCTCGAACCGCCATGATTCATGCGTCGTCGATCCCAATCTCCCGGCGTGTTTTCACCCGGCTCCTTCTTGTCCTTTCACGCGAAAGATCAATAGGCGGCTTGCATGATCGCGAGGACGTCCGGCGCCTGCAATTTTTTGAGCGTCCCGACGGGGCCGCCCCGGGTTGCGTCTGCGGCAAGGCGGGGCAGGGCGTCCTCCGGAACGCCGAGATCGCGCATTCTCGTCGGAGCGCCAAGAGAAGCGAAGAAACCCCGCAGCTTCTCTATGCCGGCCGCAGCGCGATCTTCCCTCGAACCGCCGCTCTCCTGAAAGACTCGTTCAGAGAAACGGGAAAACGCGCCGAGGTTCTCGGCCATGACAAATTTCATCCAGGCCGGCATCAGAACGGAGAGCGTCTCGCCGTGAATCGCGTCGTACGCCGCCGACAGGGAGTGTCCCATCGCGTGGGACGCGAAATCTCCGCGCGAAAGATGTCCCGCCCACGTGGTACCGTTGAGCGCGCAGACGGACGCCCATGCAAATTGCGCTCGGGCCTGGTAATCGCACGGATTCTTCAGCAGCGCCTCCACAAGGCGCATGATCGAGCGAACCAGGCCTTCGGAGTATTCCATCTGGAGCTCGACGTCCTTCGTTCCGTCGAAATAGGTCTCCAGGACGTGGCATATGGCATCCACGCCGCCGTTTACCGTCTGGCGCACGGGGACCGAAGACTGCACCGACGGGTCGATCGACGTCGCACGAGGAAAGAGGAGGTCGTTCGTGACCGCCGATTTATGTCCGAGCGTTTCGTTCGTCAGCACGGATGTCGAATTCATCTCCGACGCGGTGGCGGAGACGGTACTGACGACATACAACGGCAACGCCTTCGATGGTTTTGCGGCGCGACTGTAAAAATCCCAGACGCTCCCGTCGTATAAGACCCCCAGGGAGATCGCCTTCGCGCTGTCTATGACGCTCCCCCCTCCCACGGCGAGGATGGCCTGCAAGCCTCTTTCCCTTACGAGGGAGATCGCCTCCTCGACCTTCGAGAGGAGAGGATTTTGCTTCACGCCAGGACACTCGACAAACACCACCCCGTTCTCCTCGAGCGAACGGACCAGCTGGGAGTAAACCCCGGTTCGATGAATCGAACCACCTCCGTAAAGCATCAGAACCCTCTGAATCCCCTCTTGCGCGATCAAAGGCGCGATCTTCGCGTTGGCGTCTTGTCCGAAGAGAACCTTTGTGGGGTTGTAGTAAACGAAATCCTGCATCTTGACGAACCCTACCTTTTGAATTTGTCTATGTAACCGAAGACGAAGACCACTCCGATGATGAACGGAACCACATACGTGAAGTACGACCTCAGAGCCCGCGGAAATTTCATCCCCTCGCCGGCGTCGGCCTCCTTGATAAAGTTGTCCCAACCCCATCCGTAGCGCGTGCAGCAGAAGAAGAGATAGACCATCGCACCCAGCGGCAGCATGTTGTTGCTGACGAGAAAGTCCTCCAGATCCAGGATCATGCTCCCCTCGCCGAAGGGCTGGATATGAGACCAGACGTTGAAGCCCAACGCACAGGGGATGGCAAGCAAAAACACGGAGAAAAAGTTGAAAAGACCCGCTTTCTGCCTGCTCCATCCCAGGATGTCGATCGAGCTCGCGATCAGATGTTCGAAGACGGCCACGACCGTCGTCATCGCGGCAAAACTCATAAAGAGAAAGAAGAGCGTGCTCCAGAGCCGTCCCAGAGGCATGTTGTTGAACATATTGGGCAGGGAGACGAATATCAGGCCGGGACCGGCTCCGGCATCCACCCCGTAGGCAAAACACGCAGGAAAGATGATCAACCCGGCCATGAAAGCGACGAACGTATCCAACAGGACGATCAATGCGGATTCTCCGGCGAGAGAGCGATCTTGGCTTATGTAGCTGCCGAAGATCGCCATGCTCCCGATGCCGATGCTCAACGTGAAAAACGCCTGTCCCAACGCCGTATAGACGCTGTTCCAAAGGCCGTTTCGGGTGAGCTTTTGCAGATCGGGCTTCAGGTAGAACTCCAGTCCCGATTTTGCCCCCGGCAGAGTCACCGAACGGATGGCGAGCGCGATCATGATGAGAAGCAGCCCCGCCATCATCACCTTGGTCGCCTTTTCGACACCGCTCTGCAGGCCGACCGCACAGATCGTGGAGCCGATCGCGACCGTGACTCCAAGCCAGAAGATCAGCTCTTTGGGATCCGCAAGCAGGCCGTTGAAGACGGCCCCCACCTGATCGGGGTCGAGTCCCGTGAGTCTTCCGGTCATCGTGTACCAGAAATAAGCGAGCATCCATCCGGTGACCACCGTGTAGAACATCATCAGGATGTAGTTTCCCGCAAGGGCGATGTAGCCGAAGACCGACCATCTCGTGCCCTCGGGCTGCAACGCCTTGAAGGCCCCGACAACGCTCTGCTTCGAGGCCCGCCCCACCGCAAACTCCATCGCCATCACGGGAGCCGCGAGAAAGACCAGAAAGAAAATGTATATCAGGACGAACGCAGCTCCCCCATACGCGCCGACGATGAAGGGAAAGCGCCATACATTCCCCAGGCCGATCGCACATCCGGCCGAGAGGAAAATAAAACCCAGCCGGCTACCCAGCGACTCTCGTTTCCCAACGGACATAAGACCATCTCCCACAGCGAAGAATTAAAGAAAAAAACGTACGAAACAGTCTAGCATATATTTCGAATCACACCAGACATTGCGCGACGTTTCGGAGGAGATTCGGTTCCCGAGATGCGAAGAAAGGCAAAACACACGGCGAAGTCCCCTCGACGAGGGGTTTCATCGCTTCCGGCTCTTTCGTGACAGGCACGCAGCGCCCCGGAGTAAGACGACGCTTCGGTCTCCTGTCGGGCATCGCACAAACGCTCCGACGGCGCTTTGGGAAACCGCGCGCAACGGAAAAAGAAACGCGGGCGTGTCGAGTCGCTCGCCGTTGGCGAGTGAAAGCGCCCCGCCGACC
>DAIPHL010000052.1:0-13514 GCA_036771375.1 Synergistaceae bacterium | reverse complement strand
GGTCGGCGAAGACCTTTTTGGCCTCGTCGCTCTTGAGAAATGCGACGAAATCCTGAGCGGCCTTCATGTCCTTCGCCTTCTTGAGAATGGCGGCCGGATAGACGATCGGCCTGTGGCTGCCTGCCGGCGCCTCCGCCACGACTTCGACCTCTTTGGAGGTCGCCGCATCCGTGCTGTAGACCGCCCCGCAATCGACGGCGCCTGCCGCTACCTGGGCGAGCACTTCCTTGACGTTGCTGGCAAAGCTGATCTTCTTCATCTCGTTCAGTTTATCCCAAAGCCCGAGGTGTTTGTAGACTTCCTCCGAGTACTGGCCGACGGGAACGTCGGAGTTCCCCAGCGCGACGAGCGAGACCTTGTCCGTGACGACGTCCTTGAAGTCGTTGATCCCTTTGGGGTTGCGCCCCTTGGGGACGATCAGGACGACTTTGTTGGAGACGATATTAAAGCGGGTCTTGGAAGCCACGAATTTTTCCTCGATCTCGTTCATCTGTTTCTGACCGGCCGAGATAAAGACGTCGCAATCCGCACCCTCCATGATCTGCGTCTTGAGCGTTCCACTGGAGTCGAAGTTGTAGACGATCTTTACGTTCGGAGCGACTTTTTTGTAAAGTTCGGCAATCTTGTTCATGGATTCCGTCATGGAAGCAGCCGCAAAAACCGTGACGCTCTTGTCCGATTGTGCCGCAAATCCGACACATGGTAGGGCGAATGTTGCCGCAAACAAAAAGAACACGCCCAACAAAGCTGAAAAACGTTTGACCCTTTTCATTTCCCATTACCTCCCGTATTTTGTGTGTCGGCAAACGCAACAATATATCGATGGTGCCATTATATGGGAACGGATAAATTCACGCAAGCGAAATCGGAGAAAGAATTGAAAGCCGATGCCATCCGGAGCGCATGTTTTCACACGAGAGATGGAAGGTAAGACGGTTGTTCATGGAGGGCTTCTATGATATAGTACCTGGGTTGTTTTGGTGGAGACGGTACATATTACGTAACTTTCGTAATCTCACTAACCGAGCATAACCTGTTTTGGGAGGGTTTCACAGATGAAAAGAACTTTTCAGCCGCACAACACCAGAAGAAAGCGGGGGATGGGTTTTTTGGTTCGCTCCGCGTCGCCTTCGGGACGTCGAATCCTTCGCAACCGCCGCCGCAAGGGCAGAAAGCGTCTTTCCGTCTGACGAGGTTTGTAATGAATGGCGTCGTTGACGACGGAAAGGGTCTCCTTCAACTTCGGAGCGTCTCTTCGTCTGAAAAAGGGATGGGAATTCGATGCGGTATTCCGCATGGGACGTCAGTATAAGGGGGACCTGGTACGTCTCTACTGTCTTCGTGGCAAGGAAGGGCCGTCCCGTTTCGGCGTCGTCGTCGGAAAACGAATTGCGAACGCCGCGCTGCGCTCACGGGGGCGAAGGATCCTGCGTGAGTCGCTGCGCCACCTTGCGCCGTGGGTCGAGGATGGGGCGTGGTTTGTCGCCTCGCTTAGGGAAACGGCGCTTCGTGCGGATGCCGTCTCGGTCTGTTGTGATATGGGGCGGTTGTTCGTGCGAGCGGGTTTTTTGAAGGAGGATTGGGGCGGACCGAATTGGCAGGTGGATCGCTTTTGTCGCGAATCGAGAGAGCGTTTGTCGCGGTAGCCGTACTTTTCATAAGAATATACCAAAAAACCCTATCCCCTCTTTTGGGTCCAAACTGTCGTTTTCATCCCACGTGTTCTCAATATGCGATAGAAGCGTTCGAGAAACACGGTTTTGTCAAAGGGATTTTTCTTACCGTTCGAAGGTTGGTCCTTTGCGGACCTTGGCACCCGGGAGGAATCGACAACGTGCCGGACGAGGTAAGACTTGGGAAAATGTTTCGGGGAAGGTGAAGGATTTGGGTAGTTTATGGGACGCTGGCGGAAGATTTCTGCTGAACGTGCTGGAGTTTTTCAGACAGATTACGGGTTCATACGGGCTTGCTATTATTTTGCTTACGATCGCCGTCAGACTTCTTTTGTATCCTCTGTCGCAAAAACAGATGGTCAGCATGGCCAAGATGCAGAGAATACAACCGCGGCTCAAGGTGATTCAGGAGAAGTACGCAAACGATAAGCAAAAACTCAACGAAGAGATGATGAAACTTTACAGGGAACACAACGTCAATCCGCTCGCCGGTTGTTTCCCGCTTTTGATTCAGATACCGGTGATGATTCTGCTCTTTCGGGTTTTAATGGGCTATCAGGCTGCCGATACCAGTTTTCTCGGCGTTTCTCTGGAGAAGAGCCTTCTCGCCGGGATGGCGCAGGCCCTCTCGATCCTGCCCAAAGATGGAGCTGCTGTCGGTTTCTTCACCGTTCTCAACGGAATCGTCACAAACCCCGCGGGGTTGCTCAATGTACATTTATATCTTCCGACCCTCGTCCTGACCGTTGGGATTTGTCTTCTCACCTGGTTCCAGCAAAAGCTTTCCGGTGCGTCCAGCACGCCACAGATGGCCACGTTCAACGTCGTCATGCCCTTTCTCATGGGATTTATCTGCCTGTCCCTCCCCGGAGGAGTCCTGATCTATTGGGGGACGTCCTCACTGATCGGTATCCTCCAACAGTGGTTTGTGATGGGCAAAGCAAAGGAAGATGCCTCGGTAAAACCGGTGCTTTACAAGAACAAACCCGTCGGAGGTTCGGGGCGGCAACAGGCGGAGGTCTTTTTGCGCGAGGATGAGGACGACGAGGAAGAGGAATACGAGGACGATGAAGATGATGAAGACGATGAGGACGATGAGAAGAGATGATGAGAGATCGACTCGATAACGAACTTGTTTATGATGTTGACTCCGTGATCGTGCCGGAGAGTATGGATTTCGACGTCGCCACCGTAGAGATCGCCAAAGCCCAGGCGTCCGCATTGTGGAAGGTCTCCCAGGAGGACCTCGATGCCGAGATTTTGGATGACGGCAAACGGCTCTTTGGCCTTCTCGGCAAGAAGATGAAGGTGCGTGTCTCCACGAAGGTTCCGCTGATGTTCATCCGGGCGAGAGATTTTGCCTCCTCCCTGATGGAGCGCCTGGAGTTGGAGTTGGACGTTTCGCTCGACGAGGATTGTACGATCAACCTGGATGGCGAGGATTCGGCGATCGTAATAGGAAGGCATGGGGAGACCCTCAAAGCGTTGGAGTTTCTGGCGAACCTGATTTATCGACCGAGTCGGGAGATGCCGAAAATCCGATTCGATTGTGGCGGGTATCGTGTTCGTCGAGAGGAGAGCTTGGTACGCCTCGCCGAGTCCGTCTCCAGGGAAGTCCGGCACAAACGAGTACCGGTCTCATTGGAGCCGATGTCGAGTTGGGAGCGCCGGATCATACATCTGACATTGCAGGAGAGCGAGGATGTGGTGACCTCGTCGGAGGGGGAGGAACCCTTTCGCAAAATCGTGGTGCATCCGTCGGAGTATATCGGCAAGCGCAGGTGCCGTTCCCGAAAGCCTCCACGGAGGTAATTCGTGTTTCCCGTTCTGTTTACCATCGGTCCAATCAGAGTGGAGACATATTATGTTTTCTGGAGCCTCGCTCTCTGCCTGATGGTCGTTTGGACCAGGAAACGTGCCGTCGATCGCTACGGGATTTCTTTTCCCGATGCCACGGACATTCTTCTGTACATGCTGTTCGGAGTCTTTATCGGTGCCACCGTCGGCGGTTACTTTGACAATTGGTCCAGATTCGCCGACTCTCCGCTCAAAATCCTGCATTTTTGGGAGAGTGGTCTTTCCTCGGGTCCCGGGTTCCTCGGGGGAGGGCTCTTGGGATTGTACAAGATCAGAAAACTGTCGGTTTCGGTCAATTCCTTCGCGGAAGCCGCCTCCGTTCCGACGAGCTTCATGTTGTTCGTGGGTCGATGGGGGTGTTTTTTCAACGGGTGTTGTCATGGGCTTCCGAACGATGGCGCGTGTGCCGTCGTCTTCCCCTCTCATCCGGGCCAGACAGTTCTACCGACGCAGCTTTTCGAGTCCTTTGCCGCCCTCGCGATCGGCGTCCTTCTCCTGTTTCTGGAGAGAAAGAGGGATAGAACCGTGGAAAGAGGGGAAAGCAGCGTTCTTCTATGGCCTCTTTTTCTGATCCTGTACGGATCGTACCGATCTGTTTTCGATTTCCTTCGCGCTGGAGACAGGATTTTCGGTCTGCGCGTGGGGCAATACATGGGGGTGTTGGCCCTCCTCGTCGGCCTTGGCTGGTTGTTTTACTCCAAGAAGATGACCGGAACGACAAAAAAGGACAAAAGCCCGTGAACTCTCTTTCAAAGACGGATCCTTGGTGGAAGGAAGGGTTGCGCTTTTCGTGTCTCGGTTGTGGAGCCTGTTGCAGGGGGGAGCCGGGAGTCGTCTGGGTGTCGCCGGACGAAGAGCGCGCGATTGCCGCCAGCCTCGGGATCGACATGGTGGAATTCGAATTAAGATATCTCTGGAAGCGCTACGGAAGGCGATCGCTACGAGAACGCTCGAACTACGACTGCATCTTTTTGGACAGGGATCCGGACAGATGTAGGATCTATGAGGTACGCCCCTCACAGTGTCGAACGTTTCCCTTTTGGCCCGAAATTTTGAAAAGTAAACTATCATGGGATAGATTTTCATTTTCGTGCCCCGGGATGAATCGGGGCGAACTTCATGATTTTAATACCATTACGGAATATATCACAAAATAACTTGTTTGGTGCCGATTTCAGCTTCTTGCTATTTGAAACTCTCAAAGGGAAAGATTTTAGAAAAATGCTTTTCGGGTGTTGTGTTTGCCGCCTCGATATTGTAAAATAATAACGACATCGATCGCGTCGAAGCAACATAAATTCAAATTACTATTATGGGGAGGTAGCGCCAATGTCAGCAAAGTTCGATGTAACGCCCAACGAAGTTTTTCCGGCAATCGAAAAGTGGATGCTCAGGGATGGCTATGACATCGTGATCGACATGGTCAAATCAAAGGGGAGTCATGTGATCGACGCACGGAATGGCGACGAATGGCTCGATTTCTACACGTTCTTTGCCTCCGCTCCGTTCGGTATGAATCATCCCAAGTTGGACAACGACGAGTTCAAGGAAAAGATCTTCCGCGCTGCCATCAACAAAGTGGCTTCCTCCGATATTTATACGCTTGAAATGGGAGAGTTCGTGAAGACGTTTGGCGAGATCGCCAAGCCGGAAGGTTTTTCCCATCTTTTCTTCGTCGATTACGGCACGCTCTCCGTGGAAAACTCGCTCAAGGTGGCCATGGACTGGAAAGTCAACAAACTGTTGGAGAGGGGAGGGGTCACTCCCGGCGACGCGTATTCGGGGCGCAAGGGGACCAAGATCATCCATTTTAACGAGGCCTTTCATGGTCGTGGCGGTTATACCCTATCCCTGACGAACACGGCGGATCCAAACAAGCACCAGCGCTTCGCGAAATATAACGACTGGCCGCGCGTCCTCAACCCGAAGATCACGTTTCCACTCGAGGAGAATCTTGGAATTACCGCCTGGCTTGAGGAACAGTCGATCAAGCAGATAAAAAAAGCGTTGATGGACGATCCCGATGGCTGTTGTGCGATCATCATCGAGACGATCCAGGGAGAGGGTGGCGACAATCATTTCCGTACGGAGTTCTTCCAGCAGTTGAAGCAGCTCTGTGACGAAAACGAGATGATGCTCATATTCGACGAAGTGCAGTCCGGCATGGGAATCACCGGAAAGATGTGGGCATGGCAACATCATGCCCCCGTAGTGCCGGATATATTCTGTTTCGGCAAGAAGTCGCAGATCTGTGGCATTGCCGTTGGGCCGAAGGTGGACGAGGTGAAGGACAACTGTTTCAACGTCTCCAGCAGGATCAATTCCACCTGGGGCGGCACGGTTGTGGACATGGTCCGTGCGACGGAGTACCTGAAAATTTACCGCGACGAGAACATTCTGGACTATGTCGCCAACACGGCGGGACCGGTTCTGATGAAAGGACTGAAGGAACTCGAAAAGGAATTCGCTGGAGTCATCGACAACGTTCGTGGCAAGGGGCTCATGTGCGCGTTCGATGTCGAAACTCCCGAGCTTCGCGGAAAGTTCCTCTCCGCCTGTGCCAAACACAAGATGCTGATCTTGCCGTGCGGAACCCGTACGGTTCGTTTCCGTCCGGCTCTGAACGTCCCGATCGAGGATCTTCATCGGGGTCTTGAGATTGCCCGTACGGCGGCGAAGGAGTCCTTTTAGGAGGACGTTTCGAACAGGAAATTCTGCAGTGTACGGTTGGGGCGCCTTGGAGGCGCCCTTTTCTTGTATAATGGTCTTGTTGCATGTGTATCGTTGGGGGGCATACGGATGTCAAAGAACGGACAGTACGAAGACGTGCGAAGACGTATGATTTGGAGTACGGTGGCGGCGCTTTCACTTTTCTTCCTCTTGCCGTCTTTTGTCGTTTGCGCCGCCCCACTCGCGAGAGAGAACCTGCTCGGCGTGAAAGAGGGGTGGGCATGGCCGGTTGTGGTCTGTCCTCCTCCGACTGGTTGGGAGAGTCCACGGGGAGAGGCGATCAAGCTTGGACTTCGTGCGGCCGAGAGAGAGCTTTCGTTGCAAAGGAAGGCGATCAGGGGCAAGGAGGCCACGTTCATGTTTTCATCGGCTCGCTCCTCCATGGAGCTCGCCGAGCGTCTTGAGACGTGGCGGGCGATGAAGGTCGCCGTCATCTTGAGTTTTTCCGGCGAGGCGTACGATGAGACGCTTGTCCGGCTGTGCGCCTCCAGGGGGCCTTCCGTCATTTTTGCAAATGGGGAGGGGCTCGTGATAAAGGAATCTGCGACCGGAAAACCCTATCCGTATTTATTTGCCCTCGACCTTCACTACTATGCGCGTGCGAATGCCTTGAGCGAACTCGCTCTGCGGGAACGACCTCTCAAGAAAGTCGCCGTGATCACAGATCCGATGTCCGTAAAATTGGCGAAGGGGGCCGACCTGAACGCCGCCTTCCTGAAATCGCGCGGTTTGGAAACTCTCTTTCTCTCTGTTTCAGGCTTACAGCAGGATCGGTTCGAACCTCAGCTCAAGGATGTGGAAACCGGGGGCATTCGAGTCGTGACGAGCTGGCTCGATGCAATGGCGACCCTTTCGATTTGGAAGACGTTGTCTCAGTTCTCGAACGGGAGCAAGGTCTATTACGCCGGAAGAAGGCAGAGGATCCTGATGGATGCGGAGAACCTCGTGCTGGTGGATAAAGATGTGCTTCTGGAACGGAATGAAGCCGGCAGGCATGGTATAATCGTAAAGATTCGTGATTTTTTTGACAAGACGACGAAAGATCCCGTCCTCTCGGCAAAGGCGTATGCGTTGGGGCGATGGGTCATAAAAGGATATATCGATTCCCGTTCTTCGGACGCCCCGTCGATCTCCCGGGCACTCGCACAGGTTCGGGATATTCCGTTGATGGATGAGATGCTCGCCGTAGATCCCAGGACCCACAGGCCCAAATCCCGCAGGTTTGGGGTGCTGAGAATAGCATCGAACCTGTATAAATCGGACGGCCACGTGGAGGTCTTCTCCGTCGAGAGTGGCGAATAGCTGGATTTGTCGTCGAGAAAACCGTTTTAATTCTTTAAGTTCATCGAATTCTATGACGAGGCGAGACGAGCGCTTCGTCCGACTGGAGGCGACGTAGTTGAATCTTAATGATATCGTAAAGGAGATCGACGCACAACCACTTTGCTGTGGAGAAAAGATGGAATCGATCGAGATCGCAAGCGCCTATTCGTGCGACCTGATGAGCGATGTTCTGGCCTTTTGTTCTCCTGGCTCGCTTCTTTTGACCGGTCTTACAAACATTCAGATCGTTCGTACCGCACAGATGCTCGACATACCGGCCGTAATTTTCGTCCGGGGCAAAACTCCGCAGGAGGAGACGGTGGAACTGGCCCGAGAAGCCGGAATCCCTCTTCTGTTGTGTCGGTACAACATGTTTCATACAAGCGGGCTGTTGTATATGAAGGGAGTCAAACCTTCCTCGTCCGACGCGGGAGAGGAGTAGATCGGCTGTGCCGGAGCCAATCTCCCTCCAGTACGACATCGCAGCGGATGACTATCAGGCTGCGGGAGCCGCTTCCAACAACGTAAAAGAGACGTTGAAGATGCTGGGCTTGCCATCACCGATCATCAGACGGGCCGCCATCATAACCTATGAGGCGGAGATGAACCTCGTCATCCATGCCGGAGGAGGCATGATTCTGGCGTATATCGACGAGGATTGTGTGGAAATCAAGACAGTCGATCAAGGTCCAGGAATTGCGAACGTCGAGCTTGCGCTCAAGGAGGGTTACACGACGGCCAGCGAACAGGCTCGTGAGATGGGGTTCGGCGCCGGGATGGGGTTGCCCAATATAAAACGCAACGCAGACGAGTTCGAGATCGAAACGGAGGTCGGCAAGGGGACGACTCTCAGGACGGTGATAAAGTTTTCTCAATAATGGCGATGAAGCATGAAGGAGTTGTGCGATCATGGCTCATAGCATCAAAGTTTCGTATCCGGCATGTCATGGGTGCGTGAATTGTATAAAATCCTGTCCCACCGAGGCGATTCGGGTAATAGACGGAACGATCACGATCATCCGGGATCTGTGCGTGGACTGCGGAGAGTGTCTGCGGGCATGCGAACGTAAGGCGCTCGGTTTGGACGACGATGATTGGGACCTGATCAAAGCGCATGGCACCGTACAGGCGATTCCCGACCCGACGTTTTTTGCCCAGTTCGGTCATTTTTGGTACCCGGACGACGCCAAGGCCACGTTGATCAATAGCGGCATCGATCTTGTGGTTGAAGATCTGGAGGACGCTTTCGACCTGAGTGCGTACGCTACCGCGCGGATCATAGAAAGTTTGACGCAGGACCAGCTGCCCGTGATCTCGACGTATTGCCCCTCGATCATCCGCTTGATCCAACTGCAGTTTCCCGAACTGCTCACGCGTCTGTTGCCTATTGAAAACACTCTGGATATCGCGGCCGACATATGGCGCCGAAGGACGAAGTCGTACGCCCCCCTGACGCTTTTCGCCCCCTGTCCCGCGAAGATCACGCTGGTGCGTGATCCGGTGGGACGAGAGCCTTCCTCCATACAGCACACGGTCTCGCTGCGGAAGGTGGTCCACACTTTGATGGCCTCGGGGGTCAAGATCGCCTCCTCCGAGCCCAAGGATCATGTGGGCTGGCACTTTGTCTCCTGGGGCATGCGCGGCGGTGAATCGAGGCACGTCAATCAGTTTGCGAAGGAGGAACTGACGGTCCTCGCCGTTTCGGGCCTGCGAAATACGATGGATCTTCTCCAGCAGATCGAGCTGGGGCTGCTGCGCGGAGTGGATTTTGTCGAGTGTCGGATCTGTGATCTGGGGTGTTTTGGAGGAGTCGCCGTCCCCGAATCGCGTTTTTTGTCCAGCGTCCGCAACAGGAGAAGGCGGATGAATTGGAATATTACCCCGGAAAGATTGGAGGCGCTCGAATCGATGTATGCCTCTTCGAAGTTGTGGAGGACCAGGGAGGCCATCCCCTCCAAACAGAGACTTCCTCTGTCGGACGATCTCACCGAGGCGATGAATCGCCTGAAGCAGATGAAGTCGATTTTCGCGGAACTTCCGCACATCGACTGCGGAGCCTGCGGACGGCCATCCTGCAAGGCGATGGCCGAGGATATCGTGCGTGAACAGGGAGAGATCACGGACTGCGTGTTCAAGTTGAGGGAAGGGATCGCCTCGCTTGCCAATCAGATCCTCTCTCTCGCGGATGTCCAACCCCATACTTTGAAAAAAAGGCGTTGATAATAAAAGACGTCGAATCGTTTTAGGGGAGTGATTTCTGGTGTCGGTAAATCTGGAAACGTTGATCGCCGCCGTCGAAGCGAAGGTACATGTCGCCGGCGATGGAGCGAGGGAGATCGAAAAAGCGGTAGCGGGCGATCTTCTGAGTTTCGTTATGGGGAGTGACGCCGATGGCGCGGCGTGGGTGACGATACAGACCCATCTCAATGTCGCGGCGGTCGCCGTGTTGAAGGACATTGCCGTCGTCATCGTCGCGTCCGGGCGCGAACCCGCGGACGATCTCATCGCGAGATGTCGCGAAGAGGGTATTGCTCTGGTCACGGCGGAGGGTTCCATTTTCGATGTCTGCGTGACGCTCGGTGAGCTGGGGTTGAAGGGCTAGTGCCTCAATACTATTGGGTCGATCTTCACATTCATACCACCCTCTCTCCCTGTGGTGAGCTCGAGATGGGAGCGCCCGAGATCGTGGAAAAAGCCCGGGAGGCCGGGCTGGACGTTATCGCCATTTCCGATCACAACACCTGCGAGAATTATCCGGCCGTCGCCGAGTGCGCCGCCGGCAGTCCGGTCGTGCTTCCGGCTCTTGAAGTACAGACCGCCGAGGACGTTCATGTCCTGACCGTTTTCCCCGACTACGCATCGGCCCAGAGATTCCAGACGTGGCTTTGGCTCGAGATGCCCCCCACTCCGAACGTCCCCGATATCTTCGGCTACCAGGTCGTGATCGATTTCCGAAACGAAATTGTACGGATGGAGGATACGCTTCTGGTCCAAGGCGTCGGATACGACATAGACACCGTGGTAAAAAAAGCGAGGGACGACGGAGCCATCGTGATACCGGCCCATATAGACAGGCCGTCCTTTGCCTACCCGGCCGTGCTTGGACCGTTGCCGGAGGATTACCCCGTGGACGCGTTCGAACTCTCCCGGCGCCTCAATTCCGAACAGGCGGCCCAGTGGCGTTCCGCCTATCCGTCTCGTACCTTCGTCCGTTCCTCCGACTCTCACTCTCTGGATACGCTGAGCCGGGCGAACTGCACGAAGATGTATCTGGAGGCGCCGACCTTCGAAGAGATTCGCCTCGCTCTCGCAGGCAAGGAGGGGCGACGGATTTCGTGGCCCTGGGGGTGAATCGTCGGTGGCCAAAAGAGGAATTACACGGTACAGGTGTTCCGAGTGCGGCTATATGAGTCTTACCCTGGTCGGCAAGTGTCCCGACTGTGGCCAGTGGGGTACCCTTGCCGAGGAAATCCCCCTCGAGACCTCCCGAAGAGGGGCGATCGTGCCCGCTCGTGCCGTCGAGCCGATGGCGAGCGTCGACGTCAAACCCGAAGCCCGGCTTTCATCGGGGATCGATGAATTGGACCGGGTACTCGGAGGAGGATGGATCTCGGGCAGCCTCGTGCTTCTGGGAGGAGAGCCCGGAGTCGGAAAGTCTACCCTGCTTCTCCAGGTTTGTGCGGCGATGGCGAAAGCCGGCCGCCGGGCGCTTTATATATCGGGGGAGGAGTCTTCGGGGCAGCTCGCCTTACGGGCGAGACGGCTCGGGATATCCGAACGAAACATCGATCTTCTCTGTGACTCTCATCTGCCCTCCATGCTTGAAACGGCCCGAACATATGAATTCGTCGTGATCGATTCCGTCCAGTCGTTCAGGTTGGACGACGAGGGCGGTTGGGCCGGTTCCCCCGGGCAGATTCGTGCGATTGCTTCGCTTGTGGCGAGTGTGATGAAGAAAGAGGCAGTTCCCACCGTGTTGGTCGGTCATATTACGAAGCAGGGACAGATCGCAGGACCGAAGACGCTCGAACATATGGTCGACGTCGTCCTCCTCTTTTCGGGTGAACGATCCACCGCCAACAGGCTTCTACGGGCGGAGAAGAATCGATATGGAAGCACGGAGGAGCTCGGAATATTCGAGATGTCGGAAAAGGGGTTGATCTCGGTTCCCGATCCCAGCCATCTGTACTGGAACAGCGGAGACGATTCGGTGTCCGGCGTGGCGTCCGGGGTCTCCCTCGAGGGGACGAGGCCTCTTGTCGCCGAAATTCAGGCTCTTTCCTGCTCGACCCCCTTCCCATATCCCAAAAGAACGGCTCGCGGCATCGAGGTGAACCGGCTACAACTTTTACTCGCCGTTTTGGAGCGCAGATGTGGTATCGTTTCCAGGGGACACGATGTATATGTCAACGTGGCGGGAGGCTTTTCGCTTCAGGATCCCGCGTCCGACCTCTCGATCTGCGCTGCCCTCGCTTCCTCCCTCAAGGACACCCGGATACCGGGTGACGTCTGTTTTATCGGGGAGGTGGGACTGGCCGGGGAGGTTCGTCCCGCGACCAGGACGCATGTACGAATCGGGGAGGCCGCGAGGCTCGGCTTCCGAAAAGCGGTGATCAGCGCGAGGGATTCTGCGGGACCGGCTTTTCACAGGAAAACCGGAACCCGTGAGCTGGAGGTTGTCACCGTTTCGACGCTGTCACAGATGTTGGAGAAGGGGGTGAAGTGATGAACAGATTCCTCCGTACAGAGATCGGCTTGTCGATGTTTTTCTTTTTACTCTTTCCCTTTTTTCTCTTGGCCGGCACGACGGAGTCCGCTCCTTTGCGGGACGTTCTCCCCGAGAAAAGGGAGGAGGGCCCCGTCGTTTATTTTGCCGACCTGGAGGGGGTGATCGGTGTTCCTCTGGAGGAGCATTTGGGGAACGTCTTTCACGCGATCGGGGAGGAGAAAAACAGGCTGCTCGTCCTTCGTATCGATACGCCCGGAGGCCTTGTCGATTCGATGTCGGCCATCGTAACTCGGATTGCCGCGGCCGATTTCCCGGTGGTCCTTTGGGTTGCTCCCTCGGGTGCGCGGGCCGCTTCCGCCGGTGCGTTCATCGTGCAAGCGTCCCATGTCGCAGCCATGGCCCCCGGGACGAATATGGGAGCCGCGCATCCCGTCACGGGGAGAGGAAAGGACATCGACAACAAGGAGATAAACAGGAAGATCACGAACGATCTGACCGCAAAGATGCGTTCCTTTGCCCAGGAGAGAGGGAGGAACGTCAAGGCGGCGGAATCCATGGTCACGAAGAGCGCTTCCTTTTCCGCTCGCGATGCGCTCAAGAAGGGGCTCATCGACTTTGTCGCGTCCGACGAAAGAGAACTTCTCGCCAAGCTCGATGGCAGAAAGCTCGACGTGAAGGGAAAGCCGGTCGTCCTGTCTTTGAAGGATTACAGGATCGAACGGATATCGATGACGGCGCGCTTGAAGGCGCTGGAGATCTTTTCGAGGCCGGATATCGCGTATCTCGCGTTGATCGCGGGAATCTTTCTCATCATCTTGGAGGCAAAGGCGCCCGGTGGTTTCGTGATGGGGATTGCCGGTGCGATCTCCCTCATTCTGGCCTTTTACGGCTTGAGGGTCTTGCCGGTCAACTTCGCAGGGGTGGCTCTGCTGGTCGGGGGAATCGTGGTGATCGTTCTCGATCTGGTCTTTGGGGGAATCGGGATATTGGCGGTCACGGGGATCGGAGCGATGCTGTTCGGTGGATTGATCCTCTTCCGCGCGCCGGGGGGAGAACTGCTGCATCTTTCCTACGGTTTCATGGCCGGCGTGACCTTGGTGGTCGCCGTCGTCTTTCTCTTTGTTTTGCGTTTGGTGTACAAGGCGCTGAGGAAAAAGGCGCTCTCCGACGGGGAGGAGATGATCGGAGAGCGAGTGACGATC
>DAIPHL010000051.1:0-13856 GCA_036771375.1 Synergistaceae bacterium | reverse complement strand
GTTTCTCGTTCAAGTCCGGCCTGTGTTTCTGCAAAGCCGCGTCCATCTCGCCCTTCCGCTTCGCGCCGATCTGGTAATAGGTCTCCTCGACGCTCATCGCGTTTTCGTCCCAGACGACGAAGTTGTGTGTCCCTTCGCCCTTGTCCCGGCTTTTCCCGTCGAGGTAGCGCAGGCCGGGTATGCCGTGTTTCAGAAGCAGCTCGGATGCATTCTTTTCTCCCCCCACGCCGGACAGACAGCCAAGCGTTCTATAGAACTGGGCTCCCGTGTTTTCCGGGTCGATCAGCAGGCGGATGTCGCCGTCCAGGTCAGCCATCGCCTCGGGGCTCAGTTCTTTGGCGATCTTACGTATCGCAGTCTTGACCTTCTCCGGCTGTTCGGAGAGCGGCTTGTCCCAGTCCAACAGGACGTCGTTTTCCGGGACCTCGAGGCGGTAGAGCTGTCCGCTTCCTTCCAGCCCTTGGCGCTCCACTTTGTCCAGGGCTTTTTGATAATCGCCCGCGTTGTCGTAACCGTTTTCCTCGGTATATTCCTGGCGCAGCTCTTCGATGGTTTTGTGCGTCCCTGCAATATCACTAAGGACCTCAGCCATTACATAATCTCGACCCTGCTCTGCCTTCTTGATGAGAAGATTGATATCCTCCCCACCCACTGTATAGCCTGGACCAGCCAGTGTGGTCCTGTAGGCTTGGGCGGTGCCATGCTCTTCTGCGGAATAAATACCCCAGCCATACGCCTGATTGCCTTCACCCGTTCCGATATGTTGCAGGCTCATTTTCTCGATGCCTCGATGCGGGCTCCCGTGATACGCGCGCTGGTCGAGGCGCGCATCACCCCCGTCCGTCTCCTCACCCTTCGATATTTCGAGTTTGATCATGCGGGCGAGCTCTTCCGGGGTCACGCCTTCCCGTTCTGCCAGCCTGCTGAATGCCGCGCCGAAAATCTCGCTCTCCGCCTGGGCCGTCTTTTCGTCACGCCCCGCCGCGCGGAGTTGGTCGGTGATGTTGACGTCGTTTTTCAACGACATTTTCCCGCGAAAAGCCGCCTCGAGTGCCGCATTTTCTTTTTTTTCGGATTCATTGCGAATGATGCGATCGGGGAAAAACGAATCCTTGGCAATGTCGTAATATGCATCAGGGTATTTCTCCCCCTCTGCCGTAAAGTACAAACGTCCTTTGTTGTTGGCGCTCACGGCATATGTCTTGTTATTAGTTGAAATAAAAAAGTTTTTCGGAAGCTGACCTATCAAAGATTCCCTCATCATGGCCGCAAGCCGCTTGTAATCCCTGTTCTGTCTTGCCTCGTAGATTGCGTTGTACCGGGCGAGCTGTTCGTCCGTGATCGCGTTCTCGGCGGTCTCTTCCCCCTCGTTGAACACGGCCGCCTCTTTCGCCTTCGCGAGCTCGTCGTGCGCCCAGCGGAGGATCGCCTTCTTGTCCATCTCCTCGATGGTCCCCTCCAGCTCAGCGCGTGCCTTGTCGTCTCCCTGCACGGACTTCGTGATCGCGCCCTCGCCGGCTCCGATCAGGGCGGAGGAGATGAACGCCGGGAGGCCTTCCTCCATCGCCACCTTCGGAGCGTTTTTCACCATCTCCGGCACGGACGTCAGGATATCCCCCCACGTCAATGGGGTATGATCCTGCTTCCTTTCCGACGTAATACGGGAGAGGGAACCCTGAAGCGTCTCCTGTATCGCTTCGGACGCGCCGCGGGCCAAAGCTTTGCCCAGGATTCCGCTCGCCTTGAACGGAAGTGCGTTCGTCGCTATGTCGATGGGGAGATTTAGGAGCGCCGTCTTCGAGAACGCGCTTCGCGCCTCGTCCAGGGAGGCCCCCTTCTTGAGTTGTTCCCGCCACGCGCTTCCCCCTTCGGAGAGCGCTTCAAGCCCGCCGGATGTGGCGGCAAACGTGGCGGCTCTCCCAATTGCTCCGGGAATCGCTCCCGCCCCAGCCATCAGCATACCTGGGGCGAAATCGGCGTCTATGCGGAGAGCGACAGTATGGATCCGAAAGTCAAAGACGGGGATCTCGTTCTGTTCGTTCCGCATGAAAAAGCCATATCCTACGCCGGGATTCCGATGGTGGTGTGCTACAATGGGAAAATGATGGTACGCGGGTTGATTGAGAACAGTCGAAGGCAACTCACGATGCGAGCATTCAACAAGGATTATGAGGACGTTGTCGTCACGAGCGACGACGATTTCGACATCTGTGACAAAGTCGTCAAGATTTTCCCCATACGAGATCCGGAATCTGTGTTGTAAGGGGGGCAAGCTTTTTATGAAAAGAGTGACGGCGGCTTTTATCTTGTTTTTTGTTTTACAAATACCGGCATTTGCAGATGTTTATTATACAGGACCTCCAACTATATACGTTCGCCCGGACCCGGGTTACCAGACTGGGCAAATATTGGGCAACTTGCTTGGAGCCTTGCTGCATAACGCAAACCAAAGGGCTGAAGAGGAACGGCAGCGAAAACTGATACAGGAAGAACGAGAAAGGTTGATAGATGAGATACAAGTAAAGATAAAGGGAGTTTCTTTAGGCGAAGTGGATTTTATGAAGAAGATGCTGGAAAACGGTCGAGGGGTAGACATGTTTCGCGCTATTGAAAGCTTTATTTATTCGCATGAAATGTGCACTCCGATAAAAGACAGTTCCAATGGTATTGCTTCCATTTCCTATTTAAAAGAGCTCGACGGCGGAGTCAAAATGTTCAGGGAATATGCCGTTAACACGAACACAAATCAGTGTCGCTGTCTTATAAGAATAGCTCCTTTTAACATAGAGGAGGCAAGCGTCGAATCATATGAAAGACCCTTGTCTTCAGTAGAATCCATTGGTAAATATTTGGGGACGGCAATATCGCCACAAAAAACAAAAAATGGCGGTTTTGAGGTTTTGGAAGTTTTACGCGGAGGGCTTTCCGATCTTGCCGGGATAAAAAAAGGAGACATACTTATAAAAATTGACACTTATGAACTCAAGGAGCTCGACGCGGACAGGCTTGCCGCGTACATAGCCCTGCGATATAACCAAAAACAAACAATCAGGGCTACTGTCTTACGAGAAGGAGAGCCACTGCGAGTAGAAATACAATTGTGATCATCTCGACTGCTACTAGTTTTACTGGCCCAGATAACAGAGAGAAATCTTGGAGTAAAACATTATCGGACTCAATCCGCTACCTCAACGCAGAGCGGGCCTTATAAAATAGCATTGTTCCTATTCTTCCGATTCCTGTGCGGTCCACCAGGAAAACATCGAGCGAACGCCCTGTAAACAAACTCCGCGGAAGCGGGGTTTGTTTATTTTTTCTCATCCTGAATGGTCGTGAAAAGTATATAAATCGGCTACCGTCATTCTTTTCACCGTATCAAAAACCGTATAAAATTATTTTGATCGAATTTCCGATACGGTGCCGTTGGGCGCCGGATCGCTCGTATAGACCGGAATAGAATCTGTGCGACGTACAACTACGCGGAATACCTGCCCGAACGCCGGCGCATGATGCAGTGGTGGGCGGATTGTTTGGAGGGGTTGAAAATTAGGCCTTGAGAAGTGGGGCCCCTTCTGTGGCAGCGCCTCCGCCGACTCTCAAAACGCAAAGCCAACCTGATGCAATGGCGGAAGAACCTACCGTTCCGAAGAAAGGAACGGTTATAATAATGATCGTTGGTACGACTGGCAGCACAACAAGCCAGCTTGCTTGTTTTCTGAGCCAGTTTGTGCGGATAAAAATTGCTGGTGCAATCAACGAAAAATAAAACAAAGAAAAAAGGATTACTCGTTTCCCATCCCACCCGGCATCCGGCAGATAGATGCGCAGAAAACCGAATAGATTGAGTATACCGAAGAACGAGTTTAGAGCACCAAACACAACCGCCCTTTTTCTAACAGTTGAATCGTTTTTTCGAAAAATAATTTTATAACAAAAAGCACTCATGAGCGCAATAGGTATACAACTTCCAATCCCCTGTAGAACGAGATCGAACATCATGACTTGCACACCTTGCACGGACGATGGCCGTCTTTGATGGCCTCCTTGCGCGTGTTGTAATAGACCGCGTTTGCCCGTGAAATCTTATTGGCCCACCGGCACGTCACCAGATGAAACGGTTCTCTCGCGCGGCTGGCTACATATTTCGGGGCGGCGAGAACGGACGTCGCCACGAGGATCGTTATCAGTGCTGCATATAAAGTGCGTTTTAGAATGAGCATGAGGGGGCCTCCTTGCATCTTGCGGTGCAATTTATAGTAGTGGTGCGCCTTTCGGTGGTTCCGCTCTCTCCTTTCCGAAGGTGAGAAGAAGGTAATTTGCTATATAAAAGAAAATTGCCCCTCCCTTCAGTTTGTAATCCGGCTTGTTGAGTATGCTGCCAGCAACTACGCTTCCAAGCACTTTCCCAATTGGGGATAAAATACATATTGCCAACATTATATTAAAAACCCTTACAATTGGTCGGCGAAGTACCAAAAACCTAACAAGCGAGGCCGGGGATGTGCATATGAAATGCATGAAAAGGGTCACGACAAACGCAAATACAAATGAAGACAACAACTCACTCAAAACCACGGCAACGTCCGTGTTGTAGTAATAAAAAATCATGATGGCCAACGCGGCCTCGATGGCAGGAATGGTGATGTAAATAAGAAACAGGTCTTTAACTGCGGGCGGGATTTTCATTATCATTATGACCCCCTTCTCGTTTTCCATCACAGCACAGACTCCGGATCTCGTATGGAGAAAATCTTGACGACCTTGCCGCAGATGATGAAATCATCGTCATCCGTAACGACAACGTCCTCATAATCCCTGTTGAATGCACGCATCGTGAGTTGCCTTCGGCTGTTCTCAATCAACCCGCGTACCATCATTTTCCCATTGTAGCACACCACCATCGGGATTCCGGCGTAGGATATGGCCTTTTCGTGCGGATAGTTCAAATAAAGGACGTCATCGCGGACACCAGGATAAGGGGGGGCTTTTCACGGGTGGAGAGGAGACGCGATCATGGAACTTCGAAACGGGATCAAGCGGCAACAAGATGAATAAATAAAAACAAAATTGAGATCGAGCTGAGCCCAGGGGGGTCCTCATTTACAAGGACGGTTTCCGGTATTACGCTTTTGTCGAGGGGGACTTCCGGTCCGGTTAGGGTAAAGCAGCAGTAAACTGTTTCGGAGTCGAGCCTACAGCTCTATACACTACGGGGCTGCAGGTTCGCGATGAAAACCAAAACCCCCAGACAAAGCCACACGTCCGCGAGATTCATATGTATGCCTACATAAAACCAATCCACCACATAACCGTAAAAAAACCTGTCGACCAGGTTTCCGATCGCCCCAGCCAATAAAAGAGGTACTCCGGCATTCCTCCTGAATTTTTTGTTTCGCACGCTCAAAAATGACAGCATGAGAATCCCGAGCAGGCTCATGAACAAGCCGACCCACGGACTGTTTTTGAACAGAGAAAAAGAAATCCCGTGGTTGAGATAGACGCAAGAGGCAAAATAGCGCAGCGCCAATAGTTTCGTCGCCCTGTCCAACAGGAAGGCGACGGAAAATATACTCACCCTAACCCCCTCCAAACAATCCGCCCACCATTGCATCATTCGTCGTCGCTCAGGCAGATACTCCGCGTAGTTGTACGCCGCACAGATTTTATTCCAGTTTAACGGTAGCCAAGCTCTATATATTTTTTGTAACCATTCAGGGGGGGAGGGAGAATAGAAAACCCCGCTCCCGCGGGGTTTCGTGTATTTACAGGACGTTCGCCCCGTTATTTCCTGGTGGACCGCACAGGAATCGAACCTGTAACCCCCTGATTAAGAGTCAGGTGCTCTGCCAGTTGAGCTAGCGGTCCAAAAAACGATGTGATTATAGCGGTACTTTGCGCTTTTGACAAGCTTGAAATCCTGGGGTGGACGAGGGGACTCGAACCCCCGACCACTGGATCCACAATCCAGTGCTCTAACCAACTGAGCTACGCCCACCATACCACAAAGCTCCGGAAGCCTTCTCCTCAAGTGGCGCCCCTGACAGGACTCGAACCTGTGACCTACTGCTTAGAAGGCAGTTGCTCTATCCATTGAGCTACAGGGGCAGTCCGTCCATAAAAACCCCGTATTGAAAAAGTGGAGCGGGAAACGGGATTCGAACCCGCGACCTACGGCTTGGAAGGCCATCGCTCTAGCCAACTGAGCTATTCCCGCGTAACGTAAGAACGCGCTGGTCGGGGCGAAAGGATTCGAACCTTCGACCCCCTGCTCCCAAAGCAGGTGCGCTAACCAGACTGCGCTACGCCCCGACAGGGATAAATATGGTGGAGCTGAGGGGATTCGAACCCCTGACCTCTTCCGTGCGAGGGAAGCGCGCTCCCAACTGCGCTACAGCCCCAAGGGACACGTCGAACATTCTATCACGCACCACGAGCTTGTCAAGCGTCACTTTCTTATGATAGTCTAGACTTCCTTGTCGTACAGGGGGAGGTGCGCTCCGTGGCATTGGGACCGGAAATCATCTTTCAAGTATCCGAAGAGATCGTGGAACACTTCGCGGGAAACACGGTTCGCAAGGCCGAGGCCGCGGATCGCTGGCTCGCCCTTTTCCCGGCGCGAGGACGAATCCTTCTCTTGTCATGGGACTCGGACTTCTACGGCTGCTGCGAGGCGACCCCTCGTGAACTCCGCGAACTCGCGGAGGCAGCCTCGGCGAGACCCCCCATACTGGAAGCCATCAGGAGCCACCTCGTGGGGACCCGGCTGGTCTTCACCTCGACCGTGAACAGGGACCGTGTCCTTCGTATGGAATTCAAAAAAACCATCGGAGCCGGCTTCCACCGGACGAGATATCTTCTGCTCGAGGCGTCCGGTCGCTACAGCAATCTTCTGCTGCTCGACGAGCGCGAAACGATCCTCGAGGCGGCAAAACACATCCACCCCGAGTCGAACCGATACCGCTCGCTTCTCCCCGGATGCGTCTACGTTCCCCCTCCCCCTGCAGGGGAGATCGACCTGAGCGACTTCGATGTGGCGGACAGAGACGCACCAAAGAGACTGCGCTCCGTAAAAGGCATCGGCAAACCCCTCATCGATGCGATTCTGAACGCGCTGGACAACGAACCGGAGCGAAAAGAAGAGATCCTCGGCGGTCTAAAGCGCCTCGCGAGCTCCGATACGATCGAAAAGAGCGCAACGCCCGATCTCGTATACCAATCCCTCGGGAAGTATGTGACTTTATTTCCCCTTGCTCTTTCCGGCGCGACAGTCCTAGACGAGCGCCGGGGGCTTGTCGCATCGCGCCGATGTGTCGTTCGACCGCTTCTCTTGCGACACGTCGAAAGATACAGGAAGAAACTGAGAACGAGGTTGACGCAGCTTGCGAAATCCGTGGACAGGAAAATCGCCGAAGCCGAGCGGCTCGCCGGCGACGAATCCGGAGGAGCGACGTTGCTCGCACAGGGAAGGCTTATCCTCGCAAACGCCTGGACCATACCGCCTCGTACAAAGGAGGTCACTCTGAAGGAATGGAGCGAGGAGGGCGAAAGGCTCCACACGATCCCGCTCGATCCTTCGAAAACTCCGGCGCAGAACGCGGAACGCCTCTTCGTGAAGTACAAAAAGAAACGGGCCGCCTCCGAAAGAGCGAAAAAAACGCTCCCCTCCCTGTACGCCGAGAGAGAGACGATTCTCGAACAGACCGCTCTCGTCGAATGCCATACGGACATCACGACACTCGCTTCGATGATCTCGGAGATTCTCCCCGGGGAGTGGGGCCCGGGGAGAGACGGAAGGGCTCCCCGCCAGAGTTCTCTCCCTCCTCATCGCCGCTTCGAATTCCCGTGGGCGGACGCCTCTCTCTTCGTCGGCTTGAGCGCAAAGGGCAACCACTACGTAACCTTCCGGCTCGCCAAGAACGACGACATCTGGATGCACGCCCAGGGCATCCCGGGTGCACACGTCATCCTCCGCTTCGGAAGACAGCCGGAGAAAGAGGCCTTCGAAAGGATGCTCGGAATCGCGGCGTCCTGTGCGGCCTACCACAGCAGAGGACGCGAGAGTGCGAGGGTCCGGGTGGACCACACCGAGCGAAAGCACGTCCGGGCGATCGTCGGAGGAGGGGCGGGACGCGTCACGTACGGAAATTTTTCAACGATTCAAATCGATACGGCGATCTGGGTTCGCGAGATCGAAGCCCTTTCAGAAAATCCAGCAGATCCGCGGGAAGAGGGGAACGGAACGAAATAACCTCCTCGCTTCGCGGATGAGAGAAGGAGAGCCGCCAGGAATGCAGAAACACCCTCTTCGTTTCGAACGGAGACTTTCTGGACGGTGCATACAGCTCGTCTCCCACCAGCGGACAGCCGATTGCCTTCATGTGAAGCCGGATCTGATGCGTACGCCCGGTGAGCAGAACGCACCGGACCAACGAAAAATCACGGAGGCACCACAGCACTTTATACTCCGTGACAGCCTCCCGTCCCTCCTCCGTGATCGCCATTTTCCGCCGATTGAACGAGTCTCGTCCGATCGGCATCTCGATTCGGCCGGTCGGTCTCCTGGGCGTTCCATGGCACAACGCCAGATAGACTTTGTCCACCCGCCGATGTTTGAACGCGAGGAAGAGTTTCTCCTGGGCGAGGCCGTTCCGGGCCACCACCATCAGGCCGGAGGTGGTCGCGTCCAGTCTGTGGACGATACCGGGACGCTCCACTCCGTTCAGGTTGCCGAGCTCGGGAAAGCGAAACAGAAGGCCGTGGACCAGGGTCCCCCGCCAGTTCCCCGGCGCCGGATGCACGACGAGTCCGGCGGGCTTGTCCACCACGATGACATCGTCATCGAAGTACACCACACCGAAAGCGACGTCCTCCGGTTCGAGGTCCAGCCTGTCGACGGGGGGAACGTCTATCCGGTACGACTCCCCCGATTCGACCTTGATCGACGGTTTGATCCTGCGTCCGTCGAGCGAGACCACATGTCCTCCTCGGACGAGCTTCTGGGCATAGGTCCTGCTTATGCCCAGCTCGCGGGAGACCGCATAATCGAGCCGGTGGGCGTCGAGCGCGTCCCCGATCGCCAAGGTATACAGAGACGAGGCACAGGCCTCTTCGGCCCGCGCCTCGTCTTCCTCGAAAGGATGTTCAGGAAAGGGTGGAGAGAACGTCCGCGCAGCGATCGCAGACTCTCCCGTCCTGTACCTCCGGACGATGTTTCCAACAACGGGGACACTTCTCATCCGGGTTTTTGGCCACGCCGACCCGTATGCCGGTGGCCTCGTCCTCGTGGATCACCGGAGCCGCTGGAAGCGAATCGACCCGAGAGAACGCAGAGACGATGCTGATGGTCTCCCAGTCTTCGTCCGAGACGAAACGAGCGAGATCCGCGTACTTTTCGCCCAAGACCATCCACACGGTCGCATCGAGCGAATGTCCGACGAGCCCCTGCGTCCGGGCCACCTCGAGCGCCCGACTCACCGCGCCGCGCGCTTCCAGGACACGGTCCCACCTCTCCACGATGGAGGAATCCAGCGCCTCGGTCGACGGCTTGGGCCACATGGCGAGATGCACGCTGAGCGGCAGCGAATCGTCCATCTTCCGCATCTCCTGCCAGACCTCCTCGGCGGTGAAACAGAGGACCGGCGCGATCATTCCGGTCAGAGTGGAGAGAACCTCCCACATGACGGACCGGGCGCATCTGCGCTTGTGCGAATCGGCCCCGTCAGCGTAGAGTTTCTCCTTCGAGATGTCGATGTAAAAAGAACTCAACTCGTTGTCACAGAACTGATGAACCCGAATCATGGGCAGATGGAACTCGAACGCGTCGAAGTCGGACGTGCTCTTCTCCACCAACTTCGCCAGCTTGAGCAGGATATACCGATCGACCTCGGCGAGCTCACTCTGTGGCACCGTATCGTTCTTCGGATCGAAGCCGCTCAGATTGGCGAGCAGGAAGCGGCACGTATTGCGTATCCTCCGATAGGACTCGGCGAGGTTGGAGATGATCGTCTGGGTGATGCTGACATCCCCCCGATAGTCGGTCGAAGCAACCCAGAGACGCAGGATGTCGGCCCCATATTTTTCGACGATCTCCTGCGGCAAGATGGCGTTGCCCAGGGACTTCGACATCTTCCGCCCCTTGCCGTCCACGATGAAGCCGTGGGTCAGGACCGTCTTGTACGGAGCCCGGTCCCTGGTCGCAATGGAGGTCAGCAGAGAGGATTGGAACCAGCCTCTGTGCTGGTCGCTCCCCTCGAGATACATATCCGCCGGAGAGTGGAGAGCCGGCCAGACGCGATCGTTCTCCAGAACCGCGCCATGGCTGCAACCGGAGTCGAACCAGACGTCCATCGTGTCCTTCTCCTTCTCGATGCCGTGCCCGGAGCAAGACGGACAGACCGCGAGATCCCCCAGCAGCTCTTCCGGCGTCATCTCCCACCAGCAGTTGCTGCCGTTTTTGCGGATTTGTTCGGAGACCCTCCGGATGTGCTGCGGCGTCAGGATGACGTTGCCGCAGTCGGAACAGTAAAAGGCGGGGATCGGAACGCCCCAGATCCTCTGCCGGCTGATACACCAGTCCGACCTGTCCCGCACCATGTTCGAGATCCTCTCCTTGCCCCACGAGGGCACCCACTCCACCTCGTTTTCGATGCAGCGAAGCGCCCGATCCTTGAACTTCGAGACCGCGACGAACCACTGGTCGGTGGCCCGGAAGATCACCGGTTTTTTGCACCTCCAGCAGTGAGGGTACGAGTGCGTCAGCTTCATCCGCCCCAAAAGTCGTCCGGATTCGGTCAGGACACGGAAGATCGTCTTGGTTGCCTCTTCCAGGGACTGTCCCCCCACGAGCTCGGTATCCTTGTAGAAAAAACCCTTCGGATCGACGGGGTTGTAGATATCGAGGCCGTAACGGATGCCCGTCTCGAAGTCCTCCACGCCGTGCCCGGGGGCGGTGTGGACACAGCCGGTTCCCGTGTCCAGGGTGACGTAGTCGGCAAGCACGAAGGGGATCTTACGCGCATCGTAGAAAGGATGCACGGCCTTCATCCCCTCCAGGACCTTTCCTTTCACCGTCAACAACTCGGCCCCGAACACGAGCCCCGTCGCCGTCTCGACCTCGGACTTCATCGCGGCGGCGATGAGGTACACCCTGTCCCCCGCCTCGAAGAACGAATAGTCGTACTCGGGATGGATGGCGATCGCGAGGCTGGCCGGGAGTGTCCAGGGTGTCGTCGTCCAGATGATCGCATCCACATCGTGGCCCACGAGGTGGGAAAATTTCTCGGACGCCTCCCGGAATGGATAGGAGACGTAGATCGAGGGAGAGGACTCGTCCTCGTACTCGATCTCGGCCGCGGCAAGCGCAGTCTCGCAATCGATGCACCAGAAGATCGCCTTGCGTCCCTTGTAGACCAGGTCGTTCTCGACCATCTCGGCGAAGATATCCATCTGCGCCGACTCGTATTCGGGCATCAGGGTGACGTAGGGATTTTCCCAGTCTCCGCAGACGCCGAGGCGGGAAAACTCCTCGGTCTGTATCTCGATATACTTTCGGGCATGGGCCTCACAGCGTTTACGCAGTTCGACCGGGTCGATCGCCTCCACGGATATGCCGCCATCCTTCAGAACCTTGTGTTCGATGGGCATTCCGTGCGTGTCGAAGCCGGGGACATAGGGAACGAAGTAACCCCGCTGCCACTTGTAACGGAGGATGATGTCCTTCAGAATCTTGTTGAGCGCGGTACCGATGTGTATGTTTGCATTGGCATACGGAGGTCCGTCGTGGAGAACGAAAGGCTCTCGCCCCCTGCGCTCCTCCACGAGCTTGCCGTAAATGTCGGAATCCGCCCAGAATTTGAGGAATCCCGGCTCCCGCTGAGCGAGGTTTGCCCGCATGGGAAAATCCGTCCGCGGGAGAAAGAGAGTGTCTTTATAATCCTTGGCTGTTTTTTCGGATGACATGAACGAACCCCCTAGTTTCAGCAGATACGGAGTGCATTATAATACCTTTAATTCGTAAGGGCAAATAACGACAAGCGGCAAGGGATCATTCGCCTGCCGCTTGTCACGTTGAAACTCTTCGTAGGAACTTTAAACGGTTCTCTGCTGCCTCCCGCCCCATAAATTATTCGGCAATGGAGTCGCAAGATATCTGTTTTCTTCAAAACATTTTTGCATGCATATGTGTTTTGAAAACCTTATTCGTCGATGTTGATATAACCAGCGGAGCAGTCGATAGAAATTCGTTTTGCCTCGCTGAGGAGATCCATGCCGGCTTTATCGACGTTCACGACAGGGATCAAAGGCCGACGTAACGTTCCGTCCGGGCGCCCCGGACGGCATGAAAACAGGGGACGAAGGGGAACCGCCGAGACATGGGCCCGACAGGACGATCGAACGGGAACGCGGTTCGACCGAAATTGAAGAGACCTGTCCACGGCGGCACGGAGGCAACGCGGAACGACCTTCCGAAGCAAGAGGCGTCCGAGCGCGACTTTGCGGCCACCTCCGGCGATGTGAAACCCTCGAAATACCGAAGGAGAAGGGCGCTACGCCCGAAACGGAGGGGATGGGGCGCTCCCCGCGATCTGAGTTACGGAGGCCGGCCCCGATCAGGGCCTTCGACAGGCAAAGCAGGCGGCGGAGTTGATCAAGACGTACCGGTCGACCGTGAAACGGCGTTTCAGGTGTCTTTCGAACGCCTCCGCCGTTTCGTGGGGAGGAACGAAAAAACCCTTCCGGTCATAGATCTGCTTCACCAGAAAATCGGTACGAGCGGACACACCCTTTACATAGGCACAGCCGACGAACCGGCCGCCCCGCTTCGTGACGCGACAGATCTCCCGAAGCGCCTTTTCCTTTTCGGGAAAGCAGTGATAGCCGTTCATCGAAAGGACGATGTCGAAGACCTCGTCATCGAAGTGCAGACATCCGACGTCGCCACGGGAAAAACGGATATGCCGGGCGTCCTCGTCTCGAACCCTGTTTTTGTACCTTCCCAGCATCGCCTTGGAGTAATCGACACATTCGATGCGGGCGCTCTTCAGCCGAAGGTATTTCTCCGCCGTGAAGACGCCCGTCCCGGCCGGAACGTCGAGCAACGCCCCCGAAAAATCCTCGGGCAGCATCGCGAGCACCTCGTCCGCGGAGGCAAGCGAATCATCTTCGCCCCAGAAGAGCCGATTGTACAGCCGGTAAAACCAGTATTTTCCGGTAAGAACGTCGTCGTAGAGGGCGGACTCCTCGGTGAAGGATTTGTCGAAAACATCGTTGACCCGTTTCATGCCACATCGCTCCCTTCGTCGTCATCTTCGCGGCTTCGCACGCTCCGTCGCCGCGGATCATTTACGACCCCACGGCAGGCGACACCCTTCGCCGATAGAGCGCAAAGGCCGACGGCATGGGCATTCGCTCCGCCTCGTCCGCGGAAAGCCGGAGATACCCCTCCGGCGTTTGCGCCTCCCCGACCGCCCGGACGACGCATAGAAAGCCGGTCATCTCCCATATGACGTGCGTAAAGACGTGGCGCACCGCCCCGAGAGCTTCCACCGCTTCACAGGAAAATCCGTGCGCCAGAAGATGTTCGCGCACGGACCTCTCCTTCCACGCTCCATCCAGCAGATAAAACTCCCACAATCCGTGCAACAGGCGCTCCGTCCGCTGGCGCATCCACACGGAGCCCGTTTCGTCGATCACGACGAGCACCGTTTTTCTCTCCACCCTTCGCGGCTTTTTCGGTGCCCGGACGGGAAAATCCGAGGGGGAGCCGAGAGAAAAGGCCTTGCAGAGCGAACGAACCGGGCAGCGATCGCAGAGGGGCCTTGCGGGCAGACAGACGAGAGCGCCCAGCTCCATGGTTG
>DAIPHL010000050.1:0-14127 GCA_036771375.1 Synergistaceae bacterium | reverse complement strand
GGTCGGCGAGATGATGCCGTCCGCCGAGGCTTCGAAAACCGCGGTGGAGCTCGCGAAGGAGTCGACGAAAGACGTGCCGATCCTCTCCTCCGATCGGTCGGGCCCGACGTCCTCCGACGAAGGGAAGCGCTGACGATGTTCTCGCAGTTTTTCATCGATCGCCCCCGCTTCGCGATCGTCATCTCGTGCATCCTGATGATCGCAGGCGTGATCTCGGCGACCCGGCTCGCGGTAAAACAGTACCCCGATGTGGCCCCTCCGCAGATCCAGGTCCACGCCACATACCCCGGGGCGGACGCCGAAACACTGATCAACTCCGTCGCCTCCCCCCTGGAAGAGGCCATCAACGGCGTCGACGGCATGATCTACATGAACTCGACCTCCAGCAACAGCGGATACTACAGCCTGACGGTCACCTTCAAGACGGGAACCGATCCCGACATGGCGCTCGTCAAGGTACAGAACAGGGTCCAACAGGCGACCCCCCTGCTCCCCAGCGAGGTCACGCAAAGAGGGCTCACCACGAGCACCAGTTTTTCGGATACGCTCGGCTTCTTCGCGCTCTCGTCCCCGAACGGGACGAGAGACGAGCTCTTTCTCAGCGATTACGCGAACAACAACATCGCGAACGTGCTGAGGCGCGTTCCGGGCATGGGCGACATACGGCTCTTCGGAGCGAAATACAGCATCCGAATATGGCTCGACCCGGAAAGGCTCGCCGCACTCGGCATCGCTCCGACCGATGTGGCAAACGCCATACGCAGCCAGAACAGGCAGGCTTCGCTCGGCGCGATCGGAGCGAGCCCGGGCGACGCGAACTCCCCCCTGGTCTACACCCTCACGACGAAAGGACGTCTCGGCAGCGTGCGCCAGTTCGAGGACGTCATCGTCAAGACCGCCCCCTCCGGCGGGACGGTCAAACTCAAGGACGTATCCCGAATCGAGCTTGGTTCGGAGGCATACAACATCGACGCGGCCGCCAACAACGCGCCGTCGGCCGTCATGGCCCTCTCCCAGGCCTCCGATTCGAACGCGATCGACGTCATGAACGCCACGAAAAAAGAGATCGCACGGCTGGAGAAGAACCTGCCGGAGGACGTCGCGTTCATCCTGGCGTACGACTCCACGGACTACGTGAAGGCGACGATCCTGGAGATCGTGGAGACGCTCCTGCTCACCTTCTCCCTGGTCGTTTTGGTCTGTTACCTCTTCCTGCAGGACTGGAGGGTCACCCTCATCCCCGTGGCGGCCATCCCGATCTCGCTCATCGCCACCTTCACGGGACTCGCCGTCCTCGGTTTCAGCATCAACATTCTCTCCCTCTTCGGGCTCGTCCTGGTCATTGGAACCGTCGTCGACGACGCCATCATCGTCGTCGAACGGGTCCTCTTCATTATGGACAGAGACCGGTGCGACTCCGTCTCGGCCACGATTCAGGCGATGAAAGATGTCACGGGACCGATGACCGCGACGACCCTCGTCTTCCTCGCGATCTTCGTCCCCGTCGCCTTCATGGCCGGCATGACGGGCGTCATCTACCGCCAGTTCGCCGTCACCATCTCCTTCTCCGTGGTCTTCTCCCTGATCGTGGCTCTGACGCTGAGCCCCGCCATGTGCGCGCACATGCTGCGAGACGTCAAACCCAAGACCGGCGGCTTTCTCGGATGGTTCAACAGGACGATCGTGAGGGGAACCAAGGGCTATGTGGCCGGTTCCATGTGGATCGCCCGAAAGACGCTCGTCACCATCCTCCTCCTGGCTGCCGTCGCGGGCGCTTCCTACCTCATCATGAAGATGACGCCCTCCTCCTTCATCCCCAACGAAGACCAGGGCGTGCTCTTCGCCACCGTGCAGCTCCCCGAGGGAGCCTCCCGGGCGAGGACGAAGTCCGTCGTCAGCCGGCTGGTCGAACAGGTCCGCGCGATCCCGGGGGTCAAGATGGTCTTCGACGTGAAGGGCTTCAGCATCACGGGCGACTCGGGCGAAAACGTCGCCTCCGTCATCGCCCCCCTGGAGCACTGGTCTTACCGCAAGACGCCGGAGAAGGGCCTGAGAACCATCGTGGGGAAGGCTCGGCAGATCGCCGCCGGCTTCCCGGAGGCGCGGGTCAACATCTTCACGCCTCCCCCCATCATGGGTCTCGGCATGGCGGGAGGACTGGACCTGCGCCTGCTCTCCACGGGCGACGACAGCCCCTTGGAGCTCGAACGCACGATGAACGGCTTCATCGGGCGCCTCAGCCAGTCGCCGGAGTTCCTCTACGCCTTCAGCAGCTATACGGCCGACACCCCGCACATCAACCTGGACATCGACAGAGACAAGGCGGAGGCACTCGGGATTCCGATCTCGAATATCTTCGGCACGATGCAGACGTATTTCGGCACCGCCTACATCAACGACATCAATATCGGCTCCCAGGTGAACCGGGTCATCCTGCAATCGGACTGGATGCACAGGAACAAGCTCGACAACATAACGGGCATCTACGTGAAAAACAACATGGGTGAAAACGTACCCCTCCAGAGTTTCGCCACACTGCGCAAAACGCTGGCGCCGAGGAGCATCACCCGTTACAACCTCTACCCGAGCGCGGGCATCACGGCGTTCATGAAGCCGGGCAGCACCACGGGGGAAGGGATCGCGAGAATCGCCCAACTGGCGACGGAGCTGCCCCCGGGATACGGTTACGAGTGGTCCGGAATAACCTACCAGGAACAGGAGTCCTCCGGGCAGGTCACGGTCATTCTCCTGATCTGCGTACTCTTCGCATACCTCTTCCTGGTCGCGCAGTACGAGAGCTGGAGCATCCCCCTGGGGGTCGTCCTCTCCCTCCCCGTCGCGCTGCTGGGAGCCCTGACCGGGATCTTCCTCATGAGGATCTCTCTCAGCATATACGCGCAGTTGGGGATCCTTCTTCTGATCGGGCTCGCCGCGAAAAACGCGATATTGATCGTGGAGTTCGCGAAGGAACAGCACGAGCTGCACGGGCTTTCCATCCTGGACGCCGCCGCCGAGGCGGGCAGAGAGCGTTTCCGGTCGGTTATGATGACGGCCCTGACCTGCATCATCGGGATCACCCCGATGCTCACGGCCTCCGGCGCGGGGGCCGCCAGCCGGCTCCACGTCGGAACGACGATGTTCTTCGGCATGAGCATCGCGACGCTGCTCGGCATCTTTCTCATCCCGGGCCTTTACGTCGTCCTCCAGACCGGCCGAGAGAAGATCAAGGCGTCCTTCAGGCTCTTCGTATCGAGAAAGGAGTCGGTGTAGGATCATGAAAAAGATCGGCACGACGATCGCGTTCCTCCTGCTTCTCGCCCTGCCCGTCGCCCAAGCACCCGCCTGCGCGGCCGCACGGCAGGCGGAGGAAACGCGTTCGAATGACCTCGAGCTCTCCTCGGGCGACTGGACGAGCCTCGCAAGACGCCACCCGTCCCTGTACGTGTCCGGCGACATCGCCGACGCCCCGCCGATCGAGAAGCTCTCGAAATGGTGGGAGGCCCTGGGGGATGAAACGCTGACACGGCTCATCATGGCCTCGTTCGCGAACAACAGGGACCTCGCCGCCGCGAGGGCAAAGGTGGCCGAGGCGAGGGCCACGCTCGGCATCGGCAAGGCCGCCGTCCTCCCATGGCTCGACAGCGTGAACTACTGGACACAAAAGAAGACCCCGAAGGACGCCGGCGGCACCGGCAAGGCGCTGGACATCTACCGGCTCGGCCTCGACGCCTCCTGGGAGATCGACATCTTCGGAGGGAAGAGAGCCGCGATCAAGGCGGGAGTCGCCTCCCTCGAGGCGGAACATGCCGCGCTCCACGCGGCATGGGTCACCCTCTCCTCGGAGATCGCGATCGATTACATCTCTTTGCGGACGCTTCAGGAGAGGCTCCGCATCGCCGAGAAGAACCTGGCCCTCCAGACAGAGACGTTCGAACTGCTCCAGTCCAAGTACGACGCCGGTCTCATCAACGCGCTTGCGCTCAATCAGTCCCGCTACACCGTGGAGCGCACGAAAGCGATGATCCCAACCCTGCGCACCCACATCGAAAAACTGGCGAACGCCCTTGCGATCCTGATCGGCGAGGTCCCCGGAAGTCTCGAAGCGCTGCTCGACGAGAAAGCACCCCTGGTAAAACCGGATCTCTCGGCGCTGGTCGGAATCCCCGCCGCCACCCTGCGGCAACGCCCCGACATCCGAGCCGCCGAAAGACGGCTCGCCGCACAGATCGCACGGAAGAAATCCGCGCAGGCCGACCTGCTTCCGAAGTTCCATCTCCTCGGTTCGATCGGCCTCGAGTCTCTCAACACCGGTTCGCTCTTCTCCTCCGGTGGTTTCAGCTTCGGGCCGCGGATCACCTGGCCGATCTTTCACGGAAGCGCCATCCGAAACAACATCAGGGTACAGGGGGCGCGTCAGGAACAGGCGCTCTCCGCGTACGAGGGAACGGTTCTCGCCGCCGTCGCCGAAGTGAGGGACGCCCTCACGGCGGAGACGCAGGAAAGACTTCGCAACGAGTCGCTCAAGTCCGGTATGGAGGCCGCGAAAACCGCGTTTGCGATCGCCGACGACAAGTACAAAAACGGCCTCTCGGACTTCAAAAACGTCATCGACGCACAGAGCGCCCTGCTCTCGTTCGAGGAGGAGTTCGCGGTCAGCGAGGGACAGATGCTCTCGAACATGGTCCGCCTTTTCAAAGCCCTCGGAGGCGGTTGGGCTCCCCTCGCGGAGGCAGAAGAACCGCCGAAGAGCGAAGAGAAGTGAGAGCGGACGAAATGGCGCCCCGTTTTACGAAGCATCCCGGGATTCGTGGTAGAATAGGTTTTACAACACACAAACTGGAGGGGTTTTGTATGGCAGGCAGCACCGGTTTCAGGCGCTTTTTCACGATTCTGTCCTTATCCACGCTTTTCGCGGCACTCGCGTGCGGCATCGCTTTTGCGGCCGCTCCGCCGTTTCATATCGGCGTCGCGACGTTGACCGTATCCCAGGCGGAGGACACCTACCGCGGTGCGGAGCATCTCGTCAAGCTCTACGGAAAGGTGGAGAACGGCGGGATGATCCGGCACGTCACCATGCCGGACAACTTCATGTCCGAGATGGAGACCACGATCACACAGATCGTCGGACTCGCGGACGATCCGAAGGTTCGCGTGGTCGTGGTCGACGACGCGATCCCCGGGACGAGCGAGGCGTTTCGCCGCATCAAGGAAAAACGCAAGGACGTCCTCTGTTTTGCCGGAGAGCCGCAGGAGGACCCCGGAGTGATCTCGAGCGCCGCGGACCTCGCCATCACGAACGACTCCCTCAGAAGAGGCTACCTCATCATCCACACGGCGAAGCAGCTCGGCGCCAAGAAGTTCGTCCACGTCTCCTTCCCGCGCCACATGGGCTACGAGCTCCTCGCGCGCAGGCGCGCGATCATGGAACGGGCCTGCAAGGACCTCGGGCTGGAGTTCATCTTCGAGACGGCTCCCGACCCGACCAGCGACGTCGGCGTCTCCGGCGCGCAGCAGTTCATCCTCGAGAAAGTCCCCTCCTGGGTCAAAAAATACGGAAAGGACACCGCGTTCTTCTGCACCAACGACGCACAGACGGAACCGCTCCTCGTACAGGTCGCAAAAGAGGGCGCGATCTTCGTGGAGCCGGACCTTCCCTCGCCTCTGATGGGCTACCCGGGCGCCTTCGGAATCGACCTGAAGGCCGAGGCCGGCAACTGGCCCGCCATCCTCAAGAAGGTCGAATCGACCGTGGTCAAGGCGGGCGGCAAAGGGCGCATGGGGACATGGGCCTACTCCTACGGGTGGAGCACGACCTGCGCGCTCGCCGAGTACGGGAAGCGCATCGTAGAGGGTAAGGCAAAGCTCGGAAACCTCAAGGACATCTGGAGCGCTTACGAAAAGTTCACTCCAGGCGCCCAGTGGAGCGGCTCCCACTACGCCGACCCCAAGACCGGAGCGAAGACGCGCAATCTCATCCTGGTCTATCAGGATACCTACGTCTTCGGCAAGGGGTATATGAACACCCCGAAGGTGGACGTACCGGAGAAATACCTCAAGATAAGGTAAGACTTCCAGACGATTCCCCCTACACAGGGCCCGCCCCGTCTTCCGGCGGGCCCTGTGACGCTTCGTGCGGCGGGTTGACGAAGAACTTCGTAACGGGTATGATCTTCAGACTTACTGGCTTATTTCAATTTCACATCGTTGGGAGGAGTGCAATATGTTGCAAAGAAAACACATTCTCGTCCTTGGTTTCATGGCATTCGCTCTCGTCTTCGCGTGTCTTGGAGCCTCCGCCGACGCGGCGGCCAAGTTCCACATCGGAATCGTAACCGGGACCGTGTCGCAGAGCGAGGATGATCTTCGCGGCGCCGAAAAGATGATCCAACTGTACGGAGACGTGGCAAACGGAGGGATGGTCAAGCATCTCACCTATCCCGACAACTTCATGTCCGAGATGGAGACGACCATCGCACAGATCTCCGGCCTGGCCGACGATCCCCTCATGAAGGTGGTCGTGGTGAACCAGGCCATCCCCGGAACCGCCGAAGGATTCCGCAAGATCAAGGAGAAACGGCCCGACATCCTCTGCTTCGCCGGCGAGGCGCACGAGGATCCCAACGTCATCACCTCGATCGCCGATCTCACCGTCAACGCGGACTTCCTCTCCAGAGGCTATCTGATCCCGCATTCGGCGAAAAAACTCGGCTGCAAGACGTTCGTCCACATCTCCTTCCCCCGCCACATGAGCTATGAAACCCTCGGACGCAGGCGCGCGATCATGGAGCAGGCCTGCAAGGACCTGGGCGTCAAGTTCGTGTTCGAAACGGCTCCCGACCCGACCAGCGACGTCGGCGTCGCCGGCGCCCAGCAGTTCATCCTCGAGAAGGTCCCCTCCTGGGTCAAAAAATACGGAAAGAACACCGCGTTCTTCTGCACCAACGACGCGCATACCGAACCCCTTCTCCGCCAGATCGCCAAATACGGCGGCTACTTCGTGGAAGCCGACCTTCCCTCCCCCCTCATGGGCTATCCGGGCGCCTTCGGCGTCGATCTCGCCGGGGACTCGGGCAACTGGAGCGCGATCCTGAAGAAGGTCGAAGCGGCGGTCGTGAAGGCCGGCGGCAAGAATCGCATGGGGACATGGGCCTACTCCATCGGCTTCTCTCACTCCGCGGGGCTCGCCGAATTCGGAAAGATGGTCGTCGAGGGCAAGACGAAGCTCTCCGACAGAAAAGCCCTCCTTGCGATGTACGGCAAGTTCTCGCCCGGGGCCAAGTGGAACGGGAGCGCCTACATCGACGCCGCGACGAAAAAACCGATGCGCAACTTCTTCCTCATGTACCAGGACACCTACGTTCTGGGCAAGGGCTATCTCGGCGCGACCAAGGTCACGGTGCCCGAAAAGTATCTCAGGATTCAAATGAATACGACAAAATAAAGGGAAACTCAAAAGGTCGAGAGAATGCCGGCCCTTCCGCGAGGACCGGCATTTTTCGCGTAGTGCCTTCCGTCCAAAAATGAGCTTTTCTGCCGGTCGGGGTTATGCGTTATAATGACGATCGTCGATATGGAGTCAAATTCATTTCGCAAAGGAAGTGGTGACACAGATGCCAAACCGGGAACCCCTCTTGCAAGTCGAGGCGGTTGGGAAAGAATTTTTCGGGAACAGAGTGCTTGAAGAGGTGAACTTTACGTTAAACGAAGGGGAGATTCTCGGCCTCGTCGGAGAGAACGGAGCGGGAAAGTCCACGTTGATGAACATTCTTTTCGGTATGCCGGTCATCGCACAGACCGGCGGCTTCGAGGGCAAGCTCCTCCTGGAAGGACGCGAGGTGAACTTCTCCTCCCCATTCGACGCGATAGACGCCGGAGTCGGTATGGTCCATCAGGAATTTTCGCTCCTCCCCGGATTCACGGTGACCGAGAACATCCTTCTCAACCGGGAATCCACCAAGTACAACCCCCTCGTGGAGATCTTCGGGGAGAGGATCGAGACCCTCGACCGTCCGGCGATGCAACGTCGCGCGGAAGTCGCGATCGAAACGCTCGGTTTCTCCATCGACCCGAACACCACCGCAAGCGAGATGCCGGTCGGACACAAACAGTTCACCGAAATCGCCCGTGAAATCGACAGGACCAACACGAAACTGCTGATCCTGGACGAGCCGACGGCGGTCCTCACGGAATCGGAAGCCGAGCTTCTGATCCAGTCTCTTCGCAACCTCGCGGGCAGAGGCATCTCCATGGTCTTCATCTCGCACCGCCTGCAGGAGGTCGTCGACCTCTGCGACAAGATCATCGTCCTGCGCGACGGACGCATCGTCAAGGAGACGACACCCCGGGAGACCGACGTATACCAGATCGCGAGCTGGATGGTCGGAAGGAACGTGGACACGGGAAGCAGGAGCAGGGAATCCCGCGAGGCGACCGAGGTCGTTCTCGAGGTGAACGGGCTCTGGGTCGACATGCCCGGAGAAACCGTCCGAGACGCAACCTTTTCCGTCCAAAAGGGCGAGATATTCGGCATCGGCGGCCTCGCCGGCCAGGGCAAACTCGGCATCGCAAACGGCATCATGGGGCTCTTCCCGGCCGGAGGCTCCGTGACGGTACGGGGCAAAAAGATCAAACTGAACGACCCCGCCCATGCGCTCTCCTGCAACATGGCGTTCGTCTCCGAGGACAGGAGGGGCGTCGGGCTTCTCTTGGACGAACCCATCGATTGGAACATCGCTTTCACGGCCATGCAGGTTCAGGACAAATTCCTGAGAAAACTGCTGGGAGGCCTGATCAAATGGCGGGACGACGACAAGATGCGCGAGGTCGCGGAGGAGTACATCCGATCTCTGGAGATCCGCTGTACCGGCTACGGACAGAGGGCGGTGGAACTCTCCGGCGGGAACCAGCAAAAGGTCTGCCTGGCCAAGGCATTTGCGGTCCACCCCGACATCCTCTTCGTCTCCGAACCGACGAGGGGCATCGACGTGGGCGCAAAGAGACTCGTGCTGGACACGTTGCAGAGGGTCAACAAGGAGAACGGCACCACGATCGTCATGACCTCCTCCGAGCTCGAGGAGCTCCGCGCCGTCTGTGACAGGATCGCAATCGTGGACAGCGGAAGGATCAGCGGAATCCTTCCGGCCACGTCTTTGGCCGAACAGTTCGGCATGCTGATGATGGGAGAGCAACACAAAAAAACGGCGGTCGGCTCCAACACCGTGGGAGGGAACGCAGGATGAAGGACCGGTTGAAAAAATTCGTCGAAAATGCGGGGTGGCCGAGGATCATCATCGGCCTTTTCCTGCTCTTCTTGTTTGCCGCGGCGCCTTTCGTCGGGGTCCGGATCGACACGTCCCTCTCGGATACCCTGGTCCGCGTGGGGATGAACGGCGTTTTGGTCCTCGCGATGGTGCCGATGATACAATCCGGCTGCGGCCTCAATTTCGGCCTTCCACTCGGCATCATCGCCGGCCTGATCGGCGCGACGACGTCCATCCAGGTGGCCTCGTCGGCGGACGCCCTCGCGGCGACGCTGGCAAAAGACCCGGCGTCCGCCGCGGCGCTTGCGACGACCATCTCCTTCTTCGGGACAAAGAGCGCCTTTGCCGGGCTGCTCGCCACCTCGTACCGCCCCTTTCTCCTCTTCGCAATCGCGCTTTCGATCGCCGTCCCGATCGCCGCGGTGCTGGGCTTCTTTTACGGACAGATACTGAATCGCGTCAAGGGCGAGGAGATGATGATCGCCACCTACGTCGGCTTCTCCTCGGTGGCGCTCATGTGTATGGCATGGCTTTTGCTCCCGTTCGACAGCCCCGTC
Source organism: Synergistaceae bacterium (assembly GCA_036771375.1). Taxonomy (GTDB): domain Bacteria; phylum Synergistota; class Synergistia; order Synergistales; family Synergistaceae; genus DAIPHL01. The sequence continues at coordinate 4,310 of DAIPHL010000050.1, read as the reverse complement.
ATGATCTGGGGCTACGGAGGCTCCGGTCTGCGCACGACCATCAGCACCGAAGGGTTCTGGCGCCACGTCCTGAGCAACATCGGCCACGTACAGGTCGAAACCTTCTTCATGCCCACGGGGATGTTCCTCTTCTTCGGCCTCATGCTCTTTCTCGTATGGGCTTTCTTCCGGACCAAGACCGGCAGCGCCATGACCGCCGTCGGCTCCAACCCGGAGTTCGCCCGCGCTTCGGGGATCAACGTCAACCGGATGCGCACGATATCCGTCATGCTCTCCACCATTTTGGGAGCCGTCGGAATCCTCGTCTATGAACAGAGCTTCGGGTTCATACAGCTCTACATGGGACCGCTCTTCATGGCGTTCCCCGCGGTGGCGGCGATTCTGCTCGGAGGCGCCTCCGTGAACAAGGCGTCCATGATGAACGTCGTGGTGGGGACCTTCCTCTTCCAGGGGATCCTGACGATGACCCCTTCGGTCATCAACAGCCTTATCCAGACCGACATGTCCGAGGTGATCCGGATCATCGTGAGCAACGGGATGATCCTCTACGCTCTCACCAGAAAGGTCCAGGTGAAGAGATGATGCCCAGGAAACGGAGCACGGCAAAATTCACGGCCGGAGAGAATATCCGGCACTTTCTGATCTCGAACTCGGTCCCGATCATATTCCTGGGACTCTCGGCGATCGCGATCCCCCTCTCGGGGTTCTCGGCCGAGTACCTCGTCAACGAGATGCTGACGAGGCTCGCGAGGAACTCCTTTCTGGTCCTCTCCCTTCTCATTCCGATCATGGCGGGGATGGGGCTCAACTTCGGCATGGTGCTCGGGGCGATGGCGGGCCAGATCGGCCTGATCTTCGTAACCGACTGGGCCGTGGTCGGCATTCCGGGGCTGGTTCTCGCCGCCATCATCAGTGTGCCGATCGCCGCCTTCCTGGGCTGGATCTGCGGAAACGTGTTGAACAGAGCCAAGGGCCGAGAGATGGTGACGAGCTATATTCTGGGATTTTTCATCAACGGCATCTACCAGTTCGTCGTCCTCTACACCATGGGAAACCTGATCCCGATCGGCAACCCCCAACTGGTGCTCTCCCGAGGCTACGGCATACGCAACGCCATCAACCTCACCGGACTGCGTCACGCCTTGGACAACGCGATGAACGTCACGCTTCGGCTCGGGACCGAGAGCCATCCCTTCAACATCTCCATACCGGTCGCCACCTTTCTTTTGATCGGCGCCTTCTGCCTTTTCATCATCTGGTTTCGGCGTACCAAACTGGGACAGGATATGCGCGCCGTAGGACAGGACATGGCCGTCGCCGACTCCGCGGGGATCGCCGTCGAACGCACCAGGGTGATCGCGATCGTCATATCGACGGTTCTGGCGGCGTTCGGACAGATCATATTCATGCAGAACATCGGCACCATGAATACCTACAACAGCCACGATCAGACGGGCATGTTCTCCATCGCGGCCCTTCTGATCGGAGGGGCCACCGTTTCGAAGGCGTCCATCACGAATATCTTCGTCGGCGTGACGCTCTTCCACCTGATGTTCGTCGTATCCCCCATGGCGGGGAAGGAGCTCATCGGGCAGGCACAGTTGGGAGAGTACTTCCGGGTCTTCGTCTCCTACGGAATCATCGCGGTCGCCCTCGTCCTCCACGCGTGGAAGAGGCAACAGGAGAGGGAAAGGGCCCGTCGCGGGCTGAGAGGAGATGTGTAAACGATGTCCGCCATACGCAAACGTCGCATCGCGATAAGGCTCCTTCTCGTTGCGGCCCTCGTCGGAGTCGCATTCCTCATGTACAACATCGGACGCGAGTACAAGGTCCTGCTCGACAACGAGACGGTTGCCGTGGACGGAACGGAATACCCGGCCGTACCCTATGCGGAGTTGACCATAGACGGGAACGAGAACAAAAAGACGGAGATCTTCGCGGACGACAGGATCGTCGAGAAGATGGTCGGTTCGAGACATTCGCTCGTGTTGACCATCATGAACGAGGATGACGGCAAGGTGATCCGGACCGTCGAACGCACATTCAAACTGAACGTGGACACCCGGAAGTGGATGATCTCACTCGCCGCGGTGGCCGGCGGCGCCGAGAACATCTTCGTCCCCAACCCGCTCGCGGACGAGGACGAAGAGGAAGCCTCCGAGACGGAGCCCTCCCCCGTGGAGGAAACCCCGGAGAGCCAACCCGAGATGACGCCCATGGGGGAGTAGAGCGATGGATCGGCAGAGATGGCGTTGGAAAGCGGAGTCCTTTGAAATCCTGGAGCTCCCGAACGTCTCCACAAAGAGGGATTCCGAGGAGTGGATCGTCCATTTGAAGACAAGCGAGGCGTTTGCATGGGGATACTGTATCCCTGTTCCGGAGAGTTCCCGCAATCATATCCTCTGGCGGGCGACGCTGCACGTGAAGCAGGCGGCCGGCGGAGGGCTCCCCGGGATCGCCTTTCGCGACGGCGAACGGGGCATCCTCTTTCAGGCAAACGGCACGGAGGCGGCCACGTCGCTGCGATTCATGCTGGCGAACGACAAAACCGTGGGCGTAGAGACCTTCGACATGAAAAAACTCCTCTACCCCTGCGAGATGGTCTTGGAGTACAACGCTCTGACCGGCTCGTGCGGAGGATTTATCGGACAGACGAGGGCGTTTGACGTCACGCTCCCCCATCGAGGTATTCCGGCCTTTCCGGCGATCACCGCGATGGAGATCGTAACGACCGCCCTCCAAAACGAGGCGAAAAACGAGGTGAGATACAAGGACCTGCTCTTGCACTCCGAGTGAACGCCTTTTCGCCTTCGGCGTTTCGAACGGGAAGGACGTCTCGGGTGGAGGGGGACGTCCCTCTCGTTTTTTCCCCTTCTCATGTTTTTGTACCGACCTCTTGTGATTTATCCGTATTTCGTCTATCATGTATCATGGGCAAGTTGTTTTTCATACGGCAAACGTCCTCTCTTTCCGCTTCGAGAGAGAATCCGACAGTTGCAGATCAGGAGGCATGAACAGCATGATCAGGAACCATCTTTTAGTGATGACGCCCGGCCCCACTCCCATCGCACGCTCCATTCAAGACCAAATGGGAAAGGAGACGATCGCCTTCAACGACCCGCGATTCATCTTCGACTTCGACGCGTTGATCGCGGATCTCGAATCTCTGTGGAGGTGTGATGGGATCGCCTTCGTCGTGGCAGGCTCGGGCACCATGGCAATGGAGATGGGAATCGCGAACGTGGCCACCAGGGGAGAACGGGTTCTCGTCTGCTCCAACGGGTACTTCGGCGACCGCTACATCGAAATATGCAATCGAAAAGGATTCGATCTCGATACCCTGAAAGCCGAGTGGGGGCACTCGGTTACCGTCGAAGAGGTCGACGCCAAGCTATCCGAAAAAAAGTTCGACGTACTGGTCGTGACGCACGTCGAGACCTCCACAGGGGTCGAGCTGCCGCTCAAACCCCTGACGGAGATACTGAAGAGCCGCCATCGGGACGTCCTGCTGGTCGTGGACGGCGTCGCCTCTGCGGGCGGAGTGGAGGCATACATGGACTGGGGCATCGACATCATGCTGACCTGCTCTCAGAAGTGCTTTGGGCTCGCCCCGGGGCTGGGTATCGTCTGGGCAAGCGAACGGGCGATCGCCAAACGCAAAAACATGCCGCCGATCGCCGAATCATACGTCGATTTCGAAAAATGGCTTCCGGTCATGAAGGACGCACAGAAATACTGGGGAACCCCCGCCGTGAACATGATCTGGGCTCTCGCCGAAGCGGTCGAAATCATCAAGAAGGAGGGCCTTGACGAAAGATTCGCGAGACATCGTCTCTATGCAAAGGCAATTCGAGACGCGATGCTCGCGCTCGGCTTCGAGATGGGAACCGACCCCGCGGTCGCCTCGCCGACCGTCTCCGTCTTCCTCTACCCCGAGAAGAAGAACCTCGACGACGCGGCCTTTCGAAAGGCGGTCTACGACGAAGGCGCGCATATCTCGGCCTGCCTGGGACATTTTATGGGCCGCGGATGCAGAATCGGACACATGGGAAACATCGATCACCACGTTCTCGTCTCGCTCGTAGCCGCCATCGAGAGGGGCTGCATCCGCTCCGGGCTCTCGGTCGAAGTCGGCTCGGGGCTCGCCGCACTCCAGAGGGCCCTGCTCTCATCCCCCTCGTTCTGAGGCACGTCCGGAAGAAGCCAAGAGGCCGGAGGAGAAAAAGGGAGCGGCACGGGTGCCTTCACGAAAAAAGGGGACTTTTGCCCTTTCGTGCCGGAGATCCGTACCTCCGGCGCTTTCTTCAGAA
>DAIPHL010000049.1:0-14220 GCA_036771375.1 Synergistaceae bacterium | reverse complement strand
GGTCGGCGCGGTCGGTTTCTGGACGAGGCGAAGGATGGAAAGAGCGGTGACGCTCTTTCCGCAGCCGGATTCCCCGACGACGCCGAGCGTCTCCCCGGGCTCGATGGACAGGGAAACTCCGTCGACCGCTCTGACGATTCCACTGTCCGTGTCGAAGACCGTGTGCAGGTTTTTTACCTCCAGAAGTGCCATGGGCTTCACCTATCTTTTCTGGCGGACGTCCAGCGCGTCGCGAAGGCCGTCGCCCAGAAAGTTGAAGGCAAGAACGGTATACATGATGGCGAATCCCGGGAACATGGACCACCACCACTGTCCCTGGGCGATGTACTGCTGTCCCTCGGAGATCATGAGTCCCCAGGACGGCGTCGGCGGCTGTGCACCGAATCCGAGGTACGCGAGCCCCGCTTCGATCATGATGATGCTGCCCATGCCCATCGTCGCCTGTACGATGATCGGGGCGATCGCGTTCGGCATGATGTGTCGGAAGATGATCCTTCTCGCCGGCAGGCCGAGAGCATAGGCGGCCTCGACGAACTCGTGTCCGCGGAGCGAGATGAACTGGCCGCGCGTGATTCGGCATATGCTGACCCAGTTGACCATGCCGATCGCGACGAAGACGACGTAGAGGCTAGGGTTTTGAAAGACCGAGACGACGGCGAGCACGAACAGAATAAATGGAAACGCGAAGATCACATTGACAAGCCATGAAATGAGATCGTCGGCGATGCCGCCACGGTATCCGGCGATCGCGCCCAGAGGGACCCCGACGAGAAGCGTCACGAGGGTCGCGAAGATGCCGATCTGGAGGGAGATCCTGGCCCCGTACAGGACGCGGCTGAAGATGTCCCTTCCGTAGAGGTCGGTCCCCATGATGTGTCTTGCCGACGGGGCTGCCAGTTTCGCGGAGGCGCCCTCCGTCCAGATCAGCTGTTTGATGGGGTCATAAGGCGCCAACACGTCGGCGAGCAGGGCGGCCAGGATGATCGTGACGGTCATGACAAGCCCCAGCATCGCGAGCTTGTTTCTCCGAAAGCGTATCCAGGCCTCTTTCATCAGACTGTCGCCGCTTTCGGCGACGGAGGTCGTGCGGTTTTCCGCGGTGTCCGTCATATCGAGCATGGCGATTTCGGCCTCACTTTCCTTCGTACCGTACACGGGGGTCGAAGAGGCTGTACGAGATGTCGACGAGGAGATTTGCGACGAGGAAGGTAAGCGCCATGACGATGACGGTGCCCCGAATCATGGGAAAGTCCCTGTTGATGAGGGCTTCCACCGCGAGGCGTCCGATGCCCGGCCACGCGAAGATGCTCTCCGTCAGCACCGCGCCGGAAAGGAGTTCCGAGATCTGCGTGCCGATGATCGTGACGACGGGGATCATCGCGTTCTTCAGGGCGTGTTTCATGACGACGACGCTCTCCTTGATGCCCTTGGCCCGGGCCGTCCGGATGTAGTCCTGATTCAACACCTCCAGCATACAGGAGCGGGTGAGCCGTGCGATCAACGCGGCGGGGCGGACGCCCAGCGTGATGGCGGGAAGTACGAGATAGCGCCAGCTCCCGTCGCCCTCTCCGATGCCGGGCACCCAGCCGAGGCCGTACGCAAAGACGAGCAGAAGGAGCAGTCCCACCCAGAATACCGGCGCGCTCACCCCGGACACCGCGATGAACATGGCACTGTAATCGAAGACGGAATACTGTTTGGCGGCCGAAACGATCCCGGCCGTGATGCCGACGATCACCGCGATCACCATGGCCCAGAGGGAGAGGCGCATCGTAGCGAGAAAGCGCGTCTTTATGGCCGAGGAAACCCGTTCGTTGTTGCGGTAGGACATGCCGAGTTCGCCCTTGGCAAGTTCTTTGATGAATTTGGCGTACTGCTGGGTCAGAGGAAGGTCGAGTCCGAGATCCTGGCGAATGCGTTGCAGCGTTTGCGGATCACCTCTCTGTCCCATCATCAATCGTGCGGGGTCTCCGGGGACCACCGCCATCAGGATGAAGACGACCGTAACGACCCCCCATACGACCGGTACGGTGTACAGGAGTTTTCTCACAATGTGGTTAAACACGAAATTCCCCCTCGGTCGGAAGCGGTCTTCGGCTTGAAAAAGACCCCAAAAAACCAAAAAAGATCGAAAAAAGACGAAAAGAAAGGCCGGAAGGCCGTTTTCTCAAGATCGCTCCACGAAAAAACGGCCCCCCGGTGACGTGGTCCTTCCGGTATTTTCTACTTCTTGGTCATCCAGACGTTGTGCATCGGAGCCATGTAGTCTCCAAACGCCGGAAGCGTCGCGCCTTCGACCCATTTTTGGGTCGCGATGTTGTTGTAGTAGTAGAAGAGGAAGACCCAGGGTGCATCGTCCACGAGCATCTGCTCCGCTTTCTGATAGATCTCCATGCGCTTCTTGGGGTCGGTCTCGAGGCGTCCCTGCTCCATCAGTTTGTCGACGGGGGGGTTCTTGTAATGCGAATAGTTGCCCTTCGCTCCGAAGTTGCTGGAGTGGAGGTTGACGTACAGGAAGTTGTCTGGATCGAGATAGTCTACGACCCAGCCCATGCGGTACATGTCGGGCTCCGCACGGTCGAGCGTGTCGAGGTGGACGCCCCAGTCGACGATCTTGATGTTCAGCTTGATGCCGAGCTCGGCGAGCTGTGCCTGGATCGCCTCGGCGATGGCCTTGTGGCGAACGTTCTGGTTGACTTGAAGCGTGGTCTCGAATCCCTTGGGGAACCCCGCTTCCTTCAGGAGCTGTTTTGCCTTCTCCGGATTGTACTCGTAGCCCTTGAGATTCTTGTTGTAACCGGGCATGGACGGCGGCAGGATCCCCTTCGCCGGGAAGAAGAGTCCTTCCAGGACCAGGTCGTTGATCCTCTTGCGGTCCACGGCGTAGTTGAAGGCGTGGCGAAGCTTGATGTTGCTCTTGAACGGCTCCTTGGACATGTTGAATCCGTAGTAGTAGGTGCCGGGCTGGGGCGCTTCGAGAAGTTTTTTCCCGAGCATCTTGCGGGCGTCGACGACCAGGCGGTCGGGCACGTCCCTCATCATGTCGAGGTTGCCCTTCTTGAACTCCTCCCAGGCGACCGTGGCGTCCGGGATCACGACGACCTCGAAACCGTCGAGATAGGGAAACCTGTGTCCCTTGGCATCCTTCTTCCAGTAATTCTCGTTCTTCCTGAGCGTCACCTTCTGGTCCTGCTTCCAGGAGTCGAAGACGAACGGTCCCGTGCCCACGGGATGGAAGTTGAAGTCCTTGCCCCACTTCTCGACGTCCTCTTTCGGTGTGACCACGAAGGAGTTATAGGCGAGCACCGAGAGGAATGGCGCGAAGGGCTCCTTCAGTGTGAACTGGAGCGTATACTTGTCGATCGCCTTGATTCCGGCCCACTCCTTGGCCTTGCCGTTGGTCATCTCGTCGTACCCCGCCACGCAGTCGATGAAGTACGCGCGCGGGGACTTGTCCCGGATCATGCGCTCGAGCGACCATTTCCAGTCTGCGGCGGTCACCTCGCGTCCGCCGTTTGCGGTCGGTTTGCCCTCGGCCGTCTTGTGGAAGTGGACGCCCTTGCGCAGCTTGAAGGTCCATACCTTGCCGTCTGCGGATGCCTTCCAGCTCTCGGCGAGCCACGGCAAGATCTTCTGCCCGTCGTTACTGTTGACCACAAGGTTCTCGAACAGACAGTTGAGGACACGTGCGGACGTGGTGTCCGTCGCCATGTGCGGGTCCAGTTTCGGTGGGTTGGCTGCCTCGTGCCAGCGGACGACGCCGCCGTAGACAGGTTCCGCGGCCGCCGCGACGCCGCAGAACAGGATACAGAGCGCGAACATCATGACAAAAAGAGCGGTAATTCTTCTCATAACAACATTCCTCCCCGTTTGGTCTGTCGTGTTGCTGCCATGTGAAACCCGTTTCCCACAACGACTCCTCATCACTCCACCATAATAAACCATTTCGGTCGTTTTCTCAATCGGGAATGATCTTCCCGCGGCGCCCAAATCTGCCTCTCGCGGACGAACCGACGGCAGAGCTGCATGTTGAAGGGAGCGAAAATGTGCAGAAGAGATTGAACGCATTTTTCAGGGTTCTTGTGTTGGTTTCCCACGATAGGAGGCCGTCGGACGCTGTCTGTACAAAAGTCGTGCGAGAAGCGATCGCCCCTCTCACATCCCCGGATATTCGAATTCCTGCACCTCGAGTGCGGTGTATCTTTTTTCGATCTCGTCGAGCAGCGGTTCCAGTTTCTCTCTGTCCGGGTTCGTGACGACGGCTTTTTTGAGGCTGTGCTTCGTGAAAAACGCGTTCTCGGGCCGCACTCCCTCCGTGTCGAAGAGCTCGCGGTACATCAGGAGGTCCACCGGCATGCCGAAGGTCTCCTCCACGTCTTTGTAGTCGAAGAGGACCCACAGCTCCTTGAATCCCGCCCACGCGATGGAGGCTGCGCACATGGCGCACGGATCGTGTGTCGCGATGAAGAGAAGATCTTTTGTCGGCGGGTGCAGAGGCAACTTGAAAAACCGGTTGAGAGTGTCTATTTCTCCGTGAAAGAGCGGGTTTTCCACCCGGTTGTTCGAGCCGACCATGACGGACGTGAGGGTATCGGCGCGCATAATGGCCCCCCCGAACACATGGTTGCCTCGCGCCACCTCCGATTCTGTCAGAGGAAGAATTTCGTCTCGTATCACCAGGAGAATTTTTTCGAGTTTTTCGGTATTGTGCATAGGGGATACCCTCCAGATCTCGTCATCCCGGAAAGTCGCGACGGGAGGATCGTCTGACAAAACACGGGGGTGAACGACGTCAGTTTCTCAGGTCCGTCGCCGTATCTTCTCCGCCCTCCTTGCCGTCGGAGCCGAAGGAGATGATATCGTAATCGTGTTTCTCGCCGGGGCAGATGTACAGGAATTCCCTGTTCCATCCGTCCTTCGGCAGCTCCTTCATGTACCCGCCTTTCGGGTAGTTTTCGGGAACCGGGGATATCGTCGGTTTTTCCACCAGAGCCTGCAGTCCCTGGTCGGTGGTCGGGTAGAAGCCGTTGTTGAGAAAGAAGAGCTCGAGGGATTGTTCGATCTGCGAGATCTTGGTCTTCGTCGTCGTGACCTTCGCCGTCGCCACGTTGCTCATGATTTTCGTCACGGCAAGCGTCGCGAGAAGCCCGATGATCGCGACGACGACCATGATCTCCACCAGGGTGAAGCCGGGGCGTTTATTCCTCTGTTCGGTCCGGTTCTCTTTGTTTTTCCTCAATGGTGTTCCCTCCAAAGAATAAGCATAGCTGCATTATACGACAGAATCCCGGAATGGCATCGACATTACTACAGATTTCAATTGTACAATACGGCTCGAATCGGATAAAATAATTCTCCGCTGTGTGATTTGTTTGTATGGGGTGAATGCATGAACCGGACAGAGAACGGCAAGCAGGGTAGGTTGAACGGAATACGGAACTTCAGCATCATCGCCCACGTCGATCACGGAAAATCGACTCTGGCGGACAGGCTGATCGAAAGCACGAACACGGTCGAAAGCCGGAACATGAAGTCCCAGTTGCTCGACATGCTGGAGCTGGAGCGAGAGCGCGGGATCACCATAAAACTCGTGCCCGTCCGTATGAACTACAGGGCGTCCGACGGCAACGACTATATACTGAACCTCATCGACACACCCGGGCACGTCGACTTCAACTACGAGGTCTCCCGATCCCTCGCGGCCTGCGAAGGGGCCGTTCTCGTCGTGGATGCGGCCCAGGGGGTGGAGGCACAGACGGTCGCAAACGCGTACCTCGCCGTCGAACAGAATTTGGATCTCATACCGGTCTTCAACAAGATCGATCTCCCCTCGGCGCAGCCGGAACGGATCGTGAAGGAGGTCGAGGAGGTCATCGGAATCGACGCGACGGACGCGATTCTGGCGAGCGCCAAGGACGGGACGGGCATTTCGGAGATCCTCGAACGGATCGTCTCCGATGTGAGGCCTCCCTCCGGCGACCCCGCCGCCCCGCTCGCCGCGCTGATCTTCGACTCCATCTACGACAACTTCAAAGGCGTCATCAGCTATGTCCGGGTCGTCGACGGCGAGATTCGGACCGGTACGAAAATCTCCTTCATGGCCACCGGCGAGGTCTTCGACGTCGAAGAGGTCGGCGTCTTCACGCCGGCGATGCAGCCGGTCGGTTCTCTCGGCCCCGGTGAGGTGGGATACGTCGTCGCCGGCATCAAGTCCCTCTCCGATGCCAACGTGGGCGACACGATCACGGATGCGCGGAGGCCCGCTGCGTCTCCGCTTCCCGGCTACCGCAAGATCAAACCCGTCGTCTTCTGCGGCTACTATCCGATCGAGCGAGAGGAGATCAATCAGCTTCGCGAGGCGTTGGAAAAGTTGCAGATCAACGACTCGGCGATCACGTTCGAACCGGAGGCCTCGGCGGCCCTCGGCTTTGGTTTCCGCTGTGGTTTCCTGGGGCTGCTCCACATGGAGATCGCAAAGGAACGCCTTCATCGGGAGTTTGGCGTGGATCTCGTCGCGACCGCGCCGAACGTCGTCTATCGGATCAGGCTGACCGACGGCAGCGAGATCGAGGCGCGGCGTCCTTCGGATTTTCCCTCCGACGCGACGAAGCTGGAGGAGGTTCTCGAGCCCTACATCCGCGCGACGATCTTTCTTCCCGACGGCTACGTCGGCGCGTCCATACAGCTCTGCCAGGAGAAGCGAGGCGTGTACGTCGGTATGGATTACATCACGCCCGAGCGCGTTCGGCTTGTCTATGACCTTCCGCTGGCCGAGTTCATCCTGGATTTTCACGACAGACTCAAGTCCGCGACGCGCGGATACGCGTCGCTCGATTACGATCACATCGGCTACCGTGCCTCCGATCTGGTGAAGGTCGACGTTCTGATACAGGAGGAGCCCGTCGACGCGTTCAGCTTCATCTGTCACAGAGACGCGGCCTATCACAGGGGACACGCGGTCGCCACGAAGCTGAAGGAGCTCATTCCCCGCCAGCTCTTCGAGGTTCCCATACAGGCCGCCATCGGTAAGAAGGTCATCGTGCGCACGAACGTCAAGGCGCTGCGCAAGGACGTTCTCGCCAAATGCTACGGAGGCGACGTCACCAGAAAGCGCAAGCTTCTCGAAAAGCAGAAGGAGGGGAAAAAGCGCATGAAGCAGGTGGGGCGCGTCTCCATCCCGCAGGAAGCCTTTATGGCCTTCATGGACGTCTCGGGGGATGACGGCAAGTAGCGTATATATCCACGTTCCCTTCTGCGAAGCGAAGTGCCCCTACTGTGCGTTCGCGAGCGAAGTCCCCTCGGCGGGCGACGGGACGCTTTTCCTGGACTCGCTGAAAGAGGAGCTCTCCTTTCGTCGAAGATCCCTCGGCAGGGTAAAGACCCTCTACATCGGCGGAGGAACCCCCACGTTTCTTGCGCCACCGCTTTGGGAGCGTTTGACCGCTCTATTGGAGAGCTCCCTCGCGTTCGAGGCGGACGCCGAGGTCACGGTCGAGGCGAACCCGAACTCCCTTTCCGCCGGACACCTGTCGATCTGGAGGGATTGGCGGGTCACCCGGACGAGCGTCGGCGTGCAGAGCCTCGACGACGCCGAGCTCTTTCTCCTGGGACGGCGCCACGATCGCTCTCGAGCTCTGGACGCCATCGCGGCCTGCCGTGCCCGTGGTTTTTCGGTCAGTGTCGACCTCATGTTCGGCCTGCCGCACGGCACGCTGCAAAACTGGGCGAGAACCCTCCGCGAAACCGTTGCGATGCGTCCCCATCATCTTTCGATATATCAACTCTCCATCGAGCCGGGCACACCGTTCGCCGAGGCCTCCCCGGACGGTTTGCAGGACGGCTACGCCCCCTATCGATATGCGCAGTGGTTTCTCTCGCACAAAGGATACGAGCAGTACGAGGTGGCGAGCTTCGCCCTTCCGGGAAACGAGAGCCGGCACAATCTGAATTACTGGGAGGATGGAGAGTACGTAGGGCTGGGGCCCTCGGCGTGGGGGAGCCTTGGCGGCGTCCGGTATCGGAATGCACGGACCCTGTCCGACTACGTGGCGCTTGTGAGGGAGGGGGGGCCGACGGTTTTCGAGGAACGCCTGGAGAGAGAACGGGCGGCACGTCAGGCGGCGGTGCTCGCTCTTCGAACGACGCGGGGCATCGTCTGGAAGGTCTTCGAGGCGAGGCACGGTCACCGAGTCGGCGCAAAGCTGCGCGAGGAGTTGGAACGTTTTCCCTCCCGTCTCGTGAGATGCGACGCCACCGGAGCCTCTCTGACCCCTTCCGGCCTGCGCGTCGGCAACGCCATCTGGTCTGAGATCGTATGATCCCGACATGCCGATGACAGAAAGGGGAGGGGGCGCAGAAGGCGTCCTTTTCCTGTACACTTCAATTCGTTTTCGATATACTAAAAACGCTTTTGACGCCGGCCGAATCGGACGAATGGCCAATTTTTACCTCGTCACGCGATAGCGGGGCGAGGATTTCAACTTTTCACGAAGGAGTATGTATCCGCAATGGAAAGTATTTTGTCGCTACCGTTTTTCGAGGACCTTTTGCAGTGGGTAATCCGCGCCAACGGTTTTTTTGCGGAACGGGCCTCGTCGCGCTGCTGTTTCTGAGCGGCAAGGTCGTTCGGCTTCTGAAGGAGTACAACGAGGACGTTCCCTACAACCGGGATCGTTTTTTGAAGTAAAGGATAGGGCAGAACCCGCCAAAGAGGCGTCTGACTAAGATGTATTTGACGTACACGCGGATCATCGCCGCGTTTTGTTGCGCGCCGTTTAGTCTTCTACCGGCTTTCCGTCGACGATGACCGAAGCCCCCGAGACGTCGCGTATGAGCCTCGCTTTTTTCAGCATGAGGTCTTGGGAGGGGGAGGCGAGGTCGGGGAGCTTGTATTCCATCTCCAGATTTCGGTATGTCTCGGTGCCGAGACGATGGTAGGCGAGCAGCTCGACGGATTTCACCCGGTCGAGGCTCTTTATGAATCTCGCGGCATTTTCCAACGTCGGATCGGCGTCGTTTATTTCCGGGATGACGGGAATCCGTACGACCATCTCGAAGTCGTACGGGGAGAGAGCGGCGTGGCGGATGTTGTCCATGATGATGTCGTTGTCCACGCCGGTGACTCTTCTGTGTACTGCCGGGTCGGTGTGTTTCAGGTCTACATAAAGAAGGCTGAGGTAGGGGAGAATGCGTTCGATCTTCTTCCACGGAGAGAAAAAAGACGTCTCCATGGCCCGGTGAATTCCAAGCGTTTGGCATCCTCGCAGCAATTCCTCCACAAAGCGAGCCTGTTCGAGAGGTTCGCCTCCACTGATGGTGACGCCTCCTCCGGAGTGGAAGTAAAAGACCTCGTCCTTTTCGATCTCGCGCAGCACGTCGCGTACGGTCATATACATGCCGTAGCCTTTTACGGCGGAATTCGGACAGGTTCGAACACACGTCAGGCAGCCCGTGCAGCGATTACCGTCCCTCGTGATGCGGGCGTCTTCCGCCTCCGGCCGGCGGGCTTTCGCCGTACATGCTGCGACGCACAGACCGCAGAGCGTGCACTTCTCCCTGTTGTAACCGACCTGAGTCCGTGGCGATTGAGATTCCGGGGTCGAGCACCAGAGGCATTGCAGAGGACAGCCCTTCAGAAACACGACCGTGCGCAGCCCCGCGCCGTCGTACATCGACGTTTTCTCTATTCTCAACACGTTGCCGCTTGTTTCCCCGCTTTGGGGCCGACGATCGAACATTTTCTTCACCTCCACGCGTGGGGAAAAAGACGGGATCGCTCTCGTTGAAAAAGAGGAGGCACAAGAAATTTCCCCTGATGTCCCGGGGGAGGAGACGGAGCTTCACTCGTTTTTTCGGAAGATCTACGTGAAAACACCTCACGGTCTTGCGCCATGTTCTCGCCCTCGCGATCCGTCCAGCGGTCGAGCCCGTCGGTCGAAGGTACGGAATTCCGGCCGACGGGTATGGTTTTATATCGTCTTCGACTCGTCCCTGCCGTGAAGGGGAGAATCACAAACGAAGCCAAAAGAAAAACACCGGAGGAGCGACGATCGCCGCGATATGGAAGAGCCGCCTCCCATATGTTTCGTGTCTGCCCGCCGAGTCAAGAAGTCCTATCCGGTCTTATCCGCTGCTCACGAGCGCTCCTCTTTCAGTCTGCACCGTGCGTGCGATGATGTCGTCCTGGACGTCCTTGCCCAGCTCCACGAAGAATGCGGTGTAGCCGGCGACGCGGACGAGAAGATCCCTGTGTTCTTCCGGGTGTTTCTGTGCCTGCATCAGCTTCTCCTGATCGACCACGTTGAACTGCACGTGATAGACGCCGAGCGTGCAGAGGCTCTTCAGAAGCGCCATGAGCTGATGGATTCCGTTTTCGGTGGCGACCATCTCGGGGGCCAATTTCATGTTGAGAAGCGTACCCTGCACGAAACGATCGTGAGGAATGTACGACACGGATTTCAGAACGGCGCTCGGCCCGTTGGTATCGGTTCCGCTGTTTGGACTCACCCCGTCTGCGAGCGGTTTCCCCGTCCTGCGGCCGGATGGCAGTGCGCCGACCTCCGCTCCAAACGGTGTGTTGCCCGAGACCGGCAGGATTCCGGGCGTCATGCGTCCGAATTTGCTGCTGTAGTTTTCAATCTCGTCCGCGATGTATGCAAAAAGCTCTGCTGCAAGCCTGTCGGCCCTGGGGTCGTCGTTGCCGTATTTCGGAGCCTCCATGCAAGCTTTGTACACGTCCTCGCAGCCGTCGAAGTCTCTGTCGAGGGCGTCGAGAAGGCGAGGCATGGAGACCTGCTTCGTGTCGTAGACCACATGCTTGATCGCCGAGGCGCTGTTTATGAGGTCGGAGACGCCGATGCAGATGATGCCGTTGCCGGTGTTGTATTTGGCTCCTCCCCAGGCGTAGTCGCTGGCGTGTTCGATGCACTCCTCGAAGCTGATGGAGAGTGCCGGAACCGGACGGCTCATGCAGATTTCGTCGATGATGTGGCTTGCCTTGACCGTTACCTTGATGACGTAGTGGAGCTGCTTCTTGAGCGCCGCCATGAAGTCGTCGAAGGTCGCGAAATCGGCCGGGTTGCCCGTTTTGGCGCCCGCCTGCTTACCGCTCTTTCTGCAAAGGCCGTCGAGGAGCGTGAATTCCACCACGCTCCCGAGGTTTATATCGGCGAGCGCGGAGTAGGCGCGAAGCTTTCCGGCGAGGTTCGTCTCGACACATCCGCCGGGGTTCCAGTTCAACGCCTCCCTGAGGGGAATGCCTTTGTTCATCAGCATCCGTATGCCGACCTCGTCGTTGTGGAAGGCGGGAAAACCGGTCCCGAGGCGGATGAGATCGACGATCTTGCGCAGGAACGCGTTCGGATTTTTCGCCATGTTGTAGCGCACCGAGAGCGACGGCTGATAGAGCTGCGTATCCATTGTGGCCTGTATGATCATATACGAGAGATCGTTCACCGCATCCTGTCCGGCGCTGTCGACGCCGCCGGCGCAGAGGTTCTGGAACATCGGATACCCGGACGAGTACTCCGCGGATTTTTCGTCCTGAAAGAGACACGGCTCCGAAAACTTTACCCAGAGGCAGCCGAATATCTCCTGCGCCTCGTCTGCGGTGATTCTCCCTTCATCGAGATCCTTTTTGTAGAACGGATACAGGTATTGATCCATGCGCCCCGGGTTGTAGGCAGCCGCGTTCTGTTCCATGAATATGGCGATCTGATAGAAGTAAAAGGACTGAACCGCCTCCCGAAAGGTCCTCGCCGGTTTCGCGGGTACGTGGCGGCAGATTGCCGCGATGTCCTCCAGCTCCTTCTTCCGCCGTGGGTCGCTCTCGTTTTTTGCGAGGCGATCCGCCTCCGCCGCGTAGCGCTCGCCAAGGGTGACGAGACCCTGGGCGACGATGAGAAGCGCGTCGAGATAGACCTCTTTTTCATAGTCTCCCGGCACGGTTGCGTCGAGCTTCGCCTTGCGCCCTTCGATCCTTTCGATCAGGCCCTCCACTCCGTTGTTGATGAACCACTCGTAGCCTGCCGTGACCTCGCCCCATCCACGGACGGCCTTCTTGTCGATGTAGAGGGCTCCGTTGTCCCGCAGGGCCGCGACGTCGTCCGGTATCCGTGCCAGCCACTCTTCATAGTTGGAGCGTCCTTTCCAGTAGGGCCTGATGACCTCCTCGAACGTCCGCCTGTCCTCCGGCAGAAGATGAAATTTGTCGTACTGCCTACTGTTGATCGTATCGAGCTCTCTGTCCAACACCGACCAGCAGACATCCGCAGAGAGGATTCCGCCGCGTATTTTGCTGCCGGCGTTGCCGACGACCAGCTCGTCATCCCATATCTTTACGGTTTTCTCCCGGCACTGCTTCAAAAAAGCCTTGGCTTTCCTGGTCACGAGCGCCTCGCCTTCGGTCTCGAGAAAGCTTTCGGTCAGGATTCTGGCGTCCTCCAGGTCGATTTCCGGAAACGTTTCGAAGACCTTTTTTTTGAGCCTGTCGATCCTTTCCATGTACCTCTTTGGCTTTTCGTTCATGGTGGTGTACGCCCTCCTCGTCTCTTCCAAATCGATCAGTGAAACTCCTCGTGTTCCGTGCGCGCGATGATCTCGTTCTGTGTGTTTTCGTTCAGCTCCGTGAAGTAGGCGCTGTATCCGGCCACGCGGACGATCAGGTCCCTGTAGGCGGCCGGGTCCTTCTGCGCCGCCCGCAGGGAATCCGTCGAGATGATGTTGAATTGTATGTGATGTCCACCCAGGTCGCACCAGGTTCTTATGTAATCGGAGAGAAGAGAGATCGCCGCCGGCGAGTTCATGAGGCTGGGCGAAAACTTCTGATTGAACAGGACGCCCTGCAACACCTCCTGATGATCCACCTTCGTCATCGATCGGACGGAGGCCGTGGGACCGTTTCTGTCGCTGCCGCCCACCGGAGATGCGCCGTCCGAGAAGGCCACACCGGCCGATCTCCCATCCGGCGTGGCTCCCGTCAACTCTCCGAAGTAGACGTGCGTGGAGACCGAATGCAGCTCGGGAATGTAGAAAGCCCCTCTCATGCTCGGATGGGAGACGACCTCCTTGCAGAATATGTGCGCCAGATCCCTTGCGATGAGGTCGACGTAGTCGTCGTCGTTGCCGAATTTAGGCGCTTTAAAGCAGAGGATGCGGATCTCCTCCGCGCCTTGGAAATCGTTTTTCAGGGCGTCGATCATGTCGTCGAGCGCTACCTTTTCGCTGTCATAGCAGAGCTTTCGGAGTGCAGCCATCGAATCGGCCGCAGACGCCAACCCCACGCCGAAGATACCGGAAAAATTATAGCGCGTCCCTCCGGCCTGTCGGGAAAGCCCCCGTTCGATGCAGTCGTCGAGGAGAGAGGAGATGAACGGCTCCGGAGCGTAGATGGCATGGGCTCCGTCGATCAGGTCGTATGCCTCGACGATGAGCCTCACGAAATGTGCGAGCTGTTTCTCGTAGGCCTTCATCAGATCGTCGAAACACTCCGGGGTTCCGGTCCTCGGCCCGACCTGCCGTCCCGTCGACGGGTCGAACCCGTCGCAGAGGGCGAGCAACAGGCATTTCGGGAAGTTTACATAGCCGGAGTGTGCTCTGGAGTCCGTCATTCCCTCGACGTCGGTCTCGACGCAATTTGTGCAGTAATTTCTCGCCTCCTCGAGGGTCGCTCCACGAACGAGATGTTTGGGCACGATGCAGTTGTCGTTCATGATCGCGGGATAGCCGAGCCCTTCCCTGATCGTCTCGCAAACCTTGAGCAGCGTGTCCGAATCGACCTTGTTGTGGTATCGGAAGCCGATGGAGGGTTGTGTAACCCTTGCTACGGTCGCCGCGTCGAGGACGATGCGGGTGAGATCGTTGCAGACGTCTTCGCCCCGTGTCCCCTGTCCGCCCAGCGTGACGTTCTGGAAGAGAGGAAACCCGGCGAAGGTCCTGGTGGTGACCGAGTCCATCAGTTTGATGATCGCGGTGCACTTGATCCAGAGGGTTGCGACCAGTTCGAGGGCCTCGTCTTCGGTCAACCGCCCCTCTTCGACGTCTTTTATATAAAAGGGATACATATACTGATCGAAGCGTCCCAGAAGGATCGCATGGGGGTCCGACTCTATGTGAAGCACGGTGTATACGAGCCAGATGGACTGCAGCGCCTCCTGAAAGGTATGTGCCTGATGCTCCGGAACCCTGTTCAAAGTGGAAGCGATCAACAGGAGCTCCTCCCTG
>DAIPHL010000048.1:0-14324 GCA_036771375.1 Synergistaceae bacterium | reverse complement strand
GGTCGGCGAGGGTCATGGTGGAGGCGGATGCCAGGGGACACGCGTCGCACGGAGTGGCGCGTTTGCAGATGTATCACGGTCACATTGAAAAAGGATTTTGTGATCCGAACGGGAGCCCGCGTGTCGTTCACCAGACTCCCGTTTCGGCGGTGATCGACGGACAGAGCGCCCCCGGTTTCCTGGTCGCCGAATTCGCCATGAAGCAGGCCATCGCAAAAGCGCGTGATTCCGGGACGTGCAGCGTCGCCGTAAATGAATCGTGCCACTTCGGCATGTCGGGCTACTGGGCGGAGATGGCCGCCGACGCCGGGATGATCGGATGGGCCATGACCGGTACCCTTCGTTCGGGTATCCCTCTTTTCGGGAAGGAGCGTCTCATCGGCACGAACCCGATTGCCGTGGCGATCCCGACCGGCCGCAAACCGCACTTTCTTCTGGACATGGCGACGACCACGGTCGCGTTCGGCAAGATCGAGGTGGCTGCGCGGAGGGGTAAAGAGATGCCGCTGGGGTGGGCGGTGGACGAAAACGGACTCGATACCTCCGATGCCGTATCCGCCGACGAAAGCCACCGTCTGGGGAAGAGCGCTTACGGCGGACAGCTCTATCTGGGGGGAACGACGGAGGCCCTCGGTGGGCACAAGGGTTATGGGCTTGCCATGCTCGTCGAACTGATGACCGCTGGATTCTCCATGGGGTGCCCGTCCTATGAAACCTACAGGAAAACGCCGGGCGTATGCCATTACTTCCAGGCCACCCGGATGGATCTTTTTGGGGACGAGACGGAGATAAAGTCCCATGTCGCGGAGATCCTGGACAGGATTAAAAACAGTGCGCTCGCCGAGGGCCAGTCGCGGATATACATCCATGGAGAGAAGGAGTACGAGAACAGGCAGAGGGCCCTGACGGAGGGCATATGGCTCGACGATGCCACGTGGGAGGCGCTCGACGGCTATGCCGATCGGTTCGGCGTCCCCCGCCTGATGTCGTAGATCCGAATCGGTCGGATATGCAATGAATTATCTGTAAATTTATCGATAACAAGCGTTTTTTTTGCAGTATAATGACCTATCGTGGTTTTGGCACGTATGGAAACGGCAATCGAGGATGATGGGGTGGAATCTGTATGGAAATGCGAAGGGTATATCTCGACAATTCGGCAACGACTCGCATGGCGGAGGAAGTCCTGCATGCGATGATGCCGTATCTTACCGATAAGATGGGCAACCCGAACAGCCTTCATCTCTGGGGGCGCGAGGCGAAAATCGCGATGGACGCGGCGCGCGAGAGCGTCGCGTCATTGATCGGCGCCTCGGCGCAGGAGATCGTTTTCACGGGCAGCGGCAGCGCCGCCGACAATCTGGCCATCAAAGGCGCGGTCTGGGCCGACAAAAAGAGGGAGAAACGCCACGTCATCACGTCGGCGGTCGAACATCATGCCGTGCTGGACACGTTCAAGTGGCTCGGCAAAAACGGGTACGATGTCACGTTCTTGCCGGTGGACGAATACGGAGCGA
Source organism: Synergistaceae bacterium (assembly GCA_036771375.1). Classification (GTDB taxonomy): domain Bacteria; phylum Synergistota; class Synergistia; order Synergistales; family Synergistaceae; genus DAIPHL01. The sequence continues at coordinate 12,807 of DAIPHL010000048.1, read as the reverse complement.
CACGGCCGGAGACCTTGGAGGGTGCGATTCGAGACGACACGCTTCTCGTGAGCGTCATGTTCGCGAACAACGAGGTGGGAACGATCAACCCGATTGCACGACTGGGCGAGATATGTCGCCGGCGTGGAGTCCTGTTCCACACCGATGCCGTGCAGGCGGCCGGACATGTGCCGATCGATGTGAAAGAGCTTCCGGTGGACATGCTCACGATGTCGGCCCACAAGATGCATGGACCGAAAGGCGTGGGGGCCCTCTACATGAAAAAAGGCATAAAGCTGGTACCGCTCGTACATGGAGGAGGGCAGGAATATGGGCTCAACTCCGGGACCGAGAACGTGGCGGAGATCGTTGCCTTCGGAGAGGCGGCTCGTTTGGCGTCGAAGATGCTCCGCGAAGGAGAGCCTGCAAGGGTGTCGCGCCTCCGCGACAAGCTTCTCGATGGAATTATCGAAAGGATTCCCGATTCGTTCGTCACGGGGCATCGCGTCGAGCGCCTGCCGTTTCACGGCAGCGTATGCGTCAGGAGGATCGAGGGCGAGGGGATGCTGCTTCGCATGGATTATGCGGGTATCGGGGTCTCCAGCGGGAGCGCATGTACCTCCGGCAGCCTGGACCCGAGCCATGTTCTGTTGGCGATGGGGCTCGACCATGAGACCGCCCACGGCTCGGTACGGCTCACTCTGAGTCGGTACACGACCGAGGAGGACATCGACTACGTTCTGGAGAAATTTCCTCCGATCGTAGAGACCCTTCGCCGGATGTCCCCGTACAAGGTTTGACACGGACCAGGAGAAGGAGGAATCGGAATGTATAACGAAAAGGTCGTGGACTATTTCATGAACCCGCGCAATGTAGGCAACATCGCCGAGGCCGACGGGGTCGGCGAGGTTGGCAACGCGAAGTGCGGAGATGTGATGAAAATCTATCTCGACATTGACGAGAACGAGGTCATACGGGATGTCAAATTCGAGACGTTCGGATGCGCCGCCGCAATCGCGACGAGCTCCATGGCGACGGAAATGGTCAAGGGCAAGACGATCGACGAAGCGCTCAAGATAACCAACAAGGACGTCGCCGAGGAGCTGGGCGGCTTGCCGCCCCAGAAACTGCACTGTTCTCTCCTCGCCGAGGAGGCGTTGAAGGCGGCGATAGACAACTATCGCCAGCGCAAGAGAGGCTTCGCGCCGGCGCCGGCTTGTAGCGGATGTTGCAACGCTTGTTGCGGGCACGAGGAGGAAGAGAGATTTGTCTCGGAGACGTCCCGTGTCGCAGACTGAATCGGCCGGCCGGAGGGGACGGGTCGTTGCGGTCTGCACCTCTTTGAACAAAGGAACGATCAAGAAAAACGTCGGAGCGGGTACGTTGATCGAGGAGTTCGGCATCGAAGGGGACGCACATGGAGGCTTCGCCCACAGGCAGGTCAGTCTGATCGCCGCGGAGGACATCGAGACGATGAAAGCAAAGCTCCCTGATCTGGTTCCCGGGAGTTTTGCCGAGAACCTGACCACGGAGGGTTTCGACCTCTCTACGCTCAAAATCGGCGACAGGCTGACGGTGGGAGGAGATTGCCTGCTCGAAGTCAGCCAGATCGGCAAGGAGTGCCATACGAAATGTCAGGTCTTCCACCTGACCGGCGATTGTATCATGCCCAAAAAAGGTATTTTTTGCCGGGTCATAAAGGGCGGAGAGGTCAAGGTGGGGGACGAGATTACAACCGCAGGCTGAATTTTCGCAGAAAGGCGGGCTCTGCCGCAAGAGCCCGCCTTCGCTTTCCTTCGATCCCCTGAAACCCGGTCATATCCTTCTCCCTCGTTCTTTCCCGTCGCATATTGTTGACAATAACGGGGATTATACAAAAACTTGAATATATTCCTTCCTTATGTTAATATATGACAACAATTGACGTAGGGGTGATTGCCTTGCCTGACAACTTAAGCGCCATTCGTGAACGAGTGAGTCTTTACAGGGGTTCCCGTGTTTTTTACAGGGCGGCCAACGGCCGGAGAAAGACGGAAGCGCGCCAGGGTGTCATTCTAGAAGCCTATCCCAGTCTTTTTACGCTTTTCGTCGAATCGCAAAATAGCACCGTTTCCTTCAGCTATGCGGACGTTCTCACCAAAGAGGTTGAACTCGAGTTGTTGCCGAGCGGGAAAAGCATCCTGTAGAAGAGAATCTTCTCTCCCTGTCTTTCCTTGTTTCGACCGTCCTGTCCACGATGCATTTCATAGAGGCGTGCGACATAAAGGTAAACCTGACGCTCCGTGTCCTTGCAAAAAGGGCGGACGGTTATCACGAGATACACTCTCTCTTCTGGCGGATAAGGTCTCCGGAGACGATGAAGATTTCCATATCGACGGAAGACAGAATTTCCGTCTTCGGGGCCGAGATTCCGGGGGAGAACATACTGAGCCGTGTCTGCTGCTATCTTCGTTCCCGATACCCGGATGTTCCGCTTCCACCTCTTGACATAGAGCTTTTCAAACACATCCCGATGGGCAGTGGTGTCGGCGCCGGCAGCGGGAACGCCGCCGCGCTCCTGCGATGGTTCCGGCGAAATTTTCGCCGCGAAGCGGCGCCTTCGGGGGAGCTCGCGAGACTCGGGGCCGATGTGGCGTTTCTCGCAAGCAACTACGCTCTCGCGCTGGCGGATGGTGTCGGGGAGATATTGCACGGCATCGACGAACTTCTGTCGCTGTCCGCGGTGTTTTTCTTTCCGGAATGGAGCACGGATACCGGTGAGGCGTATCGATCCATCGACAGGTTCAGGCTCTCAAGCGAGGGAAAATATGATACGATGAACGCGGACGAGGCCCGCAGAGAATCACTCGATATTTTGAAAAGACTGCAGGAGCACACGCGGGTCGGGCTGCTCCCAAATGATTTCGACCTTGCCCTGTCGTCGAAGAGGGCGTGTTACGACAGCATGTACGATCTTTTCGACAGTGCCGGAGCCGTCGCGTGGGGTTTGTGCGGGAGCGGTTCCGCCTGCTTCGCTCTGTTTGAAAGGGCATCGGGCGGGGTGCAAAACCTGATGGAGTCTCTCTCGAGGAAAAGCACGGATACTTTCCCTTGGCTTCACAAAACCATGGTTTTGAGGTGATCTCGTTATGAAGGGGAAAAGGACGGAACGCCTGATTCGCATCGCCTCCCGGATGCTTCTGAGGCCCTCTCGGCAACTTTCCCTGACTGAAACGGCCGTCGGTTTCAATGTGTCGAAGACCCTGATCAGCGATGACATCGAAATCATATCCGATGCGCTTTCCAGCGAAGGGGTCGGTTGCATCGCCACCGACAGAGGCCGGAGCGGAGGGGCTTACTTCTTGCCTTCGCCGTCCGACGAGTATCTCCGTGCGAAGCTGGGCGAAGTCGCGAACATGCTCTCCGTCACGGAGCGTCTTTTGCCGAGCGGTCTGGTCTACTACACCGATATCCTCTTCGATCCCTCCTGGGCGTCTTTTTTGGGTTTTTCGATGGCGTCTTGGTTCTGCGAGGAGGCGCCGACCGCGGTCATGACGACCGAGGTGAAGGGTATTCCCGTCGCTTTTTTCACCGCATACGCCATGGGGATCCCTCTTGCCGTCTGCCGTTATCGAAACAGGCCCAGCGACGGTCCGGCCGTGGGAGTCCACTTCCCCACCAGCAACGGCGACGTGCGGACGATGTACCTCGGCACGAGACTGCTCGACTCGTCGAGCAGGGTGCTGATCGTGGACGATTTCATGCGTGGAGGCAGCACGATCGCCGGAATGCTCCTCATGGCGAGGGAGTTCGGGGCCTCCGTGGCTGGCATCGGCGTATTTATCTCGTCCACGGAGCCGAAGAAAAAAGCGGTCGACAGCTATCACTCCCTTCTACAGTTGACCGTTCGCAACGGGGTTCCCCTTCTTTCCGTATCGGAGCGTTGATCGTCGAAGACGGGCGGCGAAGACGACTCGCGTTTCGATTGTCCTGTAAAACGAAAGTCGGCGAAAGAGACGTCGCCTTCCGGCTCTTCTTAGCTCGTCGATCGCAGTCGGAAACGTGTCCGGTTTTGACGCGATCGATGCGTACATGAAGTGACAAAAGAGGCAAAATGAGCGAGGGAACGGCGGTAAAACCGTGTCTTTCGCGGTCTATCATATATCGTCCGGTTTGCAGGGGCTTCTGTGGTTTTCTGTCCAAACGGAGGAGAAAAAGCGCCCGACCGTTCGCTTCGCCGCGGAGCAGCCAGGGGTGAAGGGGATGCTCGATCGCACCAAAGCCACCGAAATGCTCGGAGAAAGCGCGCGTTCACTCCAGCGCCGTGAATGTGAACGGAACGGCTGGTAGGAGCGTTTCGTTCGCCATCGTTTCGAGCAAAGCTCGATAAGAAGCGAAAGAGGTTGTTTTCGCGTGGTTCTCGCATGGGAAGGGGAAGAGGGAGCATCTATAATTGATATTTATTTTTATCCTATTCTGAAAAAATCACAATTGCACACAATTCACTTGACATCTGGGACAGAGACGCGTACTCTTTTGGCGTCGCTGTAAGTGTAGGCGACGGACAATTGAATATCGTGATTATGGTGTTACTCCTTGCGGGGTAAGGAAACAGGTGAAAATCCTGTGCGGTCTCGCCGCTGTAAGAGAGGAGTTTCCGACATATCGATCCACCGGTGTTTTGCCGTTGCCGGGAGGATCGGGTCACTGGCTGTCGTTGAAGCTGGGAAGGCTTGTCGGAAGCGAGGATGCTCGAGCCAGAATACAGGCACCGTAGTCGTTGTGAAGGTGTTTAGCGAGTCACTAAACGTTCACAATCTGTCGATGTGCGCTCATTTTTCGTGCTATCGAACAGGTTATGATGGGGGGTTCCTGAACACAGGGAGCCCTCTTTTTTTATCTTCCAACAGAGGAGGTGTGATGCCGTTTTGATCTGAGGGACTGGCGGGAGTGTGGGGCAACGTTGTTTCTCGACGAAGTCGGAAGGAGGTATGAAGTTGATTCGATTGCTGAAAGAGGGAGCATATTTGTTGCAGGGAAACCTGTTGTTGGAGGATGCGGAAAGATTCAGCCCAAAGGAGCTTGACGGACGCCTCGCCGCGGAAGGATTGCCTCCTTTGAAGCTGCGCAACGATCGTGAGTTTGGTTTGGCTGAAAGGGAAAAAAACGCCAAGGGCTGCATTTCGGAGGGTGTGATCGCCTCCCACAACAAGGAAGGGGACGAAAAGAACCTCAGGATTCGCTTCGACGCCCTTACGTCTCACGACATCACCTACGTCGGAATCGTTCAGACTGCCCTGGGGAGCGGCCTGAGGAATTTTCCCGTCCCGTACGTTCTCACGAACTGTCACAACAGTCTCTGTGCGGTTGGGGGCACAATCAACGAGGACGATCACGTATTCGGACTCTCCGCGGCTCGCAAGTTCGGTGGCGAGTTCGTGCCTGCTCATATCGCGGTCATCCATCAATATATGCGCGAAATGTATGCGGGATGCGGCAGGATGATCCTTGGCTCCGACAGCCACACACGCTACGGGGCGCTCGGCACCCTCGCTGTCGGCGAGGGGGGGCCGGAACTTGTAAAGCAGGTTGTCGGAAGGACCTACGATATGCCCCATCCCGATACGGTCGGCATCTATCTCAAGGGTACGCCAAAAGCGGGTGTAGGACCGCAGGATGTGGCGCTTGCGATCATCGGGGCCGTCTTCGAAAACGGTTTCGTGAAAAACAGCGTGATGGAGTTTGTCGGTCCTGGAGTCTCCAACCTGTCGGTGGATTTCCGCATCGGTGTCGACGTGATGACGACCGAGACGGCGTGCTGGAGTTCCATCTGGCGGACGGACGAAAAGGTCCAGGAATATCTCGCACTTCACGGGAGACCCGAAGCGTACAAGCGCCTCGATCCGGCGCCTCTGACCTGGTATACGAGGGCCGTCGTCGTCGATTTGGATAAAATCGAACCGATGATCGCTCTGCCCTTTCATCCGAGCAACGCGTACACGATTCGGGAGCTCAACGCGAACCTGAAAGAGATTCTGCACGAGGTCGAGGAACGGGGTAAGAAGCAGATCGGAACCAAGGTCGCCTTCAAATTGACGGATAAGATCGAAAACGGACGCCTGCGTGTGGATCAAGGCGTCATCGCCGGCTGTTCGGGCGGTACCTTCGAGAACCTGGTGGCGGCTTCGCAGATCCTCGAGGGTAAGAACACGGGAGCCGGAAGGTTCTCCCTGGCGATTTACGCCGCAAGCCAGCCCGTAAACCTGGAGCTGATCAAAAATGGCTCGATCGGAAAGCTGATGTCCTCAGGTGCCACCGTCCGAACGGCTTTTTGCGGACCTTGCTTTGGAGCCGGCGATACCCCGGCGAACGGGGCATTGAGCATACGCCATACCACCAGAAACTTCCCGAATCGCGAAGGTTCCAAGCCAGGAGAGGGGCAGATTTCCTCCGTCGCCCTGATGGACGCGCGCTCCATCGCTGCGACGGCCGCGAGCGGCGGGATATTGACTTCGGCCGCGGAGATGGCGGAGAACCTTTTGGAGCTTCCGTATCATTTCGACAAGGATGTGTACGAAAACCGCGTATACCGCGGTTTTGGAAAGCCCATGCCGGAGGAGGAGCTGGTTTTCGGCCCGAACATAAAACCGTGGCCCGTCATCTCCCCGCTTCCCGAAAACAGCCTCCTGCTCGTCGCATCCGTCATCACGGATCCGGTTACCACCACCGACGAGCTGATTCCTTCCGGGGAGACTTCGTCCCTGCGTTCGAATCCGCTGAAACTCGCGGAGTACACGCTCTCTCGCAAGGACCCCGGCTACGTGGGAAGGGCCAAATCCGCGCACGCGCTGGAGCGGGACCGGATTGAAGGGATAACCTCCGAGGCTCTCTCGAAGGTCCTCGCATTGATTGGGGATGAGAAAGCGGCCGAGGCTACGGGGCTGGGCAGCGTGGTCTTTGCGGTGAAACCCGGGGACGGTTCCGCCAGGGAACAGGCGGCTTCCTCGCAGAAGATGCTCGGAGGCGAGGCGAATCTCGCCATAGAATATGCCACGAAGCGTTACCGGAGCAATTTGATCAACTGGGGCATGATGCCATTTGTCATCGCTCCCTCGGAGCAGTCCAAGATAGAACTCGGCGACTGGCTCTACATACCGGGCATTCGCCGGGCGGTCAAGGATGCGAAGGAGGAGATTCCCTCGCAATTAATCCGTTCGGACGCGTCCGGGCAGGTCAAGAAGATCGCGATAACGCTCCAACTTCCGGGTCTGACGCAGGAGGATCGCGACATCATTCTCGCAGGCTGTCTGATGAACTACTACGCAAACTGAAAGACGATCGAAAAAAACGAAATGGAGTGAAGGAAATGGGCAAAAGAATAAGAATGACGACACCTCTGGTCGAAATGGACGGAGACGAGATGACCCGCATCATATGGAGCAAGATAAAGGAGATACTGCTCTATCCGTATATCGACCTGAAAACGGAGTACTACGATCTCGGTCTGAAAAGACGCGACGAGACGGGGGACAGGATTACCATCGAGGCGGCCGAGGCGACGAAGAAGTATGGCGTGGCGGTCAAATGTGCGACCATCACGCCGAACGCGCAGCGGGTGGAGGAATACAAACTGAAGCAGATGTGGAGAAGCCCCAACGGAACGATCCGGGCGATTCTGGACGGCACGGTCTTTCGCACGCCGATCCTGGTCGACTGCATCAAGCCTTCCGTGCGTACGTGGAAGAAGCCGATCACGATCGCAAGACATGCGTACGGAGACATATACAAGGCGACGGAGATGTCCGTGACAAAGCCGGGGAAGGTGGAGCTCGTCTATACGTCGGACGAAGGAGACGTACAGCGCGAGCTGGTCCAGGATTTCAGGAGACCTGGCGTGGCGATGGGGATGCACAACATGGACAAATCCATATCGAGCTTTGCGCGCGCTTGTTTCAACTATGCGCTCTCCACAAAACAGCCGCTTTGGTTCTCCACGAAGGATACGATTTCGAAAAAATACGATCACCATTTCAAGGATCTCTTTCAGGATATTTTCGAGGCCGAGTACAAAGATCGTTTCGACAAGGCCGGAATCGAATATTTCTATACCCTGATCGACGACGCCGTTGCGAGGGTGATCCGCTCGGAGGGTGGTTTCATCTGGGCGTGCAAGAATTATGACGGCGATGTCATGTCCGATATGGTGGCGACGGCTTTTGGGAGCTTGGCCATGATGACGTCGGTGTTGGTCTCACCGGACGGATATTTCGAATACGAGGCGGCCCATGGTACGGTTACGCGCCACTATTACAAGCACCTTAATGGAGAGGAGACCTCGACCAATGCGATGGCCACGATATTTGCCTGGAGCGGTGCGCTTCGCAAGAGAGGGGAACTCGATGGAACGCCGGAGCTCTCCTCGTTCGCCGACAGGATGGAGAAGGCGTCGATCTCCACGATCGAGTCCGGGATCATGACGAAGGATCTTTACGGTCTTGCGAAGAAGAGCGGGAAACGGGCTGTGAACACGGTTGACTTTCTGAAGGAGATTGCGTCCAGGTTGTAGAATCTGCGAAGCGGGGATAACGGTCTATGAATTGGAGGTGGGCACATTGTCCGCAGGGATACTCAGAACCGCGAGCGCGGGTTCGCTGGAGTCGTCGGATTGCCTGGTCACCGTCACTCCGACGAATGCCGCGGGAATGGAATACAACGGGGCGAATCGGGGGCTTTTCCTGGCGAGGACGGAAAAACTCGTCCGAAAGATACTGGAAGAGCACTCCGTTAAAAACGCGAAGGTCACCGTTCAGGATCAGGGAGCGCTCGAGGTAACGCTTCGGGCGAGGGTAGAGACGGCGATCGAACGTGCGATGGAGGCGAACCCATCATGACCGGGACAAAAAAATCGCGTCCCTGTCGCTCGATGTTGTACATTCCGGGAGATTCTCCGGGGATGATACAACATGCTCCGATCTTCGGGGCCGACAGCATCCTGCTCGATCTCGAGGATGCCATCGCACAGACGGAAAAGGACGCTGCTCGTAAGATGGTTCGGTCTTTTCTCGAGGGGTTCGACTTCGAGGAATTGATCGTCACCGTGAGGGTCAACCCATCGGATACCCCCTACTTCGAGAAAGATCTTCGCGCCGTCGTCCCCTTTGCGCCGGATGCCGTGCGCCTGCCAAAGACCAACTCACCCGACGACGTCCGGCTTGCGGATGAGCTGATCGCCGACATAGAGAGGGAGAACGGTTTGGAGGTCGGTCGTATCCAGCTGCATGCAATGTTGGAAACTGCGATCGGCATCGAAAACGCCTTTGCGATCGCCTCCGCCTCGCCGAGGGTCTCTGCCCTCACCCTCGGAGGACAGGATCTGACCGCCGACATGGGGGTTCAAAAGACGAAAGAAGGACGGGAGTTATTTTACGCCCGCAGCCGGGTGGTCGTCGCCGCCCGCGCGGCCGGAGTCTTCGCCTTCGATACGGTCTGGGCGGATATAAATGATCCCGACGGATTGTATAACGAGACGAAAACGATCGTTCAGCTTGGTTTTACGGGCAAAGCGGCGATTCATCCGAGCCAGATCGATGTCATCCACAGTGCGTATCGTCCGGACGAAAAGGAGCTGAAAAAGGCGAGGCGGGTTGTCGAAGCGGCGAACGCCGCGGCAAAGGAGGGAAAGGGCGTCATCGCGCTCGATGGAAAGATGATCGACGTCCCGGTTGTGAGACGCGCCGAAAGCCTTGTCGCCATGGCTCTGCTGTACGATTACGACGAGGAGGGAGAATCGATATGAAACTGACGCTCAACTCGCTCGGGAGAAAAGTGCCGCTCGAACTTCCGGGCGTTGGCACGTTTCGCCCCTATGAGACGCCCTTTGGTGTCATAGATGCGTTGAAACCGCTTCCGGGGGCGTCCGCAAAACAGAGGACGGTCGAAAGGACGAAAAACAAGGTCGTCGCGAGCGTCGAAGAAGCGGTCAGACGATCGGGGTTGGAGGACGGGATGACCGTATCGTTCCATCACCATCTTCGGAACGGGGACGCCGTAATCCCCATGGTGCTCGAGGTTCTCAAAAAAATGGGGTTCAAAAACCTCACCTTTGCCCCGAGCTCCATTCCCGATGCCCATGACTGTGTCGCCGACTATATCCGCTGTGGCCTGATCGGGCGACTCTACACGTCGGGCGTGCGTGGAGAGCTCGGCAAACTGATATCCAGCGGTGAAGCGGACATTCCCGTGGTCATACGCTCCCATGGCGGGCGCGCGAGGGCGATCGAGGGGGGACAGATCGACATCGACGTGGCCTTTTTGGCCGCGCCGTCCTGTGATCCTCTGGGAAACATCTCCGGCTCCGCGGGGCCGGGTGCGTGCGGTTCCCTCGGATATGCCATCACGGACGCGATCTTTGCGAAACACGTGATCGCCGTGACCGACAATCTCGTGGATTACCCGGTCGATAAAAATATTTCGATCCCTCAGTACCGGGTGGACCAGGTCGTCGTCGTGCCGAGTATCGGGGATCCCAAAAGGATCGCGACCGGGGCGGCTCGCATCACGCGGAATCCGGTCGATCTCAGAATCGCGAAGGATACGTTTCGGCTGATGAAAGCCTCCGGCATCGTTGCGCCCGGGTTTTCGTTCCAGATGGGGGTCGGTGGAGCGAGTCTCGCGGTGTCCGTCTATCTCGAAGAATACATGCATGCCAAGGGGATCGTGGGTTCTTTCGGCCTGGGGGGTATTTCGGGGCACATGTCCAGAATGTTGGAGAAGGGACTGTTCAGAACCCTTTTCGACGTGCAGAGTTTCGATGCACTGGTGACCGAATCCGTCGCCGGCAACCCGAGTCACAGGGAGATCGACGCCTCCTGGTACGCGAATCCCTTCAACCCCGGATGTCTGGTGCACAACCTCGATTGTGTCATACTGGCCGCGCTCGATTTCGACGTCGACTTCAACGTGAATGTCCTGATCGGCAACGATGGTGTGCTCCGGGGTGCGTCGGGAGGACACTGCGATACGGCAGCCGGGGCGTCTCTTGCGATCGTCGTGGCGCCGTCCTTCCGCGGTGGCGTCTGTTCGATAAAGGACAGGGTCGCAAACGTGACGACACCCGGCGAGACGGTGGACGCGATCGTCACGGAGCGGGGTGTTTTGATCAATCCGAGGAGAAAGGACCTGCTGGAGAGCGCAACCAGGGCAGGATTGCCGGTTGTGGACATCCACGATCTCAAGAAGAAGATCGAGAAGATGACGGGCACTCCCGACGCTCCCGTCCGGGACGAGGGTGACGTCGTCGCGGTCGTGGAATATCGCGACGGCACGTTGATAGACAGTGTGTTCAAGGTAAAGAGATAACCGGTCCAACCGTAGATGCCGTCGATTTCGTCGTTGCGGGTACAGAGGAGATGGAGCGCTCGGTCCCTCCATCTCCTGTCCTACAGGGTAAGGAAAGCCTGCGGCGTCGTAACGGGTGAGTTGTCACGTTGTGCCGATAAGACGAAATTCTGCCGCCGCCGTACGCGCGTAGAGGGAACGTTCCCGGACGGGAAGTCAGCCCTGATGCTCGTCTGTGCCAGGCTCAGACACGTGACGGCCAGCCGCTGGGGGACAAAACAGTATATGTCTATGAAACACCTGGCTGAAATGCCGATGGACGAGGCTGCAAATGTAGCAGGATAGCGGATTCTTACCAGACGGGATGTATTTTGCGCAAAACCATAAAGCAAAGTTCGACGTGTTCTTTACGGCCGAAAAATCCATGCCAGACGCCGATCGTCCGTTCAAACGGGCGATCGGCATCTGGGTGAACTGTGACGAAATTACGAAAACGTGGACGGGAATTCATGCGGCCGAAGTTTCTTCGTCCGGGCTCGGGCGCCTACTTTCTCCGCCCCAGGATGCGGAGCAGGAAGAGGAACATGTTGATGAAATCCAGATAGAGCGTCAGCGCGCCCAGGATCGACAGGTTGCTCTGTTCCTCCTCCCGGAAGGAGAGCTCCTGGGAGAGCCGGCGGAGTTTCTGCGTGTCGAAGGCGGTGAGCCCCGTGAAGATGAGCACGCCCATGATCGATATGACGAGGTCCGCCTTCGAGTTGCCGACGAACATGTTGATCAGCAAGGCGATCAGAAGACCGATCACGCCCATCTGCAGGAAGCTGCCGAGCCCCGACAGGTCCCTTTTTGTCAACGTGCCGTAGGCGCTCATGGCTCCGAACGTCGCGGCCGCGGAGAAGAACGCCGACGAGATGGACTCCTGCGTGTAGACCAGAAAGATCGGCGCGAGCGTCAGTCCGTTGAGGGCGGCGTAGACAAAAAAGAGCGTGTTCGCCGTGGCCGGGTTCAACGTCGTGATCCTGGAGGACAGATACAGAACGATGCCGATCTCGGCGCCCAACAGGATGAAAAAGGGAAGCCTGCTCTTTCCGAGAAGCATGTATAGAATCTGCTCGGAGGACGAGGTATAGTAGGCGATCAGACCGGTCGCGCAGAGCCCCAGCGCCATCCAGAGGTAAACCTTTGCCATGAACCCCTGTACCAGAATCTCGCTTCCGCTTGTGATTTTTCCGTACGATTTCAACTCCTGCATCGTCTCTCTCCTTTACCGTATGACTTCAATTTGTAAGCATTATACGTCATCGATCCGTATCCCAAATAGGCAAAAAGGCGCGAAACGGTCGTCACTCTCTTTAACGGAGGGGGACTTTCCCTCCTACCTTTTGCGAAGCAGCTTTCGGACGCTTGCGTAGTAGGGGTCGACGGATTCCCGGAAGGACGTCTCTCCCCGCCAGAGGAGAAATTCGAAAAGAGCGCAGCCCGACTCGGGTAGGTGGCTGTTATCCGCCGACC
>DAIPHL010000047.1:0-14377 GCA_036771375.1 Synergistaceae bacterium | reverse complement strand
AGAGGAATATCCACGTCAATATTTTTCAGATTATGTACTTTCGCCCCGCGAACAACGATTTTTTGGGGGGCACTTCGTTCTTTTCCCATCTTCTCATCAGTCTTTCTTCTCTGATTTCACTGTGCTACAGCAGCAGATTTTTTCAGAGTGAAGCTCCCGCAATTTCCGCCTCAGGAAATGCGATAGTTTTTGTTCAGTCTTTCTCTTTTGACATGTCCCAGGCACTGATCATCTGCACAGAGTTTATGCCGGTAAAGCAGCCCAGCCTTCGATGGGAGCAAGAGCCGTATAAAATCCGGTTGTATAGATGTCTTACGGTCCTTCCGCCGTGGTGATGAAGTAGAATTTTTTGTCATTGATCTTCTCGATAACGGCATAAGTACGAACCACAAACATTTTCAACTGCTAGGTTATTCTTTTTGGTGTAAGAAAGTCAAGGGTTGTTTACAAAATCCCGGGTGAAAAAATATAGACAGAGCTTTTCTCCCGGCGTCAAATTACCCAGAGATTTGTGAGGTTTGACCCAATTGTAGCAATTGACGAAACGAGCCAATGATTTTCCGCGATGCTCCGGAGACTCGAAATGCTCCTTATCGTGCCACATCTCCATCAAGGTTCGCAGGACTTGTTCCGTCTTGCCATTGGTCTTCGGCGTCGCTCGCTCGCGTGAACTTCTGCCCGATACCATTTCTCATGCACAGCTCCGCAAAAGAGTGATGCTCCGATTCCCTTGAAATTCTTTGCCGTTATCCGTGTAGGCAGTCTCAATCGTATAGGCGCATTCCTCCAGGACTTGACCCGGAAAGCTCCCTGCAGAAGCGGCTGTCCTGTCCGGCAGGATTGCCGCATAGAGCTCACGGCTGTAGTCGTCGATCGCCACGAAAAGATAATCTCGTGGGGCGGTATGGACCTGTCCCTTCAGTAAAGGCAGACGCTTGCAGTCAAGGTGAAGCATTTCTCCCGGATAGCTTTTGTTGTAGCGTTTGGCCTCTTTTTTCAATCTGGCTTCAATTGTCTTTTCTATTTTGGCAAGACGTTTCATGCCCCAGGCCAGAGTGCGGAAACGAGCATTGCAGCTATAGATCGTCGGACGACAGACGTGATATTCCTCGGCCAGTAAAGCAACGCGTATGTGTTCTGTGTGATGCCTCCGATAAATCTCCTCTCGTTGCTGGGGTGTCGGTTTTGTGCGTTTGTGGATGTTCATTTCGGGCGGCTCCCTCCCGGGCGTTTGCCTCCTGCAAACTCACCCGGTTTGTAAACAACCCTAGATTATCCTACATATAACCAATCTTAAATGCGTTGGGCAGTCCTCTTGGTTTGGGACCTTACACGTGTTTAACGGCATGATCATCTTGATGAGCAAAATGTCTTGTCGCCGATAAAACAGCCGACACCATCATTGTAACTGGAGACTACGACGAAAAGAGATGGACTTCATCTGTACTTAATTTCAAATTGCTTCGGTATTTTGTTGACAAAACGAAAAATAAGGCTATGATAATGGGACAAAAGTCCCAAAAATAAATACCCAGTGTAGCTTTGTTTTAAAAGATACATAGCTGCATTAATGAATAGAATTCTTATTGTTGTGTTGTAATCAAAAGACACTGCCAAAGGGGTGTTCTGTGTATTTTTTCGGAGAGTCGTAGATCGGGCTATTTGATAAAACAAAGTGCAAAGGGGGTATGTCATGTGGTGAAATTCTTGATTTGCAGCGTTGTTGGAGTATTCTTGTTTTTTGCGCCCGTTTTTAATGGAAATGTCCCGCTGGTTGCTTTGGTTGGTTTTTTAAAAAAATACCCTCGGCTCGGTTTTGATCAATTACCTTGTTCTTTTTCTCTGTTCTTCCCTTATCGTTACCGTCTGTCTGGGCAAGGTCTTGAAGATGGAACCGTTTGCAAAATACCATCAGGAAGATGGGATTTGTAAAATCGTGTTTTATCTGCTTGCAGTTGTCTTTAGTATCATGGTTATTTTTAATGTGGGGCCTTCCCAAATATTGAGTAAGGATATCGGAGGTCTTGCCGTTTCGCTCGCTGGTTCCGTGATGTTGACTGTCATACTGGCCGGTTGGTTTGTGGTGATGATTCTGAAATCAGGCATCGTTGAGTTTGTGGGTGTATTGATCGAACCGATCATGCGCCCACTCTTCAAGCTTCCGGGTTGTGCCGCGGTCAATGGTATTGCGTCCTTTGTTTCCGCCCTGGCAGTGGGGGTGTTCATGACCGAACAGCTTTACAAGACCAAATGCTACACACATCGGGAAGGTGTAACGGTATTGACTTGCTTTTCCGTTTGCAGTTTGGGCTTTTTCGGGGTGTTGGTCTCTCTCGCCGGAATCGAGCATCTTTATGCTCAGGTTGTTCTGACCTCTTTTGTTGTCACCTTTGTCATGGCGGCCATATGTGTCAGGATTCCACCGCTTTCATGGAAGAAAGATATATACATAGACAATACACTTCAGACCGATGACGATCGAATTACCCCGCGCGTCGAAAATCGCTTACTGTCGGCGGTCAACGCCGGAATCAAGCGTTCTGGAGAACTGAATTTCAAGGTTTTCATGGGAACCCTGTGGAGTGCGATCGCCTTCTCTCAAAAGATCGTGGCATATGTCGTATCAATCGCCGTGATCGCTCTTTTATTGGCGGAACATACCCCCCTCTTCACTTGGCTTGGGATGCCGATGATTCCTTTGTTGAAATTACTACGAATGCCCAATGCTGCAGAGATTGCGCCTGCCACACTGATTGGCATCGCAGAGTTGGCGTTGCCGGTCATTATGGTCTCCGGCAAGGGATTTGCGGTAAAGAGCATCTTTTTTATTGCCGTCCTGTCATCAGTCCAGATAATTTTTTTCACCGAGAGCGCGAATGCCATGCTTGAATGTGAGATACCTGTTTCCATGTCCGATCTTGTTTTGTGTTTCATCGTGAGAACGTTGGTTGCCATGCCAATTCTAGCGCTGGTGAGTCATGTTCTGTTTTGAATGAGTCGGTGGAGAGAAAGGAGAGTTGTGAATGAAACAGTTGAACGTAAGGGAATATTTTGTGCCTGCCTCGGTTGACGAGGCTCTTTCGACCTTGGCGGGGTACGAAGGCAACGTGAAGATCCTGGCGGGTGGGACCGACATATTTGTGGCAGAACATCCCGAGTTGGATGCGATCCTTGATATTTCAAAGACTGGGTTGGACTATATCAAAAGAGAAGAGAACGTGTTGTGCATTGGGAGCTGCACGATCTATCGCGATATCATTACCTCGAAAGAGATCGAAAGGGATTTTACGGCCTTGTGGGAGGCATCGAAGGATCTTGCCGATATGACCATTCGAAATATCGCGACGGTTGGTGGCAATATCTGTTCTGCAGTACCCTCGGGAGATTCCATTCCTCCGATGCTGGCATTCAATGCTGAATTTGTCCTCGTTTCGAGGGGGAAGGAACGTCTCGTAAAGGCGACGGAGTTTTTTCTGGGTCCTCGCAAGACGGTTTTGGAATCGGATGAGTTGTTGAGGGAAATTCGTATTCCGATCGTTCCGGGACACTGTGGCAGTGCCTTTGAGAAAATAGCCAGAAATTCGGTGGATCTTGCGAATGCAAATGTAGCGGTTTTTATCCGTCGTTCCGATTCCGGGCTCGTGGAGGAAGGACGAATCGCTTTGGGGGCTGTCGCCCCAACGGTCGTTCGGGCAACGGCATGTGAAAGAGTTCTGATGGGAAAGAAACCGGAAGGAAAGATCTTGGACGAGGTATGTGACAAAATCGCCGAAGCGATCTCCCCGATAACGAATATTCGCTGTACAAAAGAGTATCGCCGTGAGGCGTTGAATGTGCTCGTGAAAAGAGCGATTTTGCGTGCATACGACGGCGCAGCGGTTTGAGGAGGGAACGGTTGTGGAGAAAAAGCTTACCATAACATTTCAATTGAACGGCAAGAAACAGAGTGTGGAGATAACAGCCGGCATGACGCTCTCTGCACTTTTGAGAGAAAAGCTTCGGAGGACAGGGACGAAGATCGGATGTGACACCGGTGACTGTGGTGCCTGCACTGTAATCATGAATGGGAGAGCCATCAAATCATGTATCCTGCCCGCAATGAAAGCGGATGGTGCCGAAATTCTGACCATAGAGGGATTAGCGGAAGATGGATTGCATCCTCTGCAGCGTAAATTCATCGAATATGCCGCGGTACAGTGTGGTTATTGTACTCCAGGAATGATTCTCGCCGCAAAGGCGTTTCTCGATGAGTGCCCTAATCCCACGGAGGAAGAGGTTCGGATCGCCATTGCCGGAAACATCTGTAGGTGTACCGGATACACAAAGCCCGTGCAGGCCATCATGAGTGCTGCCGAAGAGATGCGGGGGTGACATGGATGGGAAAGATGCTGGAGACAAAGACCATAAAGATTGCGTCGAAACCGTGGAAGGGGTTTTACACGGTTGGCAAGAACCACGATAAGGTCGACGTGGTAGATAAAGTCACGGGAGCGGCCGTTTATACGTCTGATTTGTATTTGCCGGGGATGTTGAATGGAAGGCTCGTACGTTCTCCACATACCAGAGCCGTGATCAAATCGATCGATGTGTCGAAGGCGGAAATGCTTCCAGGTGTTGTCAAGGTTATTACACATAAGGACGTGCCCAAGGTGCGTTTTTCGTCCGCCGGTTACCCAAGGGAGACAATTCTGGGTGTTGTGGCCGTCGATCCTCGGTATATGGAAGATCGCTATCTTTTGGAGACGGAGCTTCGCTATGAAGGAGAGATTGTCGCCGTCATACTTGCCGAAGACGAAGTAAGAGCACGAGCGGCCGAATCCCTTATCGAAGTGGAGTATGACGTTCTCCCTCAAGTGGCTGACATTCATCATGCCTTGACGGAAGAAGCCCCTCTCATTCATGGTGGGAGCGGAAAAAACGTGATCGAAGCGGATATCTCGTATGGGGATACGGACGAGGCCTTTAAAAAAGCGGTGAGGATATTCGAGGATTCCTATGTTCTGCAGGGGCAGCAACATACATGTATGGAGGCCTCCTGCTCCGTTGCGAAAGTCGACCCGTCAGGCAAGGTGACACTCTGGAGCACGACCCAGGTCCCCTACCATATTCGTCGGAATATTCACGAGGTTTTGGGCATCCCCATGCACAAGCTTCGCGTCATAAAACCGGCGCTGGGAGGTGGATTTGGAGAGCGTCAGATGGTGCAGAACGAAATTCTCTGTGTTTTCGCCGCTCTGTTGACGAAACGCCCTGTCCGCATCGAATTGACACGTGAAGAAAACATCGCATATACGACATTGCGCCATCCTGCGGAGATCAAACTCAAAACCGGGCTCGACAAGGACAACAAAATCGTGGCATATCAAATGGACGTTTTGTCGTGTGCGGGAGCGTATTCCGGACACAGCACCTACGTCACGAAGGCGATGTGCACGAAGAATCCTTACAGAATTCCCAACATCAAATTTCATGCCGATATCATTTTTACGAACAAGCCGGATTCGGGGGCATTCAGGGGTTATGGCAATCCACAGATGTGTTTTGCACGCGAGTGCCATTTTGATCGCATCGCCGAAGAGCTGGGGATGGATCCGGGAGAATTTCGCAAGGCGAATTTGGTCGTGGTGGGCGAACCCAATCCGGTGGCACTCAAATCCGATTGGATACTCGAAAGCTGTGGTTTGAAGGAGTGTATCGATCTCGGCAAGGAGGCGATCGAGTGGGGAGTAAATCGTAAATCGGATGGTTGCAAGCGCTACGGCAAAGGAATGGCAGCGGCTTTGCATGTGACCGGGACATCGGCGGCCCCGGATTTCTCATCGGCACACGTAAAGGTCAACGAAGATGGCACGGTTACTCTCATGATTGGTTCTCCTGACCTCGGACAGGGTTCCGATACGGTTCACAGCCAGATATGCGCGGAGGCGATCGGAGTGAAACTGGAGGATGTCTTCGTAATATCGGCGGATACGGACATGACGACTTTGGATATGGGGAGTTATGCCTCTCGTCAAACATATGTGGCAGGCAATGCTGTCATGCGTGCGGGATTGAAAGCGAAGGAACAGCTTATAAGATATGCCTCGGAACTGACCGGCCAACAGAAAGGAAACCTCGATACAGCGGATGGCTGGGTTGTACGTAGGGAGAATGGGCGCAAGGTCGCAAAGATATCCGATGTGGCATATTTTGCCACATACAATTCAAAGGATCCGATGTATATCAACGAAGCGGCCAGCTACTCGGCTCTGAACTGTCCTCCTGCATTTGCGGCGCACTTCGCGGAAGTCGAAGTGGATGTTGAGACGGGAGAAATTAAAATTCTCAACTTTGTGGCTGTCCATGACGTGGGAACTGCGATAAACCCGCAACTTGTGGAGGCACAGGTGGAGGGCTGCGTCGGACAGGGCATCGGTTATACGCTCTCCGAGGAGATGCTCTACGATGAAAGTGCGAAGTTGCTCAACAAGAGTTTTACCGATTACAAGGTTCCCAGAGCCACCGACGTCGGCCCGATAAAGACGATTATCGTGGAAGCATACGAACCCTCGGGACCTTTTGGTGCAAAAAGCATTGGAGAGATGGGAATCGCTCCCGTTCCGCCCGCGATCGCAAACGCAGTCTATGACGCAATAGGCGTGAGAATTAATTCCCTCCCTTACACGAAGGAGAAAATATTGGAGGCATTGAAAGCGAAAGCGTAAAGCTGTCCAATAAAATCAACGTACTTCCAAAGGAGTATATCGCATGATTCACATGTGGTATGCTCCTTTGTGGTATGATTTACCCGCATGATTTGCACGGGCAATCCGTTTTGTTCTCTCTTTTCCGTTGGGGGTGGCTCTTTTGAGGGATAAGCTGGCGATAGTCCGAGGTGGGGGAGACCTCGCGACGGGGGTCATATATCGGCTCTGGCGCTGTGGTTTCAGGGTTCTGTGCCTTGAGACGGCCTTGCCCCTTGTCGTTCGCAGGCCCGTGTCCGTCGCACAGGCCGTTTTCGACGGCAGGCATGTGATCGAGGAGATGGAAGCTCTTTTGTTCGAGGACACCGATTCGTGGACGGATTTGGAGACAGTCGGCGTCCTGATCGATCCGAAAGGGGAGAGCATCGCGAAATTGGCTCCGGATCTTGTCGTGGATTGCATCATGGCAAAGCGTTATACTGGGACGACTCGTTCGATGGCCCCGCTCGTTCTTGCGATCGGCCCCGGTTTTTCGGCTCCGGACCAAGTCCATGGCGTGATCGAGACGAAGCGGGGACACTATCTGGGGCGGCTGATCACGGACGGATGCGCAATACCGAACACGGGTATCCCCGGCGTGGAGATGGGATACTCCGTAGAGCGCCTGCTGCGTTCGCCGGCGGATGGCTATGTGCTCCCCGTCAGGACGATCGGCGATCACGTGGAGGCGGGAGACTTGGTCGCGAAGGTTGCCGGCCGTGAAGTGAGGGCGGATATCGCCGGAGTCCTGAGAGGGCTGATTCACGAGAGCGTTCCGGTCGAACGTGGACTGAAAATCGGTGACGTGGATCCACGGGACGAGCGCGACCACTGTTTCTCCATAACGGATAAGGCGCTTGCCATCGCTGGAGGCGTGCTCGAGGCGGTCATGCGGATGGGTATGGGAGGAATGGGTTTGTAAGCTGGACCGGGTACGTGATATCCGTCTCGTTTCGAACCGATTGTCGTACACGTTGTTGGGATACCTACTTCTTCCGAGACAACGACAAGTTTTATTCAAGAAAAGAGAGGTAGAACGCTCTTCATTTTCGATTTTCGGACTCGGAAAGGGCGGGCGAAAAAACAAGACGTTTTTCGCCCGCCCTCTGTCGTATCTTAATGTAGTCACCCCAATGTTTGGCACGCTGTCTTTGTTCCCTTGTTACGTCCTTTCTTTTCGTGCGCCTATTCGATTTCTCCCCGCAGGTGTACTCTTTCCACGAGTTTCATGATTTCCGGATCGCTTTCCTCCGTGAAATGGCTTGCGACGAAGAGCACCAGGAAGCTGAACGGGATCGAGACGAGAACGTGTGATAGCGGCGGCATCTTCGAGAACCAGAGAAGTCCGCAATAGCTGACCCCGCCTGCGATACAGCTCAGAAGCGCGGCGGTGGGGGTTGCTTTCTTCCACCAGATTCCGAGTATGATGGGAGCGAGGAGCGAGGAGCCGAGCAGGCCCACCGCCGCCGTATAAAGCATGGTGAGCAGCTTGGGCGGATCGAGCGTGAAATAGATGGCGAGAAACCCTGCAATCCATGTGACGACGAGGCCGATCCTGACCACCTCTTTATCGCTCGCTTCCGGTTTGATGTGTTTTTTGTAAATATCGTTGACGGCGGCGCTGCTTACCGCCAGTATCAACGCGTCTGTAGTCGACATGACCGCCGCCATGACCGCCGCGACCGCGATACCGCGTATCAGTGCGTTGGGCATGTAATGCTCCATGACTTTAAGGAAAACGGTGTCGGCGTCTTTGAGCGGTGGAAAGAGAGCATGTCCCGCGGACGCGACGGCAATGACACAGAAGAATATCATTATGGCATAGATGATCATGGCGTAGTTCAGCGACAGTTTTGCAGAGTGGGAGTCCTTCGCGGTAAAGACTCTCATCACGAGGTGGGGAACCGAGCAGGCGCCGATGAGCCAAACGACGAAGACGCCGAGGTAGCTTACAAAAGACATCTCCTTTATTCTACCGAGTTGGGGAGATATCGCCGTCGCTCGAGAAAGCAGCGGCGAAATACCGCCGAAGCTCGAGAAAACGACGAGAGAAAGCAACATTGCGACGGAGAACATGAGGATTCCCTGTAATACGTCCGTAAAGGTTATCGCCCACATCCCCCCGATCGAAACGTACAGGGTAAAAACGATGGCGGTGATGATGACCGCGTAGTTGTAGGGGATGCCCAGCAGATAGACTACGGTAATGCCGGCTGCCTTCAGCTGTGCGACAATGTATACTTCCATTGCAACGATGATGATCAGCGGGACGATGATGCTCAGTGCCTTGTTGTCATACCGCATGTTCAGGTATTCTGGGACGGTACGAACCTTGAGATCCCGTAGGTGCTCGGCGACGAAGATCGCCGCGACGGGAAAGCCGACGACGGCTCCGGCGAACATGGCGAAGGCGTACGGGATCCCCGCCGAGTAAGCCAGGCCATTGACGCCGAGGATCGAGCCGCCGCTTCCGAGTGCCGCCATGATGGCCCATGAATTCGCGAACGTTCCTATTTTCCTCCCCGCCACCCAATAGTCGTCGCTGGAAGAGGAGACTTTCTTGCTGGCCCATAATCCGATGCCGATACAGGCCAGGATATAAGCGATCGTCAGGGTAAGCTCCGTCGTTTTCACCGTTTTTCACCTTTTTCCTTACGTCCCATGTGGACGAAAAAGAGCGTGACCACCGGTGCTATCAGCATCAACAGTCCTTGCGCCCAGCCAAAAAGATCCATTCCGCTGATGACGAAGCCGGCCTTGAAAGGAAGAAACGAGATCAGACACAAGACGCACAGGGTCAAAAAACACAGATGATTGTACTTTCCCAGCGAAAACCACATTTTGCTCCCTCCTCAAAAATCGTTGCCATCACGTCTTGAGATTTTCGAGACGACAAAAATGGCGGGGAACCTCAAGACTCCTTCTGGAATCGCTGTTTTTTAAAATCGACCCCCTTTCCGTAATGAATTCTTTGTCGAGAGTGCGGTTGTTTCTTTTTTTGATTGATTCCTTTAAAATCCTTCGATTTGCCCTCTCCGGAGATGTTTTTAAAAAAACCTCAAGGCTCATTCCGGCGACGGAAATAGTTCGAGAGCTTCTATGAGAGCGTCGAAGAGCCATTTCAACTCTCTGTCGTCGATTACAAGAGGCGGCCCCACGATGAGATTGTCTCCGTCGGTGCCGTTTGCCATCGACCTTCCGGGATAGACGGTAAAACCACGTTCCAGGCAAAAATCACGGAATCGTGTCGAAACGTTCAACTCGCGACGAAACGGTTTTTTTGTCTCCTTGTCCTCTACCAGCTCGATTCCCCACATGAGTCCTTTGCCCCGGACGTCTCCGACCATGGGGCAGTTTGAAAGCCTTTCCACGTATGTTTGGGCGATCGTTTCACCTTGTTTTTTGGCATTACCGCAAAGGTCGTTTTTCAAATAAAAGTCCATGACCGCGCAGATGGCGGCGGAAGCTGCCGGCATTCCGTTGAATGTGTGACTGTGTGCGAATACGCCGCTGCCGCCTGCAAACGTCTTTGCGATCTCCTCCGAGACCAGGGTCGCCCCGACCGGAAAATAGCAGGCGGCAAGCCCTTTGGCCGTCGCGATGAGATCCGGCTGTACGTCCCAGTGGTCGACGCAGAAATGTCTGCCGGTTCTGCCGCAACCGGTCATGACTTCGTCGGCGATGAGCAGAATGTCGTGTCTCGCACATATCTCTCGGACAATGGGCCAGTATTCGGGAGGTGGCACCACTGCACCGGCAGTGGAGCCGATGATCGGTTCGGCGATGAACGCCGCTACGTACTTTGCGCCGATTCTGTTTATTTTTTTCTCGAGTTCCGTCGCGCACCGAATGTCGCATGACGGATATGTGCTGCCATACGGACATCGATAACAATAATGCGTTTCGATCTTTGGATTGTCGACGAACATTGGCAGGAAGAGCCTCCGCCTGTTGACATTTCCTCCGATTCCAAGCGTTCCCAATGTGCTTCCGTGATAGGAGTTCTCTCTCCCAATGACCAAACTTTTTTCGGATATGCCGCCGCTCTTTTCGAGGTGGTATTGCCGGGCCATCTTGACGGCGGCTTCGGTCGACTCGCTTCCGGAGTTGACGAACCAGACATGACTGATGTTTTTCGGGGCTATGCCAAGAATTTTTTCGGCGGCCCTTTCGTTTTCTTCCGCGTTCCAGAGCGCGCCGTGTGCGAAGGGAACTCGCTCGATCTGTTCGGATATCACTCTTGCGATCGTGGCGTTACCGTAACCGATGTTCGCGCAGATCGCACCGGAAGCTCCATCCAAATATTTTTTGCCTGTTTCGTCATAAAGATATATGCCCTCGCCATGGGTGATCTTTGGAAATTTGCGTTTGAAATCTCTTGGAAACACGTGCATTTCAATGCCTTCCTTCCAAATTCACGAAAAAATTTTCAACTCCTTGGAGAGTGTAAACTCCGCAGGCGTGATCTTTTTCAGTTCCTCCAACGTAATTTGTGGGCAAAGCTCCTCCAGATGCATTTGTCCATTTTTGAATCGGAAAAGAGCGTACTCGGTCACCACGACGCTGACTCTGCCGAATCCGGTGATGGGGAGTGTGCACTTGGGGATGATCTTGGGTGATCCGTTTTTGCTGACGTGTTGCATGGCGATGTAAACGTCGTTCGCACCGGAGATGAGATCCATCGCGCCACCGACGCCGAGCATCTTGCCGCCCGGTATGATCCAGTTCGCGACGTTCCCCTCCTGATCGACCTCGAACGCGCCAATCACACTGGCGTCGATGTGCCCGCCACGGATCATGCCGAACGACGAACAACTGTCGAAGTAACTACACCCCGGCGTTTCCGTCACCATGACCCTTCCGGCGTTGATCAGGCGCGGATCCTTGTTTTCCTCTTTCGCGGCCGGTCCCACACCCAACATCCCGTTTTCGGCCTGCAAAAAGACGCGGTTTCCCTCGATATAGTCGCCCACCATGGTGGGAATACCCACACCCAGATTGACGAAGAGATTTCTCGCTTCGCTCATTTCATTGAATTCACGCGCGATTCTGCTGGCTATGCGAATTTTTGCGGTTTCCTGATCGAAGGCAAACATTGTTTCATTCGCTCCTTACCAGTATGTCCACGAAAATATGTGGCGTGACGATGTTTTCCGGGTCCAGCGTTCCCACCGGGACGATCTCCCTGACCTCCGCGATGACCAGTTTTGCCGCGGTTGCCATGACGTGATTGAAGTTTCGGGTCGTCTTTCGATAGACCAGATTGCCCAACTCGTCGGCCCTGTCGGCGTGGATCAACGCGACGTCGGCGTGGATTGCTTCCTGCAGCAGATATTTCTTGCCGTCGAATACCTTGACCTCTCTTTTTTTCGCAAGGGCGGTTCCAACCCCGGTTTGTGTATAAAATCCCGCAATACCGGCGCCCGCGCAACGAATCGCCTCCGCGAAGGAGCCCTGTGGAATGAGATCGACGGTGATCCTGCCGGCGTTGTAGGCTTCGGCCACTTCCGGATTCCAGTTGTAATAGTTGCCGATCAGCCCCTTCACCTTCCCGGCCGTGAGGAGCATGCCAAGCCCGATGTTCGGCGAACCGAGGTCGTTGCTGATAATCGTCAGGTCGGATACGTTCCGCTTCGTCAGGGCCTCTATCAATTTTTTCGGATCACCGACATTGCCGAAGCCGCTGACCATGACCCTCTGTCCGCTCTCGACCAAGCCGATGGCCTCTTCGATCGTACGCACTTTCGACGGAATCGAATCTCGTCCGCTTGCTTCAGCGCCCAAGAGAACCCCTCCTGTCTATGCTTTCTCGCAGATCATGGCCATACCGAGCCCTCCTGCGACGCAGATGCTTGCAAGGCCGTATCTTTCGTCGCGCAGCGTCATTTCGTGGACCAACGTCGTGATGATTCGTGCTCCGGACATTCCCAGCGGATGTCCCAGGGCGATCGCTCCGCCGTTTACGTTGAGTCTTTTTCTGTCTATCTCCAATTCCTTGACGCAGGCCAGGGTTTGTGCCGCGAACGCTTCGTTTATCTCGATGAGTCCGATCTGGTCAAGCCGCAAACCGCATTTTTCGAGGGCTTTTCTCGTCGATGGGACGGGTCCCGTCCCCATGACCCTCGGGTCGACGCCCGCCGCGGCGTAGGAGACGATGCGTGCGAGAGGCTGCAAGTCGTATCTCGTCAAGGCTTCTTTGGAAGCCAGAATCATGGCGGCGGCCCCGTCGTTCCTGCCGGAGCTGTTTCCGGCCGTTACGGTGCCTCCTTGTTTGAACGCAGGTCTGAGGCCGGCGAGTTTGACCGGGCTGGTGTCTCTTCTCGGAAATTCGTCGGTCTCGAAGACGATGTCGTTTTTTTTCTGATTGATCACAAGAGGGGCGATTTCCCTGGAAAATCGTCCGGAGTCGATCGCCGCGATCGCCTTCATCTGGCTTTCGTACGCAAAGGCGTCCTGCGCCTCTCTGCTGATGTCGTATCGCTCGGCCAGGGTCTCGGCCGTCATACCCATGATGAGCTCTCCGTATCGATCGGATGGTTGAGAGCGGGGTTGGCTCTCTGTGTTTGGGTCGAGCAGGAGGCCGTTCCCCGCGCCGAAACCGTAGCGGGCGTTGCGAAGATAGTAGGGAGCCGTGCTCATGCTCTCAACCCCCCCGCACAGGACGATCTCCGCGTCCCCCGTCTGTATCTGCTGTGCCCCACAGACGGCGGCCTGCATACCGGAGGAGCATTGCCTGTGTACGGTATAGGCCGGGGTCTCTTCCGGAATGCCGGCGATCAGAGCAGCCACCCTCGCAACGTTCGGACAGTCCGCCGATTGCTTGGTTTGCCCGAAGATGACCTCGTCGACGCTGGTTACATCAAGATTTGCCTTCTCCAGAACCCTACGGATTACGTGGGTGGTCAGCTCTTCGGGCAAGACATTTTTGAGGGCTCCTCCGAGCTTTCCGACCGGTGTGCGCGTAGCCGCGACAATAAAGACGTCTTTTATCAAGAATGTCCACTCCTTGTCCAATGTCATCCGATGTGTAAAAAGCCGGGGAAATGAATCCTGACAAAACGATAGCAAACGAAACTCTTTTGCATGCTATTCAGAGGACTAAAGAAAAGCCGTTTTTTTGTAGAAAAATATAAATTGGCGCGACTTCGTTTGTGGATTCGTCAATATATGGTCCTTTGGACATCGAGGTCGATGTAAATTTTGCATAGAAGAACTGCGGCGGTGAGAGCGTAAGGGGCTGCAGCCCAAAGGGCGTCCTGGCCTTTTTATGGGTTTCTCGTAAATGAAGCGGAAAGAGGATCGTTTTACGGGCTTTTTCTATGGTTTTCTGTTGTGGCGCGGTACGGTTTTTTGATGAAGCCCACGCTCTTTTTTTCGGTTTTTTGCCGCTTGCCGGAAAGTAATGGCGACGATGATAACGGATGCCGGCGGGACTTTTCTCCACGATTTGCCGCGTCTGTCTGTAGGATGTCCCATATCGATAATTTTTTTGTGTGTGGTACCCGGTTACGGTGGGATTTCTTCATCGCTTCCCCGTCAAGTCTCGTTTCGCTCATCTCTTCAACGTTTTTCATCCTCCGGAATACGTTCTCATCTCACCACATTCTTGTATATAAATACAAAAAATATTTTATTTTTTTATGATTTTACATACC
>DAIPHL010000046.1:0-14529 GCA_036771375.1 Synergistaceae bacterium | reverse complement strand
AAAAGCTAAAAAAACCGGCAAGGTGCAGAGTACCCGGCCCCTGAGCGCCTTTCACGATCAATGCGATTATCGGCGTCGTCATCGGAGGTGTCTCCGGATACTTTGGAGGCAGGCTCGATATGCTGGTGATGCGCTTGCTCGATGTCGTGAGCGGTATCCCGTATCTCATCGTGGCGATCCTCGTGATGGTGGTTCTGGGTGAGGGAATCGCTCCCCTTATCGTCGCCATGATCACCATCGGATGGGTCGGGTCGGCGCGCCTCGTGCGCGGGCAGGTCCTCCAACTCAAAAACCAGGAGTACGTCCTGGCTGCGAAGAAGTTGGGAGCAAGCCACGCCAGGATCATCTTCCGTCACTTGATCCCAAACACGAGCGGCCTGATCCTGACAAACGTCACCATGGCCGTCCCCTATGCCATATTCACAGAAGCGTTTCTCAGCTATATCGGGCTCGGAATCCAACCGCCTGGGGTCAGTTGGGGACTGCTCGCCCGTTACGGCTCGCAATCCTTTCGTTTCGCGCCCTGGCAGCTCTTTATACCGTCGTTTTTCATCGGAACCACGATGCTCTCGCTCTACCTTCTCGGTGATGGGCTTCGGGACGCGCTCGATCCGAAGTTGAGAAGCTAGCGCGATGTTTATACGCGTGCGTGACCTTCACGTTTCCTTTGCGACGTACGGTGGTTCAGTAAGTGCGGTGCGGGGTGTCAACCTGGACATAGAACGGGGGAAGTGTCTCGCGATCGTCGGGGAGTCAGGCTGTGGGAAGAGCGTCACGGCACAGACTCTGATGCGTCTGATTCCGACGCCGCCGGCCGACGTCCGCGGCTCGATCATCATGGATGCCGTGGATCTGCTCTCCCTGCCCGAGAAGAAGATGAAGGAGATTCGCGGCCGCAAGATCGGCATGATCTTTCAAGACCCGATGACTTCGCTTGATCCCACCATGCAAATCGGTCACCAGATCATGGAGGGTCTTTGTGTCCATAACAGGCGAATGAGCCGGCGTGACGCTGAAGCTCGTGTCTGTGAGGTGCTGGGGCTCGTTGGAATACCAAATCCGGAGAAGCAGTTCCGGCGCTATGCATACGAGTTCAGCGGCGGTATGCGACAGAGGGTGATGATCGCCATGGCGGTGATATGCAACCCGCAGCTTCTCATTGCGGACGAGCCGACCACGGCGCTCGATGTCACGACCCAGGCACAGATACTCGATCTGATCCGAGGACTCAAGGCCAGACTCGAAACGGCGATCGTGATCATCACTCACGATATGGGGGTGGTCTCCAACATGGCCGACCGGATCGCTGTTTTCTACGCCGGCCAGGTCGTCGAAGAGGGATGCGCCGAAGATGTCTTCTATAACCCATCTCATCCATACACGGCAGCTCTCCTACTCTCCCGTCCCCGTTTGGATCGGGACAGAAACCAGAAGTTGGTCAGTATCGCGGGAGCCCCTCCCGATCTCTTTGCGCCTCCTCTTGGGTGCTGTTTTTTCGATCGTTGTTCCGTGTCCATGGAGATCTGCCGGGAGCATCCGCCGGCGTTTTTTGGGATCAACGATCGTGGACACAGAGCACTTTGCTGGTTACATCATCCGTTGGGAGAGAGGCAGAGAAGAGTCTGGCTCGCAGAACGCGAAGTGGTGGGTGAGAGAGGATGACGGAATCAATACGGTTTTCGCCTGCGATAGAGGCCCGGAATCTCAAGGTTTATTTCGAGCTGTCGGGAGGCTCCTGCCTCAAGGCAGTAGACGGGATCTCCTTCGAGATCGCCCCGGGACGTACCTTGGGCCTGGTCGGTGAGTCCGGTTGTGGAAAGTCGACCACCGGAAGAGCCCTGCTCGGTATGTACCGTCCCACGGCTGGTCAGGTCCTGTTCGAGGGGCGAGATATCACGGAGATGACGACCGCGGAAAAACGGCGTTTCACCCGGAACGGGCAGATGATTTTCCAGGACCCCTATTCGTCGTTGAACCCGAGGATGACCGTTGCGGATATCGTGGGAGAGGGGATGGATATACACGATTTGTACCGTGGGAAAGAACGCATGGAGAGGGTACACGAGCTTCTTTCTCTGGTGGGGCTTGCGAAGGAGCACGGCAGTCGCTTCCCGCACGAGTTCTCGGGCGGGCAGCGCCAGAGGATCGGGATCGCGCGTTCCCTTGCGGTGGAACCCTCGTTTATCGTCTGCGACGAGCCGATCAGCGCGCTTGATGTCTCGATACAGTCCCAGATCGTAAATCTCCTGATGTCGCTTCAGGAGCGTTTTTCCCTGACGTATCTTTTCATCTCGCATGATCTGAGCATGGTAAAGTATATCTGTGAACGGGTCGCGGTGATGTATCTTGGAACCATCGTCGAAATGGCGCGAAGCGACGAGCTGTATGACAACCCGTGTCATCCGTATACGAAAGCGTTGCTCTCGGCCATCCCGGTCGTCGATCCGATCAAGGAGCGAGCCAGAAAGAGGGTGGTGCTCGAAGGGGACGTCCCAAGTCCGGTCGATCCCCCGTCCGGCTGCCGGTTTGCCGG
This sequence comes from Synergistaceae bacterium, assembly GCA_036771375.1. GTDB lineage: Bacteria > Synergistota > Synergistia > Synergistales > Synergistaceae > DAIPHL01. The sequence goes on along the minus strand of DAIPHL010000046.1, from coordinate 11,996 downwards.
CCGCTGCCCCGAAGCGCGCGTCCATTGCCGCGAGCGGGCTCCGGAGTGGAAACAGGTCGCGTCCGGTCATTATGCGGCTTGCTGGAGAAATTTTTAGTCTTTTTTATCTTCGACGGAAGGAAGGCGCGATTCATGGACGCGAGGAGCACGGCACTGCGGACGATCTTGAAGGAAGAGAGGCTGGACGCGCTCATACTGACCAAGAGGGAGAATCAGCGATACCTGGAGGGTTTTACCGGAGGGGATTGTTTCCTGGTCGTGTCCGACTCCCTGAGCGGTCTTGTTGCGGACGGCAGGTATACGGAGATGGGAGAGCGGGAGTGCCGCACGGCGAAGATCTTCCCCCACAGAGCCCCGCATCCGCCCTTCGGAGAGGTGATCGCGGCGATCGCGAGGGACAATGGTTTCTCGCGGGTGGGTTTTGAGAAGGACCATATGACCTGGGGACAGCACGAAGCCATAGAAGCGGAGATGAAGAAGTTTGGCGCGGAGCTGGTTCCCACCTCCGGCCTCGTGGAACGTATCAGAAGTCGTAAGACGCCGGAGGAGGCAGCGTTGCTCGCATCCGCCTGTCGCATCGCGGACAGGGCGCTCAAAGACGTTTTACCCTGCATAAAACCGGGGGTGTCCGAGCTGGACGTACAGACGGAGCTGGAGTACAAACTACGGACAGGGGGAGCCGACGGGTTCGCATTCGAGACCATGGTGCTCTTCGGGTCGCGCTCCTCGCAGCCGCACGCGACTCCGAGGGGGGACGTCAGGCTGCGGGAAGGAGAGTTCGTCCTCATCGATTACGGGGCGGCAAAAGAAGGCTACAGGTCCGACACCACCCGGACCTTCGTCTGTGGCAAGGCCTCGGATGAACAGAAAGCGGCATATCGGACGGTCCTCACGTCGCAACTCGCGGCTCTCGCGATGGTCGCGCCCGGCGCGAACGGACGGGAGATCAACAAAGCAGCCCTGGATATCATAGAGGGAGCGGGGATTCCCTCGTTTACCTACGGCATCGGGCACGGCGTCGGACTCGAGATACACGAGGAGCCCTTTCTCCGGCAGAACCGGGACGTCATCCTGGAGCCCGACATGACTGTGACGATCGAACCCGGCACCTACCGGCCTGGATGGGGGGGAATCCGAATCGAGGACACGGTCCTGGTCACCGGGGACGGACACAGGGTGTTGACGGAATTCGGCAAAGAGCTCATGGAGCTCTGACGGGTTTTCACGGCGCGGCGAACGGCTCGAAGGGAGGTGGACCCACAGCGTCGTGGCAAAACAGATCAAATCGGGAGGAGTGTGTGAGATGAAAAAAAGCTTGATCGTGGCAATGTTCGTGTTTGGCATCGTTTTGCTTGCCTTCGTGTCGGTGGTCGCGGCCTCCGAGACACTGACCTTTTCCATGGAGACGGAAATCCCCGCGCTTGACCCGCAGAAGAGCAACGCGTCGCCGTCGTTTACCGTCATATCGCATATTTTCGAGAACCTCGTCCGGCGGTTCGAAGGCAGGACGATTCCCGGTGTGGCCAGCAAGTGGGAGACGTCCGAAGACGGAAGGACGATCACCTTCCATCTACGGGACTCAAAGTGGAGCGATGGCAAGCCAGTGACGGCGCATGACTTCGAATACACCATCAAACGCCTCATCGACCCGAAGACGGCCGCAGAATATGCGTTTGCTGCGTATTATATCAAGGGCGCCGAAGATTTCAACAAAGGCAAGACGAAGGACGCGTCGAGCGTTGGCGTGAAAGCGATCGATGATAAAACTCTCGTCGTGACGCTGAAAGAGCCGACTCCTTATTTCGTTGGGTTTCTCGCCCACGGCGTCTTTGCTCCGAGCCGCAGGGACGTCGTCGAAAAGTACGGGGAGGCGTATGCTACGGGAGCGGACAAGGTCGTGTACAACGGTCCCTTTGTCCTGAAGGAGTGGAAACACGAGCAGGCGAAGATCTTCGAAAAGAACCCGACCTATTGGAACAGCAAGGCGATCAAACTGGATCGCGCTGAGATCATGGTCATACCCGACACCGCGACGGCGCTCAATATGTTTGAAAACGGAGAGTTTGACCTGGTCGACGTTCCCTCGAACCTGTTCAAGATGTACCGGGATCAGGGCAAAGCAAAACTCTTCTACAACGGAGCCCTCGATTGGATCAGGGTCAACGTAGCGAAAAATCCTGACAGGCCGTGGCTTTCCAACAAAAACTTCCGCAAGGCGATGGCTTGGGCGATCGATCGGGAGAGCTATACGGCGACGTCCACCAAGGGTCTCTACACGCCGGCGTTCCGCTTCATCCTGCCGATCGTCCAGGGTGTAAAGGAGCAGTACGGCAAGGAACATCCACTTCCCTTCTACACGCCAAAGGGCGATGCGAAAAAAGCGAAGATGTATCTCGACAGCGCACTGAAAGAGCTGAAGCTCTCCAAACCCTCCGAGATCACGGTGGAATACCTGATTCAGGACCAGGAGGAGACGCGTCTGATGGCCGAAACGCTGCAGCAGCAGATCCAGAAAAATCTGGGTATCAACTTCAAGATCAGGCTGGTCACCCGAAAACAGCGGGCGCAGCTCGAGCAGGCCAAAAACTACGAGCTGGTCTATAGTGGCTGGATGCCGGATTACGACGACCCCATGACCTACGAGGAGATCTGGCTCTCCGACTCCAGCCACAACACGACGAGCTACGCGAGCCCCGAGTACGACAAGCTCGTCAAGGGTGCGATGTTGGAGAAGAATCCGACTAAGCGAATGAAGATGATCTTCGAGGCGGAGAAGCGTATTCTCGACGACGCACCCCTGATTCCGCTGCAGATGCGTCGCAAGGCGTGGATGATCAATCCCAAGCTGAAAAATTTCTCCCGTCCGCTGGTCGGGGCGGAGTACGACTTCGCGTTCGCGTATTTTCAATGATTGTTTTCGCTCGGAAACAGGCGATGTGAGAACCGATCCGCTTCCGGGTCCATTTCGGAGCAAAAGCGTTATGCCAAAGGGCGATGGAGGTTAGAAGGAACCCCGCCGTCATCCTTGCCGCCATGCGTTCCTCGATCCTTGCTTTCTCCCGCCGGATAAAGGCATGTGGCTTGAACACATAAAATCGATCGACGGCAAGGATGCTATAATTTGATCAGACAATCCATCGTAAAAGGGGGAGATTCTCGTGAACAGCAAGGTAAGAGTCGCGCTTTTCATGATCGATGGCTTCGAGGAGACCGAAGCGCTCTCTACGGTCGACATTCTGCGCCGGGGCGGGGTCGATGTGACGACCTTCTCCCTGGGAAGCTCGCGGACACTGACCGGACGCAGCGGGATCGTGGTCTTCTCGGACAGGATGTTCTCCGAAGCGGAGCAGGATGATTTCGACATGCTCGTCATTCCGGGCGGTACGATCGCCTATCTGGAACATGCCGGTCTGCTCGCTCTGGTGAAGAAGTACCACGACGCCGGTAAAAAGCTCGCCGCGATCTGTGCCGCTCCGGCCGTGTTCGGCAAACTTGGATTGCTCGTCGGAAAACGAGCCGTGATCTACCCGGGCATGGAGGAGTATATCGAAGGAGCGATCCTTTCGCCCGAGATCGTCGTGACGGACGGTGAGATGACCACCGGCAAGGGGCCGGGGGCGACGGTCCACTTCGCGCTGCGTCTGTTGGAAATTCTGCGAGGAAAAGAGGCGGCGAATTCGGTCGCGGAGGACTTCATCGCGCAGTTGTGACGCGCGGGGCGAGCGGCTTTACATTTATCCGCGATATCATATAGAATACGGAGATGAAGCGGGTCAATGCGGCAGTGTGGCGTGGTGTCTGCCTGACGGTTCATAAAAACGAAACGGAGAGTGGTCGTCGTGGATGATAAAAAGATTCTTACGGAAGTGGGCACCAACGAGTGGCAGGTGGTCGTTTTCCTCTTAGGCGATCAGCATTTCGCCATAAATGTCGACAAGACGAGGGAGATTCTCCGCTGGCCGGGCGCCCGCGACGTCCCGCAGACCCATCCGGCCATGAAGGGGATCACGACCATACGGGGCGAGGTGCTCCCGCTCGTCGACCTGCGGACGTATCTCGACATCTCGCCCAGTGTGGACCTGGAAAACAGCAAGTTGATCATCGCGGAGTTCAACCGCATGAAGCTGGGATTCGTCGTGGATGCCGTCGATCGAATCTACCGCATCGAATCCAACGAACTGGACGCATCCCTGACCGGGACGTTTTTGGGGGACAACTCCCTGTACGTGATCAAGCGCGAGGGGCGCAACATCCTGCTTCTCGATTACGAGCGCATCGTGCAGGTCGTGAACCCCAGCCTCTCCGAGGAGTTCGAGCTGGATATAGATGTCACCTCCGAGGTCAAGGACAAACTCGGGGATCCGAACCGGTACAGGATACTCGTGGCGGAGGACTCTCCTCTGATTCGTAAGTTGATACAGGGCGCACTCGCCGCCGGTGGTTTTCATAACTTCGAGATGGTGGGGCATGGAAAGGCGGCCTGGGACCGCCTTGTCGAGGACGGAGACGAGTTCGCCATGCTCCTCACCGACATCGAGATGCCGAAGATGGACGGACTCACACTCACAAGGCGTGTCAAGGAGGATCATCGACTGTCCCATATTCCGGTGATCGTTTTTTCCTCGATCATGGCCGAGGATATCAAACGCAAGGCGCAGAGCATCGGCGCGGATGCCCAGATCACCAAACCCGAGATGTACAGGTTGTTGGACACCGTCATCGAGCTTCTGCAGAAAACACCCGATCCAGCGGGGAAGTGCGGCGATACGGCCACGGTTTAACGGTACCGCACGTCTTCCATATTGGAAGTGCAATATGGAGTTCGATATAGAGACGTGGGTTCCGTACAGATGTGATTTCAAACCGATTACGACAAACTCGCTCTTCAGCGAGGCGCTGGGCAGGATCGCCGCTCTGGCGCTGCGGGTGGAGAGCGAATTCTTGTATATGCAGACCCCTGGTGGTTCTCCGGCAGGTACCCTCGTCCCGGAAAATCTGATTCACCCGTGTACCGCGGCGGGCATGAGCGTCGGTTTCGCCATGGTTTTTTCCTACTCCGTGCGCATGGAGGGTGTTTTGTTCTCCTTGGCGAACGAGGACGACGACCTTGGCGCGGGGGTCGCCGCCTGCGGCATCTGGAAGGATTCGATTCTGGTGGATGAATGCAAGGTGTTGGTGGTGGCGAGCGAGAATCCTTTTTTCGACTCCGACGTGTTTTTGTCCTCTCTGGACAGACTGCTCTCCGGGGAGGATGTTCGAGAAGGGGGCAACGTGCCGTATTTTGCCGAGAAGTTCGGGTACAGAAGGTTTTCCATCCCGTACGAGACGGATGATGTGACGCAACTCCAGATCGCCCGGCTTCTGCTCGAGTTCGAGGAGACCGGATCCTTTGACGGCCTCGCGTCGGAGTTGTCGCTCGGCTGCCTGAAAGGGGACTTTTGCTGATCGTCGAAACGCCTCGAACTCCTTCGGTCGATCGGTGGGAAGGTGGTTGTTTTATGAAGGAGACGAAGAGCAGGCCGGAGTGGGACGCGTATTTTCTTGCCATGGCGATCGTGGCCTCCACCCGCAGCACCTGTATACGGCGACGGATCGGAGCGGTTCTCGTGCTGGACAACCGAATCCTGGCGACCGGCTACAATGGGTCTCCGTCCAGGACGCGTCATTGTGTCGATATCGGTTGTCTGCGACAGCAGCTGAACGTTCCCTCGGGCTCCCGCCACGAGATCTGCAGAGGTTCCCACGCCGAGATGAATGCGATCGCACAGGCGGCGGCCTCCGGCACAAAGGTCCACGGCGGGACGATATACACCACCCATGAACTCTGTTCCATTTGCAGCAAGCTGCTTATCAATTCGGGATGTGTCCGGGCGGTCTACCTATATCCGTATCCCGATGAACTGTCCCGCATCCTGCGGGATGAGGCCGGCTTGCTGTCGGAGACGTTCGAATCGGAAGAGGCGGTGAGAAGAGTTCTCGCAAGCTGCCTGGACGGTTTCGATAAACGGGAAGGATAGAAGAATAAACGAGCGTGGAGGTCGAAGACATTGAATTTTACACGTGAAGAGTCGATGGCTTTTTTCAAGGAGCACAACAGAGAGGATATGTACCTGAAGCATGCGCTTGCCGTGGAAGCCGCGATGAGGTACTTTGCCGGGCATTATGGCGAGGACGAGGAGCTCTGGGGCCAGGTCGGGTTGCTTCACGACATCGATTGGGAGACGACCCGGTCGGCCGAGGGCGGGCATCCCGTCGTGGGGGGCGACTGGCTGAGGGAGAGGGGATACGACGAGGCGTTTGTCAGGGCCGTCCTGGCGCACGGCTGGGACGTCTGCGGAGTCGAACCCCGGACGCGTCTTGAGAAAACCCTGTACACGATCGACGAGCTCACCGGCTTTGTCACGGCGGTCGCCCTGGTGCGGCCGGGGAAGTCCCTTCAGAATCTCGAGGTCAAATCCGTGAAGAAAAAATGGAAGGATAAATCGTTCGCGCGGGGCGTCGACCGCGGTGTCATCGAAAGGGGCGCTGCTCTGATGGGCGAGCCGCTGGAACGGCTGATCGAGTTCACGATCGAAGCGTTGCGCCCGGTGGAGCGGGAGATCGGCCTCGGGGAGTCCTGATCATCCCGGTACGGATTACGTCGTACTGCCGATGTAGCGAGGGCGCGAAGCGGGCATGATTATACGATCACGAAGGACAATGGTCGCGGAGGAGGAGTACCCATGTCGATAAAATTGATACTTGCGGACGATCACCCGCTCACCCGGGCGGGGTTGATGGCTTATCTGGCGAAGGAGCCCGATTTCGACGTCATAGGCGAGTACGCGGACGGCGAAGCCGCCTGGGAAGGAATCAAAGCACTGCAGCCGAACGTCGCCCTGCTGGATATCCGTATGCCTGGCATGGACGGGGTCTCGATCACGCGCAAGATCAAGACCGAAGGGATTCCCGTGATATCGTTGATGTTGACCAGCTACGACGCCCAGCAGTACGTCCTCTCCTCGCTCCGGGCCGGAGCGAGGGGCTATGTTCTCAAATCGTCGAGCGCGGACACGCTCGCCCGTGCCATTCGGATCGTGGCGAGGGGTGGCCTGTATCTCGACAGCGAGATCGCAAGCACGGTGGAGGACGGCGAGAACATGTCCCCGGAACCGATCTCCGCGAGGGAGCGGGAGGTTCTCCTGCTTGCCGCGAAGGGACTCTCCGGAAAGGAGATCGCCTCGCAGCTTTTTATCAGCGAGAGGACGGTCCAGACACATCTTGCCTCGATCTATGACAAACTGGGAGCGCGCAACAAGACCGAATCGATGCTTCTTGCTCTGAAATATGGGGTCGTCATGTTGGAAGAGCTCCTCGACTGACGGGTCGGAGGATCTTCCCGACAGGTTTTACAGGAGGAGACGTCCGGTTGAAACGACAGAAAAGCCGACTGTTTTACCTGGCTTTGTCCGTTTTCCTGCCCCCGATCGGCATCATGCTGCTTGCGGCCACGGATCTGATTTACTCTCAAAAGAATCTGGTGACCCTGGCGAGATCGTACGTGGAAAATTTCACCGAGAGCGTGGCGAGCGGTATGGAGCGCGGCGGAGAGATTCGAATTATGGGGGGCGTCATGTCTTACGAGGATTACGACGGCAGTCTGGTTTCCGCGAACTTCGCGGGTTTGGGAAGGCTGCCGGTCTTCGTCGTCGTACTCGATAGCAGCGGTTCGTTCCTTTACGGCTCATCCAGGTTGAGGGATCTCATCCGATACTCCGGTACGCAATTTCCCATGGGAATGGCGAAAGAACTTTTGGACGTGAATGGGGAGCGTTTCACGGTCTGTGTTTTCCCCTCCCCTCAGGCCCATTTTCTGGTCGTGGGAGCGATCTCCTGGAAGGATCTGCCGGGAGCCACGATCCGGCTGATGTACCTTTGGCCCCTTCTCATCGGTTTCGTGGGTATGTGGAGCGCCATCGCCATTTGGCGTCTATGGCTGAAAGTGATACGGCCGTTGCGGGAACTGGAAGCGGAGGTCTCCGATCTTCGGTGGGGAGAAGAGGTTCCAGCGGCTCAGTCTCGTACCAGAGCGATCTACGAGCTACGCGAGCTGCGTTCTACCCTGGTCGATGTCGCAAAGGACACCATAAAAAGAGTCTCCATGATCAGGACCTGCATGAACGATATCGTCAGCGTCCAGGAGGCTGAGCGGACCAAGATATCCAGGGACATACACGACGGCCCATTACAGGACGTGACCGCCCTGATTCAGCGGATACGCCTGGCGAAATCGCCGAACAACACGCAAGCGGAGACCGCGGAGGAACTGGCGATGGCCGAGAAGATCGCGCTTGCGACGGTCAGAGAGATGCGGGGGCTCTGCGATTTTCTGAACCCGCCGTGGCTCGAGCTCGGTTTGAAACAGGCCCTGACGGAGCTCACCGAACGCCAATCCGCCCAGTACGACGTCCGGATATTCCTCGACGTCGAGGAGGGGCTCGACATATCGGACTCGGTCACGCTCGCTTTTTTCCGGGTGGTCCAGGAAGCCGTCAGCAATTCGGTTCGGCACGGAGCGGCAAAGAACATCTGGGTCGAGGTGAGCGGCGAGGACAAAGGCTTGGTGTTGACCGTACAGGACGATGGACGCGGTTTCGATATGGATGCGAGCGGAACCACCGGATTGAGGGTCGCAGGTCACAGGGGGCTCTCGAACATGGAGGAGCGAATGGCCCTCGTAGGAGGCAACCTGGAGATTGCTTCCTATCCCGAAGGGGGAACCAGGATCACCGCCACCGTTTCGTGAGGCCCGCTTTTTCTTGTGGCGGACGAGGTTACAAGGTCGAAAGACTCGTATATAATTGTTTTTGCGATATGTCGATGAGAAAGCCCGATCGGATGAACGTAAAGGAGGCACGCGTTGTGTCGTCTGCGAAGTTGACGTTTTTGGGGGCGGTTGGAGAGGTCACCGGTTCGGCGTATCTTCTGGAGGTCGGTGACAGCAAGGTTCTCGTGGATTGTGGAATGTATCAGGGCCTCGATTCCGACAGGAAAAACGCCGAACCGGCGGCGGTGGATCTGTCGGGGTTGGATGCGGTGTTGCTGACGCACGCTCATATAGATCACAGCGGTCGCTTGCCACTGCTGGTAAAACAGGGTTTCAAAGGCAAGATTCTGGCGACGGATCCGACCATAGAGCTCTCCAAGGTTTTGCTGCGCGATACGGCGCATCTCATGGCCGAGGAGGCGGAGTGGCGGAGCCGGAAGAACGTGCGCCAGGGGTTGCCGCCTGTCCGGCCGATGTACGACGAGGGGGATGTGGAGAATACCCTCGAGCTTTTCCACTACATCGGCTACGACGATCTCGTGTCGGTCGCCCCCGGTATCTCCGCGAGGTTCAGGGATTCCGGCCATATCGTCGGAGCGGCCATGATCGAGGTGTGGGTGGGAGAGCCCAATCCGATCAAGATCGTTTTTTCCGGTGACATCGGCCCCAGACGGACCGTCATCGAAAAGTCGCCCACGATCATCGAAGAAGCGGATTTCGTCGTCATCGAATCCACGTATGGCGACCGCGCGCACAAAGGGCTCGAAGAGACGCGGGAGGAATTTCGCCAGGCGCTTGCCACAGCCATCTCGGACCGGGGAAAGATCCTGATCCCGACCTTTGTGGTGGACAGGGCACAACGCGTGTTGTACGAGCTGCTCCTGCTTCAAAGTTCCCCGGATTTTCCCGCGCTGCCGAAGATTTACTTCGACTCTCCGATGGGGGAGAAGGCGACCCGGATATACGACAAGTATCTGGGCCTCTTTTCGCAGGAGATGCAGGATTTCGCCCGGGCCGGCGAGAGCCCGTTCGCTCCGCGTGGACTCGTCTTTACCGCGGGCATCGAGGAATCCAGGGCCATCAACAAGGAAAGACACGCCATCGTGATGGCGGGGAGCGGAATGTGTTCCGGCGGCCGGATCGTCCATCACCTCAAGCACAACCTCTGGAGCGACAAGTGCAACGTCTTTTTCGTCGGATACCAGGCGAGAGGCACACTCGGACGGCGCCTCATCGACGGAGAGAAACGTCTCCGCATCGCCGGCGAGGATATCGAAGTCAAAGCGAAGCTGCATACACTGGGAGGATTCTCCGCCCATGGGGACCGGGGCGACCTTCTCAAGTGGGCTTCGTATTTTGGAAAGAACACGATGTTCTTCGTAACGCATGGGGAACCGAAATCTTCACAGGCTCTCGCCTCCGGTCTTTCCGATCTCGGGTATCGGTCCATCGCTCCGTCCGCCTGCATGACCTACGACCTCTCGCGCAAGGATCCCGTCTCGGCTGTGGAGCTGCCGAGGGGGGCTCCGTCGAAGTCGTTCGCGAGGGACGAAGCGCTTGCGTTGCTGCAGGATATCTCGTCGGAGACGGAATCTCTGCGCGAGAAACTGAGCTCCATCGAGGATTACGCGGCCATCGTTCCGCTTTTGGAGTCCTCGCGTCTCATCCTGAAAACCGCAAAAAATGTGATGTAGCGGAGGAGTCGAAATGAGACCGGAAATATCCGCTTTGTTCTTACGCAACAGACGGGAGGGGAGGGTCATGCAAAAAGTCTTTTCGAAGTTCGCCGCCATTGGCGCGGCGTTGTTGCTTTTGATTCTGATCGCTCTCTTGGCCGTCCGTTTCATGCGTTCTTCGGACCGGCTCTCGACGCTGCCGCCACCGGACGATTCCTCCCCGTTTGCGATGGTGAGCGCCAAGGGGGGAGAGTTTCCGTTGAGGCCGGTGAGGCTTTGCATGGAGAGCTCGATCCTGTTTCCGAGAGGTGGCGAATCGCCGCTTGCGATCCTGCTGCCTCTTTTCGAGGCGGCCCGGAGTTCCGCTCTCGTCGTGACGGAGAGGGAGAACGGATTTGCCGCGTATGGAACGCTCTCCTTGAGCCAGAAGGAGCGCTCCGCGCTTCTTTCGGGATCGTTGCCACCCTCCTGGTCCGACCTTTTCGTCTCGCCGGAGGTTTACAGGGAGGACGGCCTTTTGCGTGTCGGAGCAGCCAACACGTCCTCTCCGATCTACATCGAGCCTTATCGTGGATACGCGTTCGTGGCGGATTCTCTCTCCGATATCGACAGGATGAGAGCGGTACGCTCCGGCGCGGGCGGAGGCATAAAGGCCAGGTGGACTCTGAAGAGGAGCTGGGGCGGGCATTTGAGACTCTCCGACGGCGGTGCCCTCGGAGAGCTCGTGAGAGGAGAGCCGTCTGGAGCTCCGGTTACGCTTGAGCTCGCATGGAACTCCGATCGAGAGGATTCTCTGTCCGGAAAGTTCGACTGGCGGGTCTTTGGTCTGGAAAGACATTTCACGAAGGGATTCGTGAGAAATATAAAGCAGAAAAACTGGTCGCTCGCGGAGAATTTCATACCGGAGCCGCTTCTGCTTGCCTTCGGGGTGAACCTGCCTGATCCTGGAAGAAATCTCGCCTCGTTGCCGGCCTTTATGAAACCGTTGGGCGAACGTCTGCGCAAGATGGGACTGAAAGAGAAGGAGGCCCGGAATATTTTGACAGGTCCGGTGATCTTCTCCATCGGCGGGAAGACCCAAGTCCTCTGGTTCGAGCTGCCGGGATTGACGCTGAACCTTCCCGACCGTGGAAAAGACGGGAACAAGTTGTTGGACGTCTTCTGGTCGGAGTTCTTCATGGGGGCGACTCCGCGCCCCGTACGGGGCTATACGCATGGGGGGACCACCGATCTTCCCTTTTCTCTCGTCGCGGCGGGCAACGATCGGAACACGGTGATCGCTCTTGCCGCGCCCGATGTGGAGCGCAACGGCGAGTTGTCCGGATTTTTGAAGGAGGAGAAGGCGGTCGGATGGTTTTTCCTGGATCTTCCCAAGACCGGTTCGTCGCTTGCCGAGATGCCCTCGCTGGACGCGCTCTTCTCCGAGAACGACGATGCCGGATCGACCGATACGACCTCGATCGACCGCCTTGGCGACTCCTTGAAAAAGCTGGGCAGGGTCTTTTTCGCCGACC
>DAIPHL010000045.1:0-14554 GCA_036771375.1 Synergistaceae bacterium | reverse complement strand
CCAACTGGCTGCCCACGGGGCAGGGCGGGTTCCACCTGTTCCTGCGCATCTACTGTCCGGACAGGACGAGGATCGACGGGGGATGGAAGGCCCCGAGCGTCATCCCGGCGGGCGAGTAGGGCAGACGAAGCCTCTCCTGTGTCCGGAGGCGGGAAGGTGGGGAGGTGACGCTGTATGGAGCGAACAGGCGCTGTCTGTCGCGACGCTTTGTTTCCTCTTGAGAAGGAAGACACAAAGCTATCCGGCAAGGGCGTATGGGGCGTGGATTTGCCGCGCTGCCCGTTACGGTTTTTGCTGCGGCGGTTCGAAAAAACGGGGGAGACGCTAAATTCGTTCCATAATCATTCGCAGGCGGGGTGGTTCGCAAAAACCGCCTCGCCTTTGTCTACGAAATTGCATCCGCCCTCGATCTTTCACCTTGCCTGCTTGCAAGACCTGAATCCCGTCCAGCCGGGACATAAAGGAGTCCGGAGCGCATGCAAAATCCGCCCCGGACAGCGCGACGATCGAAGATAAATTCATATGACCCGCCGTCGCGATGCCTCTCTGCGCCCGCAGAGCTATCGACGATGATCGTTCTGCACAGAAGCCCCTCAAGCCCGGAAAAAAACTTGACGTTCTCGGGACCTCGAATCGGGATCCCATGCCGGAGCGATGGAACGCTTTCATACCGTAGATGGGACGAAGTCTTCGCCACGAGGGAACGTTTATACCTCTGGAAAAGAGCGCACACCGGTATTCTTCGTGAAGAGGGTTCTGGAGAATGGGTTGTACAGGGAAAAACAGCAACCTTCGACCATTGAGAGGCAAAAAACGATTCCGGAGGACAGCCCGGGGCCCTGATGAGAAGAAAGGATGTGCCGGATCTCCTCCAGCCTCACCGCCCCGGGGGGTTTTTTGTTTTCCTGTGACAACGAAGAAGAGCAAAGCCGTTGTATCGGTGCCATTGACATTCTTTTGAAAGGCACAATAATTTGCGGAATGAGGAAATGAAAGCCGGAGCGGCGTCTCCGACGACGGACGAATCACATTGATTGTTAAAAATATGACCAGCTTCATTATGTCGAAAACGAGTGGGACAAGGGTGCGCCTCGATGGGAGGGCGGTCGGCGAACGGAACGGGAAGATGTATGTCCACGCTGGCGTGTGAAGCGAGGGAACGTGTTTTCTGCATCGAGAAATTGGGTGCAGTGTTTTCCCGCGTCCTCGCTTGTCTTGGATGAGCGGCGTTCGGCCATTGGAGAGGTCGATCGGCGTATCTCCGTTATATGTCTTGAAAGGACTCGGAGAACCTCGTCTTTCGGCGTCCTCGCATCGTCTCGCCACGGCAGTCTCGGCCTTGCGGCAAAGCCTGTTCGTGCCCGCGTCGTCGCAAACGGGAAAACGTCTTTTGTCTGGCTGGGGGAAGGGAGAAATATTCTGGAATGGATCGGTTCGAACTGATGGAGACCACGATCGCAAAAGTTCACGCGGCCATGTTGGAGGGGAGAACAACCTGCCGCGAGCTAACGCGGGCGTATCTGGCCCGTATAGACGCTTATGAAAACAAAGGCCCCGCCATCAACGCCATCGTCACGGTAAATCCCAGGGCGCTGGAGGAAGCCGATCGTCTGGACGCCGGTCTGGAAGAAACGGGCGAGCTGATCGGTCCGTTGCACGGCATTCCGGTGATGCTGAAGGACAACGTGGATACCTTCGACATGCCGACCACCGCCGGATCGGCTTCGCTGGAGGGTTTCGTCCCCGACGACGATGCGTTCATCTCGGCCCGCTTGAGGGCCGCCGGCGCGTTGATTCTTGCGAAGACCAACCTGCACGAGTTCGCCATCTGGGGTGAGACCGCGAGCTCCATCCTGGGGCAAACCGTCAACCCCTATGATCCGACGCGCACGCCAGGAGGCTCTTCCGGTGGCACGGCGGCCGCCATTGCCTGCAACATCGGCATCGTGGGAATCGGAACCGACACGATCAACTCCATTCGCAGTCCATCCTCGGCGTGCAGCCTCGTGGGTATTCGCCCCACCATCGGCCTCGTAAGCCGCGACGGCATCGTCCCCTACAGCCTCACGCAGGACACCGCCGGTCCCATCTGCCGTACCGTGGAGGACGCCGTCCGTACACTGGACGTCATCGCCGGGTACGATACGGCCGATGCCCAGACGGCCTGGGGCGTGGGGCACCAGCCGAAGAGCTATGTTCCGTTTCTGAAAATGGACGGAATGCGAGGCAAGCGTATCGGCGTCTTGGAGCGCTTTTTCGGCAGCAGGGAGTGCAATCGGGACGTCAATCGAGTCGTGCGCGAGGCGATGGCGTATTTTGAACGAGGGGGCGCGACGCTTGTTTCCATCGAGGACGATATCGATTCCGCCTGGCTTACCGAGAACGTGAGCGTTCATCTGGACGACTTCAAGACCCACCTGAACGGCTATCTGTCCGCCCTGCGTCCGGACGCTCCGGTACACTCCATGGAGGAGGTCTTAGCGAGCGGAAAGTATCACCCGGGTATAAAAGAGAATATGATGATGGCCATGAAGCTCGATGTGGGGACGCCGGAGCACGATAGAAAACTTGTCCGTCAGGCCGAGGTGCGCACCTGCGTTCTGAAGATCATGGCCGATCGGGAGCTGGATGCCATCGTCTATCCGCATCAGCAGCAGCTGGTGTGCAAGATCGGAGACGGCCAGAAGCAGCGCAACGGGGTGCTGTGTTCCGTCACCGGCTTCCCTTCCATCGCCGTCCCGGCGGGGTTTGTCCCCGCACCGGAGGCGCCCGTCGGCGTGCCCGTGGGGATGGAGATCGTCGGCCGGCCGTTCAGCGAACCGACGTTGATCGAGATCGCCTATGGTTTCGAGCAGGCCTCACGCCTGCGTCGAGTTCCGCTTTCCGCTCCGGCTCTTTGAGGAAAATCCGTTTTCATGCGATCGGCCCCGAGGTTTTCCGTCCAAACGGAAAACATAAATTTTTTATGGTAAGAACGACCCGGGGGGCGGATTGAAGGTCCTCTTCTTGGTATCGGTATCGACAAAGAGCCGAATCTTCCGCCCTTCTCGTTATTTTTTCATGGACTTGTCGATGTGGCTCGCGAGGACGAGCCCCATTTTGTGGTGCCTGTCCGCGATCTTGATGTCCAGAAAGCTCTCGAAATCCTCGATGTAGTTCCTCACCGTGTTGTAGTGCAGGTGGAGCCGCTGGGAGCAGAGCTTGACGTTGAAATCCGACGACACCAACGCCTCGGCGAGCTCGACGAAGGAGAGGCTTTTCTTGTTTTGCCCCTCTCTTTTCAGCGGTTCCCAGTATCGCTTCCATACGCTTTTTGCCTCCGGGAGCCTTCCGATGCCGTCGAACAGAGCGTAAAGACAGAGCTCCTCGTGCAGGTAAACGCCCGTGGGCAGTGCGGAGGAACGAATCCATCCGATGACCCGGCTCGCCTCCTGGTAGGATCGGCTGATGTCGGTGGCCTGCTTGGCGATTCCCCCGATGGCGAAGAAGATCTTCTCTCCCCGGCCCTCTTTGAGATGGTCGAACGAACCGTCTCCGTCCCGGCAGGCGACGAGGCCCGTCCAGAAGTGTCCCAGCCTGTAGTGCAGGATGGATTCCGGCTGGACCCACCCGTCGAAGGCGGTCCCGTCGGGGGAGACGGCCACGATCACCCTGTACGAGGAGGGCAGGACGACCCCCAGCTCGTTCAGGTTGATCCGGATCATCTCCGCGTCGTTGTAGATGTCGAGGCACAGTCCTTCGAAAAACCGTTCCCGTTTCGCCGAGCTGTCCGGCAGCGTGGTCTCGTTCTCGATGTCGATCGCCCTCAGGAGGGCGTAGGTTCGGAGGATCATGCGCTCTTGGGTCGCCGACGGCATCGTCTCGGACTGCTCCAGAAAGACGCGCAGGGTCAGGGGAAAATCCTGGATCAGGTTGTAGACCGCCTGCCATTCCGGAGGGGAGTCTCTGTACTCGAGGCGTATCACGACCGATCCTCTTGACGGAAGAGGGGTCTGCTGCAACGGCTCGGAGCGAATTCGTTCGAAGAGGACCCCAGTCCCTTCGATCGATCCGTCCGGGTAAAAGATGTGATTGAGTTCGAGAAGGTTGGAGATCGCCATGATCTTGCGGTTGATCGCCTTCGAGCAATCCGAGAGGATCTTTTTGATATCCAGACCTTCGTCCCACAATGAGGTCGGGGAAGGCGCTCTCTCCAGGCGGTGCCTTCGCTCCTGCTCCATGAACCGGTACACGATTTCGTTGATGTCCGTCCATCTGTACCGGAGCGGGATCTGGATCAGGGGCAGATTTTTCTCGTCGGCGGTTTTCTCTATCTGTGCTTGCAGCGCGTGGTGATATCTGTCGAGCTTGATGCCGATCGCCGCCACCCTTTTTTCGGCGACCTTCACGATGAAGGAAACGAATTCATCCGGGTTGTCCTTGAAGATGTATCCGCTCCCGACGAGGAATTCTCCCCCGCGCATCCATCGGTACACGTCGGGAGAGTCGATCACGGAAACGGAGGTCACCTCTCTGTTGAACCCGCCGCTCCCCGCCATCAACTTGAAATCGGGGAACATATTTCTCTTGAACAGATCGGCTGCGATCATCTCATACCCTCCGAAAGGTTTTTCGTCGTCCGAAACGTTTATCCCGGTTCGAAAGCGTTTATATGTTATCAGGTGACATGGTTTTTTGCACCTCTTTCTTCTAGCATTTACGATGAAGATAAATGGAGCTTTTCTGGAACCGTAACATGAAATATCGGTTTGCATGGAAGAAGAACGAAGTCTTTTTCCGGCGCGAGAAACGTTGTCCTCCGAGAAGGTGTTGCTTTTCGCCCGGTTTTTTAAAGCGCCCTTGCGTGTCCCTGCGACGCTTCGCTTTGGCGGTGCCGGTCTGGTGTCAAGGACGTTAAAGATACAAAATCGACGGGAGGTGGTATTCATCGCGGCAGAAGAGGCTGTACACATCGACAAGACGAGTATTTTCCTGTAAAGAGGCGTTTTCGCTGGGATTTTCTGAAGCTTTTCTTGGAGAAGGGGAGGAGTATCTGTGAAAAAAGTCTGTATTCTGGTGTTTTTACTCGCGTGTGTCTTGTCCTTTGGAACGGTGTCCGAAGCGAAGGCGATCAAGGATCTCAAGGTCGCCGGATTCTTCCAGACCGCGATCGAAGAGCCCTGGGACGGAGCGATTCACGTCGCGCTCCTCGCCAAACAGAAGGAGCTCGGCTTTACCTATGAATTCGTCGAAAAAGTCGGCGCGGCCGATATCGAGCGTGTCCTTCGCGAGTACTGCGAGAGAGGTTTCGATCTCATCATCGGGGACGCTTTTCTCGCGGGAGAGGAGCCGACGCGCAGGGTCGCCAAGGATTATCCCAACGTAGCGTTCGCCTTCGGCTCGGAGTTCAAGCCGCAGGCGCCGAACTACTCGGTGTTCGACAACTGGATCCATGAGCCCTCCTACCTCTGCGGTATCATCGCCGGGCGTACGACGAAGAGCAATACCATCGGCATCGTCGCGGCAATGCCGATCGCGGAGGTCAACCGCCTCGTTCAGGCCTTCAAGCTGGGTGCTCTTTCCGTCAATAAGAAGGTCAAGGTCAAGGTCGCCTACATCGGAAGCTGGTTCGATCCGGCCAAGGCGAAGGAGGCGGCGATGGCACAGATCGAGTCGGGAGCCGATCTGATCTTCGCCGAGCGCTTCGGTGTCTTCGAGGCGGCCCGGGAGAAGAAAATCCTCGCCTTCGGAAACATGGTCGACCAGCACAAGCTGGAACCGAGCGTGGTCGTGACGGGCCCCGTCTGGAACATGGCTCCGGTCGTTCAGCACTGTGTCGAGTTCGTCGCGGCCGGAAAGTGGAAGGCAGTCGACCTCCGGGAGTTCTCCATGATGGCGGCCGGCGGTGCCTCGCTCGCACCGTTCCATGAATTCGAAAAGAAGCTTCCGGCCTCCGTCGTGAAGGAGGTCCGCGAAAAGGAGGCTGCGATCAAATCGGGCAAGTTCGTCGTTCCCGTGATCGAAAAGGAGCTGAAGAGCGACTGATCTGATCGTATGAGAAAAGGCCTCTGGCCTTGCGGAATCGAAAACTCGTTCGCCCAATTTCGGACGGGGGCGCATGCGCCCTCGTCCGAAACAACCACAAAAAGAGGAAGACTCTTTTTCGCCGCAGTAAGGAAGGAGGTCCGGGTCTTGACGGAACGAACACCGGTTGCCGAGATGCGCAACATAAAAAAAGTGTTCCTGGATGTCGTGGCTAATGAAGACGTGAATCTAAGCCTCTACCCCGGAGAAATTTGCGGACTTTTAGGTGAGAACGGAGCGGGCAAAACGACGCTGATGAACGTTCTTTTTGGTTACTACGGAATCGATGGAGGGGAAATTTACGTCGAGGGGGAGCGGCGGCACTTCCGGTCGCCACTGGACGCGATACGATGCGGTATCGGAATGGTGCATCAGCATTTTACCCTCGTCCCTGCACAGACCGTCCTCGAAAACGTCATCGTGGGCGGTCCCAGGGAGACGTTCTTTTTGGATCTCGCGGGCGCCCGCCGGAAGCTTCTCGCGTTGCAGGAGCGTTTCGGCCTCTATGTGGATCCCGACGCGAAGGTCTGGTCCCTGCCGGTAGGCGGCAAACAGAAGGTCGAGATACTCAAGGCTCTCTATCGCGACGCGCGCATTCTGATCCTGGACGAGCCGACCGCCGTCCTCTCCCCACCGGAGACAAAGGAGCTCTTTGCCACGTTGCGCACGCTCGCGTCCGAAGGTTGTTCCATCGTCTTTATCTCTCACAAACTTTACGAGGTCAGTGAAATATGTGACAGAGTCCTTGTCCTGCGGCACGGCAAGGTCATGGCCGAACGGAAGATAGAGGAGACCGACGCTTCCGAGATGGCGAACCTGATGGTGGGGCGCTCGCTCGATGAACGAAAGATCGCTCCATCGGCCGGGAAGCGCTCCGAAGCGCCGATTTTGGAGGTGAGAGGTCTTTCCGCCTACAACGATAAGGGCGTTTGTGCGGTCGATGATCTCTCTTTCGACGTGTATGGTGGAGAGGTTTTGGGCATTGCGGGCGTTTCGGGAAACGGACAGCGTGAGCTTGCCGAAATCCTCTTTGGAACGAAGGTGCCATCGGCCGGCGAGGTCGTGATGAACAAAGAGACGCTTCCTGACGGAAGGCCATACAGCCGGATCGAAGCCGGAATGGCAAGGGTCCCGGAGGATCGGATGACCACGGGGCTTCTGCTGGAGCTCTCCATCGAGGACAACCTCATTCTTGAAAACCATGGTCGCTTTCGCTCCGGACGCTTGCTCGACCACAGGGCCATTGCCGAGTATTCGGATCGTGCGATCCGCGAGTTCGGCGTGAAAACGCCGAGCCGCAAGCTCCTGGCTCAGTGCCTTTCCGGAGGGAACCTGCAGAAGTTGATTCTGGCCCGGGAGATCTCCTCCTCGCCGAGCCTGATGGTGGCGGCGCAGCCGACTCGCGGCTTGGACGTCGGGGCCGTCGAATATATCCACGGCAGAATCAGAGAGGTCCGGGACGCCGGAGCCGCGGTTCTGCTGATCTCGGAGGACCTGGACGAAGTCTTTGCCCTGAGCGATCGGATTGCGGTCATGTACAATGGCTCCTTCATGGGGATCGTCTCCATCGAGGAAGCAAGAAGAGAGCGGATCGGCCTCTGGATGAGCGGGGTGAGAGAGCGATGCGCATAGTCCTCGCCAAACGCTGTCCGCTCCCGCACTGGCTTCAGCTTCTGGTTCCCGTCGCTGCGATCGTCGTGACGTTGATTCTGGCGGCGATCCCCATTCTTTTCGCCGGGGGAGACCTCAAGCTGTCGTACATCACCCTCTTCAAGGGAGCGCTCGGAACCCGATACAACATCCTCGAGACCTGCGTCAAAGCCTGTCCTCTCATCCTGACGGGGCTTGCCGTCGCCTTCGCCTTCCGCGCCAAGTTCTGGAACATCGGAGCGGAGGGACAGCTGATGGCCGGCGCCATCGTCGCGGCCGCGATCGGGATCAACGCGCCGGAGGGGACTCCGATGATGGTGCTGTTGCCGCTCATACTCGTGACGGGTTTCGTCGCCGGGGGAGCCTGGGCCTTCATTCCCGCGCTTCTGAAGATGAAGCTCAAGGTCGACGACGTTGTAACCACCCTCATCCTGAACTATGTCATGTTCCATATCATGGGGTTTTTGCTCTTCGGCCCGATGCAGCAGCCGAATTCAAGCTGGCCGAGATCCGCGGGCATCGTCGATGCGGCGCGTCTGCCCGTCCTTCTCGCGCGCTCACGCTTTCACGTCGGCATCCTTCTTGCGCTTGTCATGGTTTTGGTGATCTGGTTCATCAACTCGAAGACCGTGCTGGGGTATGAGACGAAAGCGGTGGGCGTCAACCCCACGGCGTCTTTCTTCGGTGGCATAAACAACACGAAGATCGTCTTTCTCACCGCTCTGATCTCGGGCGGCCTGGCCGGCCTGGCGGGTGTCATGGAGGTCGCAGGCATCCACTTCCATCTCCTCATGGACATCTCTCCCGGCTACGGCTATTCCGGTATTCCGATCGCCATGCTGGGACGGCTGCATCCGATCGGCACGGCCCTGTCGGCGTTTTTCTTCAGCGTGATCATCGTCGGTGCCCAGTCGATGAGCCGGATGACCGGCGTTCCCGTCTACATCGCAGAGGTCATTCAGGGGATGGCTCTCATCGTCATGTTGATCGCGCTCCTTTTGACCGAGTATCGTATCAAGGTGGTGAAAGACTGATGCTTGCCGAGATGTTGACCGCATCGTTTCTGGCGGGTCTTCTCTCCGCCTCCGTGCGCATGGCCACGCCGATCGTCTTCGCCGCGATGGGGGAGGTTCTCGTGGAGCGCTCCGGTGTCCTGAACCTCGGGATCGAGGGAATCATGTTGATGGGGGCCGTTACCGGCTTTCTCGCAACCCTCCAGACCGGATCGCTCTGGACGGGAATCCTGGTCGCCGCCGCGGTCGGGCTGGTTTTTGGGCTCGTGATGGCCTTTCTCGCCGTGTACCTCGGCTTGTCCCAGCACGTCTCCGGTCTGGGGCTCACCCTCCTCTCGACGGGGCTCGCGATGTACGTCTACCGACTTGTCGTCGGCGCGCCGACCGTTCCTCCGACGATCACGCCCTTCGTGAAGATCGCCGTTCCCGGGCTCTGCAAGATCCCGATTCTCGGGGAGATGTTGTTCAATCAGTACGCGCTGGTCTACATCGCGATGGTTCTGGTCGGGCTCCTCTGGGTGTTTCTGTACAAGACCAAATGGGGGCTCGCCGTCCGGACGGTGGGAGAGAATCCCTTCGCGGCCGATACGGTGGGCATCGACGTGAATCTGGTCCGCACCCTCTGCCTTGCCGTCGGCGGCGTTTTGATGGGGGTCGGCGGAGCGTTTTTGACGTTGGCACACAACAATATGTTTCTGCTCGATATCATCGGAGGGCGTGGCTGGGTCGCGATCGCAATGGTCATATTCGGCCGGTGGGATCCGGTTGGAGCCACTTTGGGAGCCCTCATGTTCGGTTTTCTCGACGCGCTTCAGCTGAGGATACAGGGGATGGGGGTCACGATTCCCTTTCACCTGTTTTTGATGATCCCCTACGTCGTGACGATCGTCGCGCTGGTGATCGGTTCTTCGAGCGGAGCGGGCGCGCCCGCCGGACTTTTGAAGCCCTACCGCAGGGAGGAAAAGGGAGGATGACTTCCTGAAAAAAGGGCGGCCGTACGAATCGCCATTTTTGGGAAAAGAGAGAAAAGGAGGCAAGTCATTGCGCTACGTAGGAAAAAACATCGACCGGGTTGACGCCGTGGCGAAGGTGACCGGAGAGCCGATCTTCATCGCGGATCTGACGGTCCCGAACATGCTCTTCGCCAAGGTGTTGAGAGCGGGGGTTCCCCATGCTCGCATAAAGAAGGTGGACAAGTCGGAAGCCGAGACGATGCCCGGAGTGGTCAAGGTGTTGAGCGGCCAAGACCGGCCGATGCTCTTCGGGGCCTGTCTGGTGGATCAGCCGGCCGTCGCGTTCGAGAAGGTCCGCCACGCGGGGGAGCCGGTTGCGGTCGTGATCGCGAGAACGTCGCAGCAGGCCCAGGCGGCGCTCGCCAAGATCAAGGTGGAGTACGAACCGTTGCCGTACGTCCTGGATCCGATAGAGGCCGCCCAGGAGGGCGCGCCCCTGGTCCATGACAGGGTGGAGGACTACTGGAGGGTCGAGTCGTGCGTCTTCCCGATTCCGGGGACCAACGTCTTCCATCATTACAAACTCCGGAAGGGCGACGCGGAAAGGGGCTTTGCCGAGGCGGACGTGACTGTGGAGTCGGATTTCGAATTTCCCCTGAGCAGCCACGCGGCTCTTGAACCGCATGGGGCCATCTGCCGCTTCGACTCGAAAAAAGAGTCCATGGAGATATGGGCGTCGCAGCAGGGGCCGTTCATCCTGCGGGATGTCCTCGGTGCCATGTTCAAGATGGAGACCAGCCGTATCCGCGTTCACTCGCCGTTCCTCGGCGGCGGTTTCGGAGGCAAGTCGGATGTCGCCATGGAGCCTCTGGTCGCCTGGACGGCGAGTTTCGTCCCCGGCTATGCGGTCAAGCTCATCCTGACGAGGCAGGAGATCTTCACCGGCACCCTCCTCGGGCGCGGCATGAAGGGTTCCATGAAGCTGGGAGCCAAAAAAGACGGCACATTGACGGCTCTTTCGGCAAAGATGTATTTCGCGGACGGCGCCTTCGGCGACACGGGCCTCTTCGTCGATACCGTGGCGGGGCACAACTGTACGGGTCCTTACGAGATCCCGAACTGCCACGTCGACTCCTACGGGGTATATACAAATTCGCCGCCTGTGGGGGCCTTCAGGGGCTACGGACACCCCGAGGGCGAGTTCATGGTGGGGCGCTTGCTGGATATGCTCGCGAAGAAGCTCGGCATGCCGCACGAGGCGCTTCTGAAGAAGAACTTTCTGGCCCCGGGGCGCGTGAACTCGGTCGGGCAGGTGATGAAGGAAGATATGGGCGACCTCCCCGGATGCCTCGATGCGGTGCGCGAAGCGATCTACAAGGAGGAACTCCCTCCCGAGGACGAGAGGTACTGTTACGGCAGGGGTTTCGCGGCCATGTTCAAATCGCCCAAGCACGCCGCCAACGCGGGTTCGACCTGTGCGATACACATGAACCCGGACGGATGCGCCTTCGTCAATTTGGCCGGGATCGAGATGGGACAGGGCGTTTTCACGGTGTTTGCACAGATGGCGGCCGAGGTCCTGCAGATCCCGATCGAAAAGGTCAGTGTCAGCAACTTCGTGGACACCCAGCACAATCCCTGGGAGTGGATGACCGTCGCTTCTCTCCAGACGTATCGCGGCGGGCGGGCCATTCAGAGTGCGGCTTCGCGCCTGATCGACCTCGGCCGGAAGAACGCCTGTCTGGTATGGCACTGTGAACCGGAGCTCGTCGACTACGCGGTCGGGGTCTACACCCACCGGAACACC
This sequence comes from Synergistaceae bacterium, assembly GCA_036771375.1. Taxonomy (GTDB): domain Bacteria; phylum Synergistota; class Synergistia; order Synergistales; family Synergistaceae; genus DAIPHL01. Next base: position 3,068 of record DAIPHL010000045.1, on the reverse strand, counting down.
GGCGATACGCTTTCCCTGGGGCAGCTCTCGCGGGGGTACATGACGAAGACGGGGAACACGATCGGAGAGCCTCTCCAGGCGACCGGCTGGTACCGGGTGGCGGACGTCGAGGACCCCGACCCGGAGACGGGGATGGGCAACGTCGCCAGCAGCTGGACGTTCGGGGCGCAGGCGTGCAGCCTTCGCGTCGAGAAGTCGAGCGGGCGGATCGAAATTCTCCACTTCGCCTCCGCCTTCGACATCGGAAAGGCGATCAACCCGAGGCTCGTCGAGGGGCAAATCCGCGGCGGCGTCGTGCAGGGGCTGGGTGGAGTGCTCATGGAGAAGATCGTGTTCAAGGACGGGGTGATACGCAACACCAACTTCTCCGGCTATCGTATTCCGAAACTGCGGGATATCCCGAAGAAACAGTCCTTTTTCATTCTGGAGACCCCGAACAAGGTCGGTCCCTGGAGCGCGAAGCCGGTGGCGGAACATCCGATCGTCGTGGTCGCGCCGGTCGTCCTGAACGCGGTCGCGGACGCGACGGGGATCGAGTTCACGCGCCTTCCCCTCACGCCGGACGTGGTGCTGGAAGCGCTCTCCAGGAAAGGTTAGCGGAGGTGTTCGCTCATGAACGTTCTTGAAATGGTCGTCAACGGGATACCCCGGGCCGTGGTGTTGGAAGAGGGACGGGTGATGCTCGTCGACGTGTTGCGCGATTCCCTCGGGCTCGTGGGAACGAAGGTCGGTTGTGGCGCCGGACAGTGTGGTTCCTGCACGGTCGTCATGAACGGCGCGGCGGTGTTGAGCTGTGTCGTTCCGGCGACGAAGGCGCAGGGCGCAGAGATCGTCACGATCGAGGGATTGGCGAAGGACGGGAAGCTTCACCCCATTCAGGAAGCCTTCATCGAGGCGGGCGCGATCCAGTGCGGTTTCTGTACCCCCGGCCTGGTGATGCGGCTTTACGCCCTGCTCGATAAGGATCCGGATACCCCCGATGAAGTGCTTGAAGAAGCCCTGAACAAACATCTCTGTCGCTGTACGGGATATGAAACCATATGGGACGCTGCGATGATCGCGCGAAAAAAGATGCAGGAGAAGAAAAAAGAAGAGTTGTAAAATAAAAAGGAGGAGATCGACCCATGGATATGATGATCAAAAACGCGAGACTGAGAAAGAGGGGCAAGGAGCTTTTCTCCATCGCCATAAAGGACGGGAAGATCGCGGAAGTCACGCCGGGAGCACCCTCTCGCGGCGCAACGAAGGAGATCGATGCCGAGGGTGGGCTCGTCACGGAATCGTTCGTCAACGGACACCTTCACCTCTGTAAAGTCTATACGCTCGAGATGGCGGGGCAGGGGGCGCTCGGAAATTATCACGACGGCGGCATGGGCGGTGCGATGACGGCGATCGAGGAAGCTGCGCGCTTCAAGGAGGCCTACGACGAGTCATGGATCCTCCCCAACGTCCGAAAAGCCTGCGACCTCGCCCTGAAGTACGGAAACACCCATATCCGGGCCTTCGCCGACGTCGACCCCAAGGCCAGACTGGAGGGGGTGCGCTCTCTCATAAAGGCCCGGGAGGAGTATAAGGGACGTGTCGATCTTCAGGTGGTCGCCTTTCCGCAGGACGGCGTGGTCAGGGATCCGGGTGCGGAGGACTACGTCCGGCAGGCGATGGACCTGGGCGCGGACTTCGTGGGAGGAATTCCGTGGATCGAGTACACCGCCGCCGACGAACGTGCGCACATCGACAGGATGTTCGAGATCGCGAAGAAGTATGACAAGGGTCTTTCGATGTTGTTGGACGACGTCGGCGACCCCGGCGAGCGCACCCTCGAGATGTACGCGGTCAAGACGATCGAGACGGGAATGCAGGGACGGACGACGGCGCAGCACTGTCGGGCGATCGCGCTCTACGAGGAGAATTACTTCCGCAAGATCGTCGCGCTCTTGAAAAAAGCCGGGATCGGGCTCGTCAGTGATCCGCAGACCGGTCCCCTTCATGCGCGCGTCAAGGACCTCGTCGCGGCCGGTGTCAACGTCGCGCTGGGGCAGGACGACATCGCGGACGCATACTATCCGTTCGGACGGAACAACATGTTGGAGGTCGCCTTCCTCGCCGTTCATCTTCTCTGGATGACCACCTTCGAGGGGATGGAGACCATCTACGATATGGTCACCACCAGCGCGGCAAGAGCCCTCGGAATGAAGGGGCATGTTCTGGAGCCGGGAGGGAACGCCGATCTCGTCATTCTCGACGCCGAGGATGTCTACCATGCGATATGGGAGCACAACGCTCCGCGTTACGTCATCAGAAACGGAGTGGACGTGACGCCGGGACACTGATGTACGCCTTGTCTCAGATGTGTGTAAGGCCGTGCTTTCATGGCACGGCCTTTTTTCGTGAACGGCGCCCACCGCATCCGAATGCCACCCGTCACTTTCGGATGGAGTCCCCTCTCTTGAGAACTGTTTTTTTATAAGAGCTGCCTTGATTCCGTCGGGATATTTGTCATCTATTGACATGTTTTTTTGTCTATATCTCGGTTATTATGCTAAAAAGCCAGTGTTAAATGTATTTATATAACAAGTTCGCAAGAGCAAAAGAGCAGGTCGCGTAGAGTGTAATATAATTTGAGCGGAGGGATAAACCTGATGTCAAAACCGTTGGGCGGATTGCGCGTCATCGATCTCACCAGGGTGCTCGCCGGCCCATTCTGCACGATGCTTCTCGCGGACATGGGTGCAGATGTCGTCAAGGTGGAGAATCCGAAGGGCGGAGACGATTCCAGGGCGTACGGCCCCTACAAAAACGGGATCAGCGCCTACTATATGGGTCTCAATCGGAGTAAACGCAGCGTGACGTTGAATCTGAAGGAGGAGCGGGGACGGGAGATCCTGAAAAAGTTGGCCGCCGGAGCCGATGTGCTCGTCGAAAACTATAAGCCGGGTACGATGGCGAAGTTGGGACTGAACTATGAAATCCTGCACGAAATCAACCCCAAACTGATCTACGCCGCTTCTTCCGGCTTCGGGCAGTACGGACCGTACAGCTCGAAGGCGGCATACGATCTTATCGTGCAG
>DAIPHL010000044.1:0-14603 GCA_036771375.1 Synergistaceae bacterium | reverse complement strand
GGTCGGCGCGTGCGTTAAGTGCACGGCCCTCTTTTCGTTAAACATTCGTTGGATTCGTCTCCGGTTGCCTCGAGATTTACATCGCGGCGAAGCACCCGCCCCCCGGTAATTCCCTGCTGCGAGGGGGACAACAGCCCTTTACCACCCTGCACCGGTCCGTGCCGGAGGCATACATGAGGGAAAAGGACCCCCGTGGACTTCCTTTCCAGTTCCGTCTCTCGCGTCCGGCCGTAGGTCAGATCTTCCTGCGAAGAGCGACCACGGCGGCAGCGATCAACGCGAGCGACCCGAGACCGGCGTCACAGCCACCCCCACCACCGCCTTCTCCCGCGGAACCCTCTTTGTCCGGGTGTCCATCGGGAAGTTCGGTCCTGGTCGCCACAACCGTGTCGCTGCCTGCCCTCGTGAAGTTACGGGGATTCACGATCGTGCCAATCGTATTTCCCCCAAGGCTCTCTATCTTTCCGTCGTATCTCGGCACCCACGGACCGAGCGAGACGTCTTTGGACTTATCATCGTTCTTGGACCAGTGAATGGAGACATCGTCGGCTCCGGTGGTGGACGTATTGCCCTGGATCGTATTGTTCGACAGCTTCACGACGCCGACGGCCTTCATGGTATCCTCCGGATGGGAACCGTCATGGCAGAGCAGCCCTCCCCCCAGTTTCTCCGTCGCCCGGTTGCCCGTGATCTTGCTGTTTTCTATGGTAACGTCCGTGAGCACATCGATGATCACGCCACCGCCTCTCTTCGCCCTGTTGTCGGTCACGGAGCAGCCGCTGAGGCGACCGATCGCGTTGTAAAACAGAATCCCGCCGCAGTTGCCCACCTTGTTTTCGGAGACGTCGTTGTTTGCTATCGTGCAGTTTTCAAAAAGGTTGACCTTGTCGTTCTCGCTGTTAACATACACACCACCGCCACGGCCACCCTTGTTGCCGGTGATGACGCAGTTCTTCATGACGACGTTTCCGCCCCACTCTCCACCGCGTTTCGGCGCCTTGTACCCGGGGTCCACGTAGACGCCGCCGCCACGGGAAGAGCCGATGTTTCCCGTGATCGTGCAATCTTCGAAAGTTCCATTTCCCTTGAGATAAACCCCGGCCGCGCGATCGGCTCCGAGGTTGTCCTTGATGACGCAGTCCTTGAAGGAGACGACCGCCTTGGAGTCGATAAAGATCGCTCCCCCATCCTTGGTGTGCGTTCCTTGTTTCGTCCCGTTCTTCGTGACCGTGCACTTCTCGAAGCGAACACGGTTTCCCTCGCTGACGAAGATGCCGGCGCCGCTTACGCTGTTGCCCCCTTCTTTGACCGTGAGGTTCTTGATCGTAAGCAGATCGGAACCCTTGACTCCCTCAATCCGCAGCACCCGGGTCTTGCCGCCTCCGCTCACGCTCTTGCCGTTTCCGTCGATTGTGATGGCGCGATCCACGAGGACGCCGTCGTTGCTCACCGCGGCGAAATCCGAATCCGCCCAGGCGTAGTCGTCCCCGAGCATCAGGGTACCCCCTGAAGGCGTTCCCTTTATCGCGTTTTGCAGATCCGTGAGGGTCCCGGCAGCAAAAGACGCTCCCACAAGGAAAAAGAGCAGCGATACAGACAAAAACAAGACGCAAATGAAACGAGACGACTTCTTCCTCCAATACCGACTCATGGATGCTCACCTCTCCTTTAGTGTAGTGGCTTTTGGCAACGTCCCCCGCGATAGGCACCATTGCAAAGCAACTATGTTACATAGTAAAAGACTTCCTTACTTTTGTCCATATCCGGATGTCTACGTTCCTGGAAAACGTCCGGTCAAAACGCGTTCAACCCTTCCGGTTCGATGCCATACCCATGCGGGCATCTTCCGAAGACGAATGACGGATCAGGAGAGGAGATCATCACAGTCAAAGAACAAGGGAAAATACAAACTTGACACCTCTTTCCTCTTTTTTGTAATCGATCGATATACTCTATGCTTGTGCAATTGTTTCCTTTGCCACCAATTTGACGACCCCAAAACACAACCTCCGACATCTGCGTGTCGAGGTTTTTCGTCGGTGTTGACAATTTTTACGACATATTATTTATTGATATCGATATTTTCTATTCATGAAAGTCTGGCTCGCATTTGTACCCGGCGTTTCCGCCTGATCGAGCGAAGAGAAATGGAGGAAGAAAATGCCTGAACAGTATTTATCCGTTCATATCCTGGATGAGGAGATTGACCGCTATGTGGGAAGGCGGCTCAAACTCAAGCTCAAGGGCGGACGTTCTCCACTTTTCCAAGACGGAGACATTGTGACGTGTATCGTGGGTTATTACGACGAACACGCCATCGATATCGACGACGAGGAAGAAAACGAGTTCATGGGGTATGGAGTGATTGTTAGCGATGCCCTTTTGAACGGGACCCCCGCATATTTAGGCTCCGTTCCATTTGTTGACATTGCAGGCTTTTACTCTCTTGACGGCGAAAACACCGAAGAGGAGGCCCAGCTTTGGTTTGAGAGAGCAAGCGGTTGCTTCTCCTAATCCAACGATTGTGGAAAACAGTCTGTAGCTGTATTTGCCCGTTTCCGTCATGGATGATAATCTTTACAGGATGCAGGAAATTTTCACACGTTGAGCCGGAAGGATTGAACACGTTTTGCGCGGGCACTTTCCCGGGACGCCGAGGTATCCACGGAAGCAAATTTTCAACGAAACTGAAATAAACAAAAAATACATGGGAAAATACTTAAGAATCGGCCAGAATCTTGACAAATCCGAAGACGAATATTATCATATTAATAGTATAAAGCTCTTGTACGTTACATGAAGTGTCAAGGTGTTTTGCTTTTTTGTCTTTTGGGGTTTAATTAAATTGTATTTTGACAAACCAAACGAACGGCGGAAGTATGAGATGTATTTTCGCCATTTTGGTGTGATTTGCCGTTGATCTCAAAGTCTCCCATCTTTTCGCGCACGCTATGGGAAATTCGGAGATACGGAATGACCTATACGCACGGCGATGTCACATACAAAAACTGCATTGTCCACGGGACGACGTCTCATATCCATAACTCGACATTATTAATTGTAATGGGCATTATTCATTATAACGAACGTTTCCAAAAGATGTTTCGAACAAATCCTTCGTCGAATTTGGGGGATGAATGTATTCGAAAAAATCACCTGGAGAAGGAGCCTGCGTTCGTTTATCAGTCTCGCGTGAAATTTCGTTCGATGCGAGAAAGTGTCATCGTCGTCCTCGATCCGGCGATGCAATGGGCCGAAGGGTGGAGATGGTCTTTCCATTGCCGCCGATTCATGTCCTCCTCCGGGAGGGGAAATGATTCAACAGGAGGGAGTTTTTTGAAATCCATCAAGAGGGTCTTTTATACTTTGGTTCTGGTACTAACGTTTGTCTTCCCGGCTGCCTCCGCGTTGGGCAAAACGATGAAGGAAACCGTCATACAGGCGGTTCTGACGAATCCCGACGTTCAAGCGGCGTGGCACGCCTTTCGGGCGGCACAGGTCGAACAGGAGGCAGCAAGGGGAGGATATCTCCCCAAGGTGGACGTCACCGTATCCGCGGGCTGGGAAAATCTGGGTGGGAAGGCCTACCGCAACCGTGACCAGCACAACTACTTCCGCGAAGGTGCCTATCTCACGCTGAGCCAGATGATTTACGACGGCGGCATGACGCGGAGCCAGGCAAAAAAATTCGGCTACGCGAAAAACGCAAAATACTACGACCTCCTCTCCTCCATAGAGAAGGTGGCCCTTCTCGCTTTTCGGAGCCACGACGACGTCAACCGCTATCGTGAAATGATCCGGCTCGCCCAACTGAACCTGAAGCGGCACGAGGAGATCATGAAAAAGGTCGAGGCTCGCTCCCGGGCGGGGATCGACAGCTCGGCCGACATCGATATCGTGACGGGACGGATCGCCCTGGCTCGGGTCAACCTGATCACCGAGGAGGGCAACCTGCACGACGCCTCCACACAGTACTTCCGCACCGTAGGGGTGATGCCGGACGAAACGTTGCAACCCGGCGAACTCGCCGCCTTCAGCCTTCCGGAGACTCCGGAGGAGACGCTTCACCTGGGGCTCGAGGCGAGTCCCCGCAAGAACTCCGTGTTGCAGAGCGTCTAATCGACCTACTTCGCTTTCGAGGAGCAGAGGGCGAAGATGCGTCCTCACATCGACATTCGCGCAGGAGTGAACATCGAAAACGACACGGACGGCACGGACGGCCGCAAGGACAAATCCATGGTCGAACTCGTCCTCCGTTACAACGTTTTCGACGGAGGCACGAACGAAGCGACGGCAAGACGTCTCCTCTCTCTTTACGAGCAGTCGAAGGCGATCCTCGAAAAGACCGAACGGGAGGTGGGCCAGGCACTCCTGGTCGCCTACAACGACATTCACTCCTTAGAAAAACAGCTCGAACCGCTGGAGCAGCACTGGAAATCTTCCGAGGCCACGGAGCGCGCCTATCGTCAGCAATTCGAGGTCGGTCGCCGCAGCCTGCTCGATCTCCTCGACGCACAGAACGAAGCGTTTCAGGCTAAAAGGGCCTACGTCAACGCGCGTTTCGGGTACATCGGAGCGAAGGCGAGCTTCCTGCACGAGTCCGGCGCTCTCACCTCGCTTTTCGGGATCACCCGCGACGACGTTCCCACCGCGAAGGAGCTCGGCATAAAGCCCGTATTGGAGACGCCAAAATAAAAATGACGGAGAAATCGGTCCCTCCGGAGGAGAGGGATGCCGTCTCCTCCGGGAGTGCGAAAGGGACGAACGGATCGGAGGGTGGAGATCTGGCTTTCTGCCTCCTGAAGATAAGCCAGATTCATGGTTTGTTCGTCTCCCTCGAGAGGATCCTCTCCGGGCTTCCGCTCGAAAACGATATCCTGGTACCATCGTGCTTCGAACGGGCCGCGGCGAAGGCGGGAATGACGAGCCGCATCACGCGCGCCCCCCTTGGAAAGCTCAACACGGCCCTTCTCCCCCTGGTCCTCGTCCTCTCGGAGAACAGGGCCTGTGTCCTGCTCTCCATGGACCGGCAGAACGGCGTCGCCCGCGTCCTCTTTCCGGAGTTGGGCGACGGTGAGACGACGATCGAACTCTCCAGGCTGGAGACGCTCTACTCGGGCTATGCGTTTTACGTCAAACCCCTCTTCCGGTTCGACGAGCGCGCTCCCTCGTACAACAGGAAGCGGAGCTCCAGCTGGTTCTGGAGCTCCATCTCGGAAAACCGTCCCATCTACCGGGACGTCATCACGGCATCGGCGATCAGCAACGTCTTCGCGCTGGCGATGCCTCTTTTTACGATGAACATCTACAACCGGATCATCCCGAACCGGGCGATGGATTCTCTCTGGGTCACCGCAGCCGGCGTTCTCATCATGGTGAGTGCGGATTTTCTGCTCCACATGGCGCGAACGCATCTCGTCGACAAGGCGGCCGCGAGGACGAACACCAGGCTCTCCGCGATCATGATGGAACAGGTCCTCGCTCTGAAGACGGCGGACCGTCCTTCCTCCGTGGGGTCGTTCGCCAACGTGATTCAGGGGTTCGAATCGGTTCGGAACTTCATATCGTCGGCCACGCTGTTCGCATATGTGGACATTCCCTTTTCCCTCTTTTTCCTTCTGATCATCTCTCTCATCGCCTGGCCGCTCGCGATTCCGCTCGCGGTAGGTTCCGTCCTGATCCTCCTCCACGCGGCCCTGATCCAGGGAACGATGCGCGACCTCGCCGAGACCACCAACCGGGCAAGCGCACTCAAGAACGCGACCCTGATCGAGAGCCTCGTCGGAATGGAAACCGTGAAATCCCAGGGGGCGGAGTCTCACGTGCAAAAGCGCTGGGAGACGTCCGTTTCTTTTTTGGAGCATGTAAACACGCGCCTGCGCCTGCTCTCCGGTTCGGTGATCACCGGGACCCAATGGGTCCAACAGACCGTCTCCGTCGTGACGATGCTCGTCGGCGTGTATCTGGTGGTCAACAACTCGTTGAGCATGGGTGCGCTCATCGCCGTGTACATGCTCTCCTCCCGCTGCATCGCGCCCGTCGGAAGGGCCGCGGGGCTTCTCATGCAGTACAACACGGCGTCCCGCTCCCTCGCCGCACTGGACGACATCATGAGAAAGGAGCCGGAGCGGCCGAGCGAGGGGACGTTCCTCAGCCGCCCCCGCCTGAAGGGCGATGTGGAGTTCAGCGGTGTGACGTTCACCTATCCGGGACAGGAGAGACCCGCGCTTTCCGGGGTCTCATTCCGAATCGCGCACGGGGAGCGGGTGGCCCTCGTGGGGCGCATCGGATCGGGAAAGAGCACCGTGGGAAAACTTCTCCTCGGGCTTTATCAACCGCAGAGCGGCACCGTCTTCATCGACGGAGCGGACATCCGTCAGATCGATCCCGGCGGGCTCCGCAGAAACGTCGGTTCCGCAGGACGTGATCCTCTTTTTCGGCACGTTGAAGGAAAACCTGATGTTCGGGAACCCTCCGAGGAGCGACTCGGAAATTTTCGAAGCCGCCGTCGCCACGGGAGTGGACCGCTTCGCCAACCTGCATCCCCGTGGCTTCGACATGCAGGTCGGAGAACGGGGAGAGTGTCTCTCCTCCGGGCAGAGGCAGGGAATCGCCGTATCCAGGGCCCTGCTGAAACAGGCCCCCATCCTCATGCTCGACGAACCGACCGCGTCCATGGACAATTCGAGCGAGGAACACGTCCGCCGGAACCTCGCCTCGTTCATCGAGGACAAGACGCTGATTTTGGTCACCCACAGGACCGCGCTTCTGGAGCTCGTCGACCGCATCATCGTGCTGGACGAGGGAAAGGTCATCGCGGACGGGCCGAAGGAACGGGTTTTGGAGCTGCTCTATCGTTCAAGAGCGAAGATAGAAGGAGGCGGATGAGATGGTTCGCCCCATCGAAGAAAAAGGATTCAGGCGTCTCGGACGCCTCGTGGAATACATGGAGAGATGCGGAAAGAGCCTGACGGGCGCATCCGTCGCCAAACTCACCTCGCCCGGTGAGACACGAAGCTGTGGGGACTGGACCGTGGACAGCGCCTGGACGTTCGAGGAACAAAATCCGACGAGAGGGCGCAGGCTCATCTACGTCATCGCGATCACGTTCCTGGCGCTTTTGGCCTGGGCCGCCCTGGCTCCCCTCGACGAGGTGGTGAGCGGAACGGGAAAGGCGGTCGCTCAATCGGGGACCCAGGCCGTTCAATCCGTCGATGGGGGCCTGGTCGAGGCGATTCTCGTCAAGGAGGCGGATCGGGTCGAAAAAGGAGCGGTTCTGATCCGTGTAGATCCGGTTCGTTTCGATTCGATGCTCGGTCAACAACAGGCGAAAGTCCTCTCGCTCCAAGCGAAAGCGGCCCGCCTCCAAGCCCTGAGCTCCGGCTCTCCTTTTTCGCCGCCGGAAAATCTGTGCAGCGCGATACCGGAAATCGTGGAAAACGAACGCAAGCTGTACCAGACGAACCTGCAGGAGCTCTCCTCGCGCACCGACATAATCAGGGAACAGATTCGTCAGAAGCGGCAGGAGCTCGTGGAAGCGAACGCGCGGTACTCTCATGCATCACAGTCGCGCAGCCTGGCCGAGCAGGAGCTGAATATGACGCGTCCTCTTCTGGAGAGCGGAGCCATTCCCAAAGTCGAGGTCATGAGACTGGAGAGAGCGCTTGCCCAGGCCAAATCGGACCGGAGCCAGGCCGCGGCCCAGATCTCCCGGATCAAGGCCTCCATTCAAGAGGGGGAGGGACAACTGAGAGAACTGGATTTTCGGACGAAATCGCTCTGGCGAAACGAGCTCAACGCGACTCTCGGCGAGCTGGAAAGCTTATCCGAGGGAAACAAGGCTCTGTCCGACCGGATTGTACATTCGGAAATCCGCTCTCCCATCAGGGGAACGGTGAAGCGGCTCGCCGTGAACACGACCGGCGCGGTGATCATGCCGGGCGGTCTGGTGGCCGAGATCGTCCCGGACGAAGAGGCCCTCTTCGTCGAAACGCAGCTCTCGCCCCGGGACAGGGCGTTTATCCGTCCCGGGCAGGAGGCGATCGTCAAGTTCACCGCTTACGAATACGCCGTCTACGGCGGTGTGCAGGGCGTGATCGAATCCATTACGCCCGATACGATCACGGACGAAAAAGGAACGACCTACTATCGGGCGCGCGTGAAGATCGAACGGACGGATTTCGGGGAAGGACTCCCCATCCTTCCGGGCATGGTTGCACAGATCGATATCAAGACCGGCAAGAGGAGCATTCTGAGTTATCTCCTACGGCCGTTGCTGCGCGCAAAGGCAAACGCGCTCCGGGAGCGCTGAACATGAAAATTCCGCTTTGCCCGTTCGAATCATACGCCGAATGTCGGCCATTCTTTCGGTCGATGACCGTTGCAAAACAGGGTATATGCGTTTTTCCTTCGTTTCTCCGCCCTGCCGACGGTGGAGAAGGATTACTCGGAAAACTAAGGAGAGGTTGACATGGCACAGACAATGCTGGCACTTAAGGTATTGAAGGTAGAGGGAGAGGCGTTCGTCCGGTTACCGGACGGAACGCTCAAGACGATCAAAGCGGGAGACATCGTTCATCAGGGGGATATGCTGATCACCCGGAACGGTACGGTTCAATTCGAAGACCCCTCGGGCGCCGATTTCGAGATCCCGCCAAACCACTCGCTCGTCGTGACCCCCGAAAACATGACGCCGTTCGCGGCGCCCGGAGAGACGCCCGACCCGACGGCGACGCCGGAAACGCTTTCTTCGGAACAGCCGTTGCTCGACGAAAATGCACAGGACACCTCGGAGGGCAACGCAAAAGCGACCGGGTTCAGCTTCTTCCGCGCCCCCAGGGCGGACTACCTGATGGACATGCGGTTTTTCGACGCGGGAAACCTCGGCCGCGACGCGAACGAGGTCTTCTCCTTCCGTGGACGCCATACGGAGAATCCCCGCATCGCTTACACGTTCGACATGGACCGGGTCAAATTTCCCCTGTACGGTGCGGAGATCGACTATCCTCCCTCGCAGGGCGAAGACGATTTCATGCCGTTTCTCACCGACGACACGCCACTGCCCTTCGACATAAAACCCGACGTCCCCACACCCACCCCCCAACCGGAGCAGCCTCTGCCACCGATACCCGATCCAATCCCGGAGCCGCCTCCGCCGCCGATGCCCGATCCAATCCCGGAACCTCAACCGGAACCGCTTCCCCCGTCGGGACCATCCGGGCCGGGAGGACCTTCCGGGCCTCCGCCGGGACCGGCGAACGATCCCCCGGTCGCCCTACCGGACGAAAACCACGTCACGGAGGGTGATCCCGTCCCCGCAACCGGCAACGTCATCGAAGGCTCGCCCGGGGTCGACAGCGATCCGGACGGAGACACCATCAAGGTATCCGGCGTCGCGGCGGGAGAGGAAAGCTCTCCCGTCACGGGCGGCGTGGGCACGGAGATCGTCGGAACGTACGGGAAGGTCGTCATCGAGGAGGACGGAAGCTACACCTTCACGCTCGACGAGGACAAGGCGAACTCCATCGCGGAGGGCGATACCAAGACCGACACGTTTACCTACACGATCACGGACGACAAGGGCGGAACGGCGACGACGACCCTGAAAATCACCGTCACCGGGACGAACGATCCTCCGGTCGCCCTACCGGACGAAAACCGCGTCACGGAGGGCGATCCCGTCCCCGCAACCGGCAACGTCATCGAAGGCTCGCCCGGGGTCGACAGCGATCCGGACGGAGACACCATCAAGGTATCCGGCGTCGCGGCGGGAGAGGAAAGCTCTCCCGTCACGGGCGGCGTGGGCACGGAGATCGTCGGAACGTACGGGAAGGTCGTCATCGAGGAGGACGGAAGCTACACCTTCACGCTCGACGAGGACAAGGCGAACTCCATCGCGGAGGGCGATACCAAGACCGACACGTTTACCTACACGATCACGGACGACAAGGGCGGAACGGCGACGACGACCCTGAAAATCACCGTCACCGGGACGAACGACATGGGCGCGTTGGCACCGGACATCGTGACATCCACTCCGGAGGACGGGCCCAAGACCGGAAACGTCTTCGAGGCGGCCACCCAGGACCCCGATGCCGGGGAGCAACTGGAAATCAGCAAGTTCACGATCGGCGGAGTGACCGGCGAGTTCACGCCCGGCGGCACGCCGGTAGAGATCGTCAACGGCGAGGGGAAAACCATTGGAACCTTCCAGATCACGTCCGACGGAAACTACACCTTCAATCCCGCCACGAATTACAGCGGACCGGGACCGGTGGTCACCTACACGGCGACCAGCGGTGGCCAGGCGTTCGGCGGAACGGACGGGACCCGGACGCTTACGCTCTCCGTCACGCCGATCTCCGACAAACCGGCCCTGCCCGGCGGAAACGTCACGACACCGGAGGATACCCGTGTCCCGCTCGGCCTGAAGGCCCCGTCGATCACGGACGCGACCGATCTGACCGGCTCCGGCGATCCCCACGACAGCCCGGAACGTCTCGGCGCCATCACGTTGAGCGGTATTCCCAAGGAAGTCACGCTCTACAAGCCCGACGGTACGGAAATTTGGAAATCTCCGACGGAGAACGGCTCCGTCAGAATCCTGCTGACCGATCAACCGTACGTCAACGGAGCGGACGAACCAGGCGTCATTCAGATGACAAAAGACGAGTACGAGTCGCTCATGGTGCTTCCGCCGAAAGACAGCGGAGTGGACTTCACCGTCAAGGTCTCCGCGACCTCCTACGAGGTCGACGACAACGGGGCAAAACTCCCGAACGTCGATGGCGCGACCTCGACGGCCAACGTCAAGGTCACGGTCCAGGCCGTCACCGACCCCGTCGGCCTGACGATAGACGGAGGCACCACGTACACCGTCACCAACCTCGTCGAGGAGGGCACGTTCGACATCGCGACTCTTCTCGCAGCGTCGTTTCTGGGCGACACCACCGACAACAGCGAGAAGAGATGGCTTGAAATCGACTCCCTCGGCGGCAAGTTGCAGGTATTCAAGGATGGAAATCGGATGGAGCCCTACACGGAGGAGGGCGGCAAGTTCATCATCGATCTGACGCAGGATCCAGCCGCCATTCCACCTATCTACGTCGGCGCGGCGACCGATCTGAGCGGAGCACTGGGCAGCACAACCGTCCGCCTGGTGGCGCAGGACAAAGACCCCGACACCGGGGCCTTCGCTCCCGAGAAGGACGCGACGGTCACGCTGAACTTCGACGAGGTCGCACCGGTCGCAGGAGACGTCGCCATCAGCGACATCACGATGCCGGAGGACACCAGGCACGATTCCACCCTTCCCACGGGGCAGACGAACAAATTCCTCTCCGGACTCAGGGTGACGGATACGAGCGTAAACCCCGGCGCAAACCCGGAGAAGATCACGAAGATCGAGGTCCGCGACATCCCGGACGGGTGGACCGTGAAGGACCAGGCCGGAGCGGAAGTCACCGTCGCCGGCGGCACATTCTCCCTCGAAGGAGACGCCATCGCAAACGGGCATTACCTGAATTACACGATCACTCCGCCGGCACACTCCGCCAGTGACGCGCGCCTGACAGTCGACGTGACGACCGTGGACAGCGTAAAATATGCGGGAGACCCGAACATCACCGAGGTCGAAGGCACGAAGACGCTCGACCTCAAGGTCGAAGTCACGCCGGTCGCGGAAAAGGAGGGCGTCGACTCCGACGGCGACGGGCAGCCGGACCTCTCCATAATGGGCAATCATGTCTATTCGACTCTCATGAGAGAGGACGTGCTTTTCGACCTGAACAGCGAGGGTTTCAACCTCAAAGACGGCTGGAGCAACAAAGATCAGGATCAGGGCCCGTCGGGCAGCCTGTACGAACGGACATACGCCTACCTGAAACCGGAGATCCTGGAATGGCAGGGAGTTGAAAACTCCGCGAACGGATCGAAGTTCTTCTACACCGACGCCTCGGGAACGGTCCGAACCGTTACCTTCTCCGGCACTCCGGTCAGGGTTCCAGTGGAGTTCCTCGACACCCTCCAGTTCCAGGCGCCGCCCGGCGTTGCGGGGCTCTTCAAGATCACGGTACAGGCTCTCACGGAGGACATCGACCCCGAAACGGGACAGAAGGCAACGGCCGTCTCCGGCAAAGCCGAGCTGACGAATCTCGTCGTAGAGCCGGTGCCGGACCCCGTGACCTTCGCGCGTGCGCAGGCGATCGGGAAGGAGGACGAACCGATCGATTTGGATCTTCGCCCCACGAGCACGGACCCAGGGGAGACGTTCAACGTCACGATCGAGGATATTCCCGACGGGGCAAAGCTCGTATACAATGGGAACGAGCTCACGCCGACGAATGGAAAGATCACGATCGAGAACTTCGACAAAGACGCGCCCTTCACGATTCAGGCGCCACAGGACAGCAACGCGAACTTCGAACTGAAGGTCAGCGCCGTCTCGGTCGACAGGATGACGATCGGCGGGGCGGTCTACGGAGGGGAGTCCGCGCCCACGGTCCTTCAGCTTCCCGTTCAGATCAAGGGAGTCGCCGACCTGCCGACGCTTACCACAAGCGATCTCACCACTTCGGAGAGAGATGTCGAGGCGGCGCTCGGCAAGATCGCCCTGAAAGATGCGTTCACGGCCTCGCTCTCCGACGTCGACGGGTCGGAGACACTCTCCCTCGTGGTCACGGGCCTCGAGGCCGATTTCGACCTGCAGGGCGGCACGCTTCTCGGAGGAGAGGGTGAAACCCGCCAATGGAGCATCACGAAGGACGACTACGACAGCGGCGCCGCCTCGATCGTCGTAAAACCGAACTACAGCGGAACGATCAACGTGCAGGTCAAGGCCGTCACCACGGAGAACGATGGAGACGCCAAGGAGGTCGTAAAACCGATATCCATCTCCGTCCAACCCACGCCCGAGGCGGCGATCGATCTTGCCACATCCGGCAAGGAGGACGAGCAGGTCAAACTCGAGTTCGACATCGTCCACGGAGGAGGCGACACGGACGAAGTGATCAACTACGTCTGGCTCGACGCAGCTCAGGTCAATGCAGCGGGTGTGATCCTCTCGGCAGGAGGTGTCCCGCTCGTGGCCCAGGACGGCTGGTACAAGATCGATGCAGGCCAGCTGAACGACGTCTACGCGAAGGGCGGACCGAACTTCTCCGGTACGGTCAACTTCGACATCCGATACGAGGTGACCGATCCCTCGGCCGACGGAACGCTCGCATCCGTCTCCGATACCCGGACGGCGACGTACACCCTGTCGCTCGCTCCGGTCACGGATGGGACCGTGACGGCACTCTCGAACTACGCGACGACAGATCCCGACTGCGTCGTCGACACGACGAAGAATCTGGTGACGTTGAAGGACGACGCGACCTTCAGCATCGACGTCAAGGTGAGCCAGCAGAACGACCCCGACTCGACCGGGAACCTGCCGGACACGGATGGGAACGAAAAACTGGAGTACTTCCTCGTGAGCGGGGTTCCCGCCGGCCTGACCATCGAGGGAGGAAGCTACATCGGCTACGCGCCCGACGACCAGGGAAGCTACAACGGCGTCTGGAAAGTGCCGGCAGACCAACTCTTCCCCTCGAACGGAGAACTTGTCCAGACACTTCACTTCACGGCCGACAACAGCGCCGGCCTTTTCGATACGACGTATGAAGAATACGAGCTCACGGTGACGGCCTATACCCGCGACGGCGAAGCCGAGGAGCAGCGTCTATCGGACGCCGGACTGAAGCTGGTGATCGACCCGGACGACGGGCCTGGGGTATACGAAGCGTCCAAGGTCACTGCGGTCGCCCTCAACCCGACGGTGCTCGAAGACGCGACGATCCCGCTCAAGGATCTCGTCGAATTCGGATTCACGCGGCCGGCAGACCCCTCGACGTGGGACCCCGGCGAAAAATTCTTCATCACCCTCACCAACTTGCCGGAGGGGACGGAGGTCATCGGGATGACGGAGGTCAATCCCGGCGTCTGGAGGGCCGGATACCAGGGCGCGGCAAATCTGGACACTCTGATCGACACGATCTCCGTCAAGCTCCCGGAGCACTGGAACGACAACCCGAACAACCCGGGACAGAGCTTCTCCCTGAGCGCGAAGATCGAGGCGACGGTCTCGACCGGCGGCAAGACGGAAGCACAGGTTGACGGAGTCAACCCCACGATCACGCCCGTCTCGGACAAGCCCGAACTGAGCACGACCATCGAGGGAGCGACGGAGAGCGAGAGCGCGAACGGAATACCGATCGAGATCGACATCGCAAACGCCGCGGACGGACAGAACGCCACGATCGTGGACGGAAAGATGTACGTACAGATCGTCGAGCCCGAAAACGGAACGGGTGGAACGATCGTCTACGATGGGAACTCCGTCACGGCAAGCGACGTCACCGGCGTCTCCGGCATCGCGGACGGCAGGTACTACGTGATCGAGGGCATCTCGACGACCGGGCCGCAGGGGACGACAACGGTTTCCTTCCAATACGAACCCGCATCCCATGCATCCGGAGAGTATACGGTAAAGGCGTTCGTCGCGGCACAGGAGAGCGGTGCCTCGAACATCATGGCAAGAGAACTGATCCATACGTTCGCGGACC
>DAIPHL010000043.1:0-14822 GCA_036771375.1 Synergistaceae bacterium | reverse complement strand
GGTCGGCGGGGTCCGGAACTCGATCTTGTCCCCGGTGAATGCGAGAGGGGAGGTCCTGTTGCGGTCGGAATCCTGCGCGGTGATCGACGCCAATTTTGCGAGCCCCAGATCCATCGTCGGCTTTTTCTTGAGCTCCGTCCGCCCCCGTCCGATCTCCTTCAACATATTCGTGAGAGCTTCCCCCAGATAGATGCTGATGATGGCGGGCGGTGCCTCGTGTCCGCCCAGGCGGTACATGTTGCCCGCTGTCGCTGTCACCGCCTGCAAGAAGCCGAAGTGTTCAAAGACTCCGTAGACGAACGACGAGAGAAACGACAGGAAGACGACGTTCTTTCGGTGATTGGAGGAGGGTTTCAGAAGATTTCGCCCCTCGCTGTCGACCATGGAGATGTTGACGTGTTTGCCGCTTCCGTTCATGTCCGCGAAGGGTTTTTCGTGAAAGAGGAGCCGAAGCTCGTGTTTGCGCGCCAACTTCCGCATCGTCTCCATGATGATCTGGTTTTGGTCGCAGGCGAGGTTTGCATCCGTGAAAAGGGGGGCGAACTCGAACTGACACCGAGCGACCTCGTTGTGCCTCGTCGCGATGGAGATGCCGACGCGCGCCAGATCGCGTTCGACGTCCTCCATGTAGGCGAGCACCCTCTGCGGGATCGTTCCGAAATAATGGTGGTCGAGCTTCTGGTCTTTGGCGGGCTGAGCGCCGAGTAAGGTTCTGCCGCAAAAACGGATATCCGGCCTCTTTTGCGCTCTGGGGCGGTCCAATAGGAAAAACTCCTGCTCGGCGCCGACCGTTACCTTGACGTAGCGAACGCCCCTCTGTCCGAAGAGGCGGAGGAGCTTTATCGACTGCGATTCGATGGAGTCGAGTGCACGAAGGAGGCCCGTTTTGAGATCGAGCGGAGAACCGTCGTAGGAGAGAAAGACCGACGGGATGCAGAGCGTCCCTCCTTTCGGGCTCTTGACGATGAACGCGGCACTGCTCATGTCCCAGGCGCTGTATCCTCTCGCCTCGAAGGTGGAGCGTTGTCCGGCGGAAGGGAACGACGAGGCGTCCGGTTCCCCCTGCATGAGATCTTTTCCCCGGAACATCTCGAGGGGAGAGCCGTCGTTCAGGGGGACGGTGAAGGCCATGTGCTTCTCCGCCGTGCTCTCCGTGAGAGGATGGAACCAGTGAGCCCAGTGTGTGGCGCCCTTCGATATGGCCCAGTCCTTCATCGCCATCGCGACGATCTCCGCGTCGCATGACTCCAGGGGTTTTCGTCCCTCCATGGCGTCTTCCAGGTTGACGAAGACGTTTTTCGGCAGGCGCTCCCTCATCGCGCGTCGGTCGAAGACCAGAGAGCCGAAGATCTCCCGTACGCGCGGGTATTTTTTGTTTTCCACCCCGGGCTCGCTCGCGGTACTGTTTTCAGACATACTCGAATGGCTCCTTTTAAGCGGGTTTATTGAAGAAAATGCTGTTTATGAAACGATAAACAACACATAGATCGCCTTAAAAACAATTTATGCAGAATACCATGTTTTTTGTCCGGGCGAAAGAGCTTCCTCGTGTCTTCTCTTTGAGACGATTCAATCGGATTGGTACCAATGAAAGCGGCTACGTGGTAAAGTATGATCTAATCGATCAATCGATCGAAGCATCGTGATTTTGTACCCGACGAAGACCATATGCCAATGGATTGGAGGAGGTGCCATGCTCGAAAAGATCGATCTTTCGCGCAAACTGGGCAAGGAAGAGTACAAGAGAATGACGCCTGTGTTGGGTGAACGTCTTGGGAGTCTCCAGCGCAAAGCGCGGGACCGAAACATTCCCGTGATCATCCTCTTCGAGGGATGGGAGGCATCCGGCAAGGGAACGCTGATGAACGAGCTGATCCTCCCCCTGGATCCCCGTGGTTTCAGGGTGCACTACGTCCACTCCAGCGCCGACGACAATCAGAATGCCTATTGGCCGCCGATGAGAAGGTTTTGGGCACTCACTCCGCCCAGGGGGCGCATCGGTATTTTCAGTCGCAGCTGGTACAGACTGATCCTGGACAAACCCCGTTCGATCGTTACCTACGAGGATATCTCCTCTTTCGAGAGGCAGCTCTCGCAGGATGGCTGTCTGATCGTGAAATTTTTCCTGCATATCAGCAAAAAGGAGCAGAAAAAACGCCTGAAGAGGATGGACGAGGACGCCGCTTCCACCTGGCGGGTCAGCGAGCGAGAGTGGGAGGACCACAAAAATTACGACGAGACCGTGAAATTGATCGAGGAGATGATACAGAAGACCGATAAGGCCTATGCACCGTGGACGATCGTCGAATCCAACGACAAACGGTACGCGACGGTGAAGATATTGACGACGGTGGCAGACTGCATCGAACGTCGCCTCGAGCAGGAAGAGAGAGTCCAGAACCTCACCTCGGAACAGCCTTTTCCGTCCGTTGCTTCGACCAAGGAAGAAGAAGCGATCGACGAGTCGGAAAAACCGATCCCGTCCTCTCTTGCCCCCTCGGTGCTCAAAAATCTGGATCTGGACAAGCAGCTGGAAAAGGGCGAATATAAAAAGAAGCTGCCGGTTCTGCAGAACCGGCTTCGAGAGCTTCAATACGAACTGTACAAGGTTCGAAGGCCGATGGTCGTCGTTTTCGAAGGTCCGGATGCAGCGGGGAAGGGCGGCTGCATCAAACGCCTTACCCAGCGGCTGGATCCAAGAGGATATCAGGTCTCTCCCACCGCTTCTCCCAACGACTGGGAGAAGGCGCACCACTATCTCTGGCGGTTCTGGGACGCCTTTCCCAAAGCCGGACATATCTGTATTTACGACAGGAGCTGGTATGGACGGGTCCTGGTGGAGCGGGTCGAGGGCTTTGCCGCGGAGTGGGAGTGGCGCAGAGCCTACGAAGAGATCAATGAGATGGAAGCGCAGTGGTTCGACTATGGCTGTATCATCCTCAAGTTCTGGCTCCAGATAGACAGCGACGAGCAGCTCGCGCGCTTTACGGAGAGGCAACGGAACCCGGATCGAAACTGGAAGATCACGCCGGAGGATTGGCGCAATCGCGAAAAGTGGTCGGCGTACGAAGAGGCCGCAGAAGAGATGATCTTGCGCACCAGTACGACCTTCGCTCCCTGGACGATCGTCCAGGCGAACGACAAGGAGTTCGCCCGCATCAAGGTCCTGCGAAAAACCGTCGATGTAGCCGAAAAAGCCCTTGGATTCAAAGGGCAGTGACGGTTCGGAGGCGGAGTGGGATGGAGATACGTGTCGTGGACTCTCTGGATGCCGAGGTATCGTTGCTCGGGTTCGGTGCCATGCGCCTGCCGCAGAGAAGCGATGACCCGAGCGATATCGACGTCGATGTCCTTTGCGGAATGGTGGATCTTGCGATCGAAGGCGGTGTCAATTATTTCGATACAGCCCCCGGGTACCACAAGGGGTTTTCGGAGAGCGCCATGAGGAAAGCGCTCGTGGATCGATACGACAGAGAGTCGTATTACCTCGCCGACAAGCTCTCCCTCTTCCTGTGCGAGACGCCCGAGGACATGCGCGCCATGTTCGAAAGACAGATCGAACGCTGCCATGTGGAGTATTTTGACTTCTATCTCATACACGCGATCACCGAAGAGCGCTATGAGCAGTGCAAATCGTTCGGTGCGTTCGACTTTGCAAGAGATTTGAAGGACTCCGGCCGGGTCCATCGTCTGGGGTTTTCCTTCCACAGCACGCCGGAATTTCTGCGACAGGTTCTCGAGGAACATCCCGGCGAGTTCGAGTTCGTTCAGCTGCAGATCAACTATCTCGACTGGCGTTCCCAACGAGCGTCGGAGTATTACGGTGTGGCGCGCGAGCACGGGTTGCCGGTCATCGTGATGGAACCGGTCAAGGGAGGCTCGCTTGCGAACCTTCCCTCGGAGGTCACGGTGTTGGACGGACGTTTACGCGATCAAAACGGGCAGGCCGCTCTGGCCCTTCGTTTCGCCGCTTCGTTGGATGGCGTCATGACGGTCCTCTCCGGCATGTCTTCGATCGAGCAGGTGCGCGGCAACCTCGAGACCTTTTCGAACTTTGCGATCCTTTCGGATGAAGAAAGGGAGCTGATCGAGCGAATTCTGGAGGAGACGAGGAAAATATCGCAGATTCCCTGCACCTCCTGTGCATATTGTGTTGGGACATGTCCGGTCGGGCTCGAGATACCGAAGCTGTTTTCCATATACAACGAGTTGATGCGCTCCGGCAACGAATTTCACGCCCGCTACCTGTACTCCGGTATCGCGGAGGGGAGGCGGGCGGATTCCTGTATCTCCTGTCGAGCGTGCGTAAATCTGTGTCCGCAGGGGATCGATATCCCTCGCGAGCTTGCGGCCCTGCATCCGAAACTGCCGCTCATGGCGATGATTCCCGATGCCGTCCGCGACGCCTCGGAGAGCGGCCAGCCCCCTTCGCCGGGATGAGAAAGCAGCCTGCCGTATGGGCGGCCCTGCAGATATTCCGACGTCTCTGCAACGCCTTGCCCCATAGGATCGCGATTGCGCTGGGCGATGCGTTGGGACGGGTGGTCGGTCGGTACGCGAAAGAAAAAGCCATGAAGGCGCGTGCCCGCTGTTCTCGTGTCCTCGGTGTCGGTGAACACGAGGCGGAGCGGATCGTCGCGGCTTCGTACGGGCACTTCGGGCGGTCTCTGGTAGAGTTCATGCGAATGCCGAAGATGGCCGGTTGCCTGGACGAAGTCGTCACGCTCGAGGGGGAGGAGAATCTGAAAGAAGCCCTCGACCTGGGACGCGGAGTCATTCTCCTCTCGGCGCATATCGGAAACTGGGAGTATGGGGCGGCCCTCCTCGCGAGGCGGGGGTTTCCCGTCAACGCGATCGGGGCCGAACAGAGAGACCCGAGGATCACGGGCGCGATCGACGATTTGAGAAGAGCCGGAGGAGTTCGGCCGCTGGGCAAGGGAATCGATCTGAGGGAGGCCGTCTCCTGTCTGAAACGGGGCGAAGTTCTTGCCGTCCTGCTCGATCAGGATGCGAGAGACAGGGGCGTTGTCTCGTCCTTCCTGGGGTTTCCCGCAAGCACTCCGGTCGGTCCGGTCCGGCTTTCCCGAAAGTTCGGATGTCCGGTCGTGCCCATTCATGCCGTTCGTTCCGCCGATGGGTGGCGTTTTACGACGAAAATAGAACCGATGCTCTCCGGGAAGGAGGGCGAGCCGTTCGGCGAGGACATACAATACGCCGTCGACCGGTGCAACGAGGTGATCTCCGGGTGGATTCGGGAGAATCCCGAGCAGTGGATGTGGATGTATCCGCGATGGGCGACGACGCTCGGCGACAGGTAGGACGGCCGCTCTGCGGAATCGATCCCGGGCGCGACAAGTTCGGCGTGGCGATCGTCTCGGACGATCGGCTGGATTTTTCGGCGATCGTTCCCGCTTTCGAGCTGGATGCCGTGATCGGCTGTATGCTCTCCGGGAACTGGGAAGGGTTGGCACGCTTTTTGTGCGAGGGGACGTTGCCGCAGGATAGGGTCGAGAGAATATATCTCGGTGACGGCACGGGATCGGAGGCATTTGAAAAAAAATTCGTGGAAAAAGGCATCGAATGTTGTATGATAGACGAGCGTATGACAACGCTCGAGGCGGAGCGGTTGTATTGGTCGCTCCATCCGCCTGGCGGGTTGTGGCGGCTTCTACCCCGGGCGTTGTTGCCCATTCCGCGGAGCGTAGACGATCTCGCGGCGTGGGCCATTGTGAGAAAAGCGCAGGCAGGGTTCCGATAGAAGGGGTTTTTTCCCCTCTGCGGGTGTAAAATAATCATTGCGAATTACAGCCATTTGTCGATGAATCTTCGAGTCGGATAGAGAGGAAGGGAGGATTTACACAATGTCCTCAGGCGCCAGTTCGTTTCATTCGACGCTCGTCAACGCTTACGCGGGCGCGTTGATCAGCGTAAGCCAGACCGTCGGGGTGGACGTTGTTTTTCTGAAAAGCGACATAACGCCGGGAGTCAATGCGCCGGGCAGCAGGGTTGCCGCCCTGATCGGAATCATCGGAGCGGGGGTTCACAGCACCGTGGCCGTGATGGCGGACGAGAAAGCGTTCGAGGGGTATGTCAACGCTTTTTCGGGAGGGATGATCAAGGCCGACCCGGAGGACGGGATGGCCATGAGCGTGTTGGGCGAACTGACGAACATGATCAGCGGACAGGCGCTGATCAAGGCGAACGTACCGGGGTTGGACATCACGCCACCACAGGTCCTGAGCGGAGAGAACATCAAGGCGATTCCGCCCAAAAAATCGGACGTCAAGAGCTTTACACTTCCGTTCAAGGTCGGAGAGGGAAAGCTCTTTCTCATTCTGTCGGTGCACGGTTAGATACTGGAACGGGAGGGTTCATCCGGTGCCTTCTGTCGTTCCGGCTTCGCGACGAGCGACAGGGCTTCGTCCAGAATTTCCGAAAAACGAGGGTGAGAACGCCTGCGGGGATACTCGAGATCGACGGGGATCTCCGTTATTTTTCGCCCGTCGTCCAGGACGACGATGCGGCGGGAGAGAAGGATGGCCTCCTCCACGTCGTGCGTAACGAGGAGAATGGTTTTGCCCCCGGAAAGATAGATTCCCAGGATCTCGTCGCGAAGGGCACTTCTCGTGAAGTAATCCAAGGCGCCGAGAGGTTCGTCCATCAGGATCATCTCGGGTTCGTAACAGAGGGCGCGGCCGAGCGCGACCCGCTGGGCCATCCCTCCGGAGAGTTGACTCGGGTAGGCTTTTTCGTAACCGCCGAGTCCCAGCATCTCGATCAAGGCATCCGCGCGCTCCCTCGGCTGTGTCGGCTTCGGATCGTTCAGAAAGGCGAACAGAACGTTTTCCCTGACCGAAAGCCACGGCAGAAGACGTGGCTCCTGAAAGACCATACCGATCTTCGGGCGGGTGGTGCCGCCTTCCTCCCCTTCGGAGCCTCCCTCGAAAGAGAGCTCGCCGCTTGTCATCTCCAGCAACCCCGCCACGATCCGCAGAAAGGTCGTCTTGCCCGATCCGCTGCGTCCGACGATGCCGACGAAATCCTCCCTCCCGACGGAGAGGGAGAAATCGTCCAAGGCCACTTTGAGCGACCCAGCCAGTGGAAACTCCTTGCGCAGGGAACGCGCTTCAAGCCACGCCATTTGTCTTGCCGTACGCCATGACGCGGTCGGACAGGAGGGAAAAGAGCATATCCACGGCGGAGCCTAAAAATCCGATGACGAGGATTCCGGCCATCACGATGTCGGGACGGGAGAGCTGTTCGGCGTTGAGGATCATGTAACCGAGTCCCGAAGAGGCGGCCAAAAGCTCCGAAGCGATCAGGGAGCGCCAGCCGTATCCCAGTCCCAGCCTCATTCCGGTCAGAATGTAGGGAATCGCGCCCGGGATGACGACACGGCGCAGAGTCTGTGTCGGTGTGTATCCGAAACAGCGGGCGACGTCGACAAGCCCTTCGTCGTATCGAGAGATCCCCTCGACGGTGTTGAGAAAGACGGGAAAGAAGGTCGCCAGCACGATGATCGCGATCTTGGACGCTTCGCCGATTCCCAGCCAGAGGATGAGCATGGGGATCGTCGCCATTGGCGGTATGTGTCTTAAAAATTCGAGGGACGGAGCGAGTTGCCTGGCCACCGACTCGCGGAGTCCACAGAGAAACGAGAGAGAAAGGGCGAAGATCGTCGCAAGGCCGAATCCCTTCGCGATCCGTGCCACGCTCGCAGCGATGTTGGTGACGAGCTCTCCACTGCGGGCCGTTTCGAGAAGGGACGTCATGACGGCGCAAGGCCCCGGCAGGAGATAGGGGTCCCACCATCCCGCATTGGAACCGTACCACCAGAGCAGGGCGATCCCCGCGGGAATCGCGAGTCCGCTTCTTTCGATCGACCGTAGAAGGCGAAGCGACCGGTTTCCAGAGGGACGCTTCGCGGAGGGCGGGCTCATCGAACCCTTCGAGGCGTTCCTCCGGGAGCTCTTTCCGTCCTGTCGGGGCCTCGATCCCTGTTTTGGGCGCGTCCGGCGGAGGGAGGTCGCCCTTCTCGCCTTTTCGGCGCCGGTCTTTTCTCGTCTCCTGCCCGGGAACGGGCGTTGAGCCCCGCGTCTTGCCTGTGTGGTTTTTCCCGTTCGGTTCGCCCGGTGGAGGTTTTACGGCGTCCGCTCTTCGTCCGCCCTTTTGTGGAAACGCGCGGTTCTTCCTTCGTCCGGACGTCCGTCCGCTCCTCCCGGTGCGGGGCGGAGCCGGGCTCCTCCTTCTCTTTCCGGCGGCGTCGCAGTTGACCGCAGGCGGCGTCGATGTCACCGCCGCGCTCCATGCGGATCGCCGTCTCGAATCCGGCGGATTCCAGGACGCTCTGAAAGCGCAGGGTCGACTCGGGCGTGCTGCGCTCGTAGCCGCCGCCGTTTTCGTTCGCGGGGATCAGATTGATGAAGGCGTGCAGGCCGCGCAGGAGCTTCACCAGCCGCCTCGCGTGTTCGAGCGAGTCGTTTTTGTTCCTGAAGGGCGCGTATTCGATCGTCACGCGATCCTTGGTCCGGCGTTGATACTCGTGCAGAGCGGACAGAAGCTCCTCGAGCGGCCAGGATGTGTTGCACGGCACGAGCTCGTCCCGCAGAGCGTTGTCGGGCGCGTGGAGCGACACGGCAAGACGGACGCCCAGTCCGGACTCGGCGAGCGCGGCAATGCCGGGCGCCACGCCGGCGGTGGAGACGGTCATGTGCCGGATGCCCAGCTCCCGCATCTTCGGGTGGTTCAGGATGCGTATCGCCTCCAGGAGGGCCTCGGTGTTGAGAAAGGGCTCGCCCATCCCCATGAAGACCAGATTGTCGATCTTCCTTCCGAGATGGGCTTCCACTGCAACGAATTGAGAGGCGATCTCGCCGGCGCTCAGGTTTCGCTCGAATCCTCCCTCCCCGGTATTGCAGAAGGGACAACCGATGGGACATCCCGCCTGCGTCGAGAGACAAGCCGTCGTTCTCTCTCCCTGTTTGATGAGGGCCGATTCGATTCGCACACCGTCCGTCATCTCCATCAAAAATTTTCTCGTGCCATCCTTCGATCGTTCGCACGTCACGATCTTCGGAGGCCTGAAGTCGAGCGTGTTCGCGAGAGTCTCTCGGAGTTCCTTGCCGAAATCGGTCATCGCTCCGGGGTCGAATACGCATCGTTTCCAGAGCCACGCGCAGATCTGAGTGGCGCGGTAAGGGGCCTCCCCGAGCGCCCCGAAGAAGTCGGTCCACTCCTCGTAACGTTTTTCAAAGGCGCCGGCGGGGTCTTTCAAGGGATTCGGTCCTTTCGTCTACAGGCTTTCGTAGAGGGGAAACGCCCGTCCGAGTTCGGCGATGCGCGAGCGGGTCGAGGCCCTCTCGTTTTCGTCTTCGGGCGAAGAGAGCACGCGATCTATCGCGTCCGCGATCAGCACCATCTCCTCGCTTCCCATGCCGCGGGTCGTCACCGCTGCCGTTCCGAAGCGCAGACCGCTCGTGACCATCGGTTTCTCCGGGTCGAACGGAATGGCGTTTTTGTTTGCCGTGATACCCGCCTCACCGAGGAGTTTCTCGGCGGCTTTTCCGGTGATGCCCTTCGGGCGAAGGTCGACGAGCATCAGGTGGTTGTCCGTTCCGCCGGAGACGATTCGAAAACCGCGATCGGCGAGCTCCTTCGAGAGGGCGGAGGCATTTTGCACGACGCGCTTCGCGTAGTCCGCGAAGGATGGCTCCGTCGCGAGTTTGAAACAGGCCGCCTTGCCTGCGACGGCGGGGAGCAGGGGACCTCCCTGTATGCCGGGAAATACGACGCGGTCGAGCTCCTTCGCATATTCCTCGCAGCAGAGGATGAAGGCGCCGCGCGGTCCTCTCAGCGTCTTGTGGGTCGTGGACGTGACGAAGTGCGAGTGACGCGTCGGGTTCTCGTGTACGCCGCCTGCGACGAGTCCGGCGATGTGGGCCATGTCGCTGATCAGGGCGGCGCCGACCTCGTCGGCGATCGCCCGGAAGCGGGCGAAATCGAGTTTGCGCGGATACGCGCTCGCACCGGCCACGATCGCTTTCGGCCTGTTTTCCCGTGCCAGGCGGCCCACTTCGTCGTAGTCGATCGTCTCGGTCTCGGGGTCTACCCCGTATGCGACGATGTTGTACATCCTGCCCGTGAAGTTGATCGGATGTCCGTGGGAGAGGTGTCCGCCGTGATCGAGACGCATCGCGAGCATCGTGTCCCCGGGGTTGAGGACGGTGAAGTAGGCGGCCTGGTTCGCCGTGCTTCCCGAGTGGGGCTGGACATTCGCGTGATACGCTCCGAAGAGCTTCTTGGCCCGCTCGATCGCGATCTCCTCGATCTTTTCGACGAACTCGCATCCGCCGTAGTATTTCCTGTACGGATACCCCTCCGCGTATTTGTTGGTCAAGACCGATCCCATCGCGTCGAGGATCGCCCGGGGCACGAAGTTCTCGGAGGCGATGAGCTCGACGTGCGTTCTCTGGCGTTCGAGCTCGTGATCGATGAGATGCGCGATCTCCGGGTCCTGCTCGAGAAGAGGTCTTTCCATGTACTCGTTGAAATAAGCCAAAACAAACTCCCCCTATTGCGTTTCATCGTGGTGTGGCGTACAAAGACAATCGCCCGAAAGCCGAAAAAAGACTTTCGCACGGTAAAAATTATAACACAAGCGTTTTTTCCGTGCTTTCCGCACGGTTTCGGACGACTATGGGACGTAATGCCTGCGGAACATCGCGATGCTCGCACTGAAGAGGAGCACGACGAAGACAAAAAGAGCGGCCGTCTCCTTCCATACGTAGAGGAACGGGCTGCCCTTGAGAATGATGTGCCGCGCGATCTTCAGGTAATAGGTCATGGGAACGCAGTGGGCCATGATTTGAAACAGACGCGGCATCGCCTCGATCGGAAACAGGTAGCCGGAGAGCAGAATGCTCGGAAGAATCGCGAATATGGAAAGCTGTAGCGCCTGCATCTGGTTTTTCGACACGGTCGATATCATGATCCCCATGGAGAGGGACGCCATGATGAAGAAAAACGTCAGGCCGAGGAAGAGCGGAAGACTTCCGCGAAACGGCATGTCGAAGATGTATATGCCGCACATGATGGCGATCATGAGCTGCATGTAAGCGATGAGGACGTAGGGGACGACCTTGCTTGTCAAAAGCTCCCAGGGACGCAAGGGGGTCACCAGGAGCTGTTCCAGCGTTCCCTGCTCGCTCTCCCGTACGATCGCGATCGCCATCATGATCGTGAGCGTCATCGTCAGAAGGATGCCGATGATTCCCGGCACCATGTACCACGACGTCACGAAATCCGGGTTGTACCACGGACGCACCCGCACGTCGATCGCACCTTTGGGGGGATGGATTCCCCTTCTGGAGAGCTCCGATATCAGGATTCGCTGCGAACCCAACATGCCCAGCATGCTCGCGGCGGAGATCGCAGAGGACGCCGACATGCTGTCGGTGGCGTCGACGATGACCTGCACCCCGGCCCGGCGTCCCGAGGACGTCTTTCGGGAGAAGTCCGGAGGAATGGCGATCCCGACCTTGACGTCCCCTCTGCCCACGGCTTCGTTCAACTCGGCGAAGCTGTGGACGGTCTTCACCATGTCGAAGTACATGCTTCCCCTGAATTCGTCGAGAAGTTGGCGACTTTCCTGCGTGCGAGCCTGATCGAGCACCGCCGTCCGAAGGTGCTTGACGTCGGTGTTGATCGCGAAGCCGAAGATCAGAAGCTGCATGACCGGGATGCCCGCCATCATGGCGAGCGTGATCCTGTCCCGAAACACCTGTATGAACTCCTTCACGATGAGGGCTTTCAATCTTCGCATGGACCGTCACTCCTTCATGGGACCGTCGGGGTCCTCCTGCTTCGTCTTTCGATCGTGCCTCGTGTTCGTCCGCACCAGATGCACGAAGACGTCCTCCATGACGGGGAGGATCCGCTTGACGTCGTAGCCCTCGAATGAAGGAGAGCTCCCGAAATCGTACTCCTCGCCGAGGAGCACGTGGAGCTTCGTACCGAAGAAGTTCGCGTCGATCAACGGCAGGGAGGCGTCGGATTTGATCTTCTCGAGCAGCGCCATGATATGGCTTCCCTCGATCTCGTACATGAAACCGGGCAGTTGCCTCTTCAGGTTCGCCGGCGAGTCGTCCGCGATGAGCTCGCCGTTGTATATGAGTGCGACCCTGTCGCAATGTTCCGCCTCGTCCATGAAGTGGGTGGTGACCATCACCGTGGTCCCCTTCTGCGACAGGCCGTAGATGACCTTCCAAAACTCCCTGCGGGACTTCGGATCGACCCCGCCCGTCGGCTCGTCGAGGAAGAGGATGGGCGGATCGTGCAGGATCGAGCAACCGAGCGCGAGCTTCTGCCGTCTTCCGCCCGGCAGGACGTGGGTCAGGTCGTTTCGCCTTTCTTCGAGCCCGGTGAAGGCGAGCATTTCCTCGATTCGCCGGCGTTTTGCCTCTTTGTGGAGATCGTAGAGGCCGGCGTAGAGCGTCAGGTTTTCGATCACGGTCAGGTCGTGATACAGGCTGAATTTCTGTGACATGTAGCCGATCTTGCGACGCAGCTCTCCACCCTTCGATGCGATGTGTTCACCAAGGATGAATGCCTCTCCCGAAGTCGGTGCCAGAAGGCCGCAGAGCATGCGTATCGTCGTGGATTTTCCGGAACCGTTGGGTCCGAGGAATCCGTAGACGCAACCGCGCTCGATTTTCATCGAAATTTCGTTCACGGCGGTGAAGTCTCCGAATCGTTTCGTCAGAGATCTGAGCTCGACGGCGAGTCCGCTCATTCGACCGCCTCCTCCGGATGGGCCGTTCTTTTGTCCGATGCGAGCAGGACGAAGAGATCCTCGATCGAGGGGTCGATCTTCGAGATCGAGACGGAGGAAAGAGGCGACGCACGGAATCTCTCCCGGATGGCGCGCGTCGCCTCCTCGGCGTTCTCCACCTCGATGTGGTAATGGGTGCCGAAGAGGTTGACGTCGAGTATCCCGGGAAGACAGACGAGAAGGCGCTCTACTGCGGGGTCCGACGTGTCCACGTCGAGCAGTTCGTGGCGATAACTCGCGACGAGCTCGTCCGGCGTCCCCTGGACGAGGATCTCTCCGCCGTTCACGAAAGCCAGCTTCGTGCAGAGTTCGGCTTCGTCCATATACGGCGTCGATACGACGATGGTGACACCGAGGGCGTTGAACTCGTACAGCATGGCCCAGAACTCGCGCCTTGCAATCGGGTCCACGCCCGTCGTGGGCTCGTCCAAAAAGAGCGCCTTCGGTCTGTGCAGAAGACCGACTGCGAGCGAGAGTTTCTGTTTCATCCCCCCGGACAGGTTCCCCGCGAAGCGATTCCGAAAGCGCCAGAGCCCGGTCCTGCTCAACATCTCCTTCGCGATCGCGTCTGTTTCGTCCGGCTTGCATCCGTACAACTCGCCGTAAAGGCGGACGTTTTCCATGACGGTCATGTCC
The DNA here is from genome assembly GCA_036771375.1 of Synergistaceae bacterium. Taxonomy (GTDB): domain Bacteria; phylum Synergistota; class Synergistia; order Synergistales; family Synergistaceae; genus DAIPHL01. Next base: position 1,357 of record DAIPHL010000043.1, on the reverse strand, counting down.
GTGTACAGGCTGAAGGTCTGCGGCACGTAGCCGACGTGGGTCTTGGCGGACTGAGGGCTGTTCGAGCCGAGCAGGGTTACGCTCCCGGAATCCGCGCGGACGATGCCCATCGCAAGACGGATCATCGTGCTCTTTCCCGCGCCATCGGGGCCGACGAGGCCGAAGACCTCGCCTTCGGGCACGAGCAGGTCGATTCCCTTCAGGGCGTGGAGAGCGCCGAACGACTTGTGTACGGACCTGTACACGAGCACTGCTTGCGGCATCATGGAACGGGTTTTCTAGTCATTCCCGCCGGATTCGGGGTTTTCGAACACGACGTCGGCGGGCATTCCCGGCTTGGCGAGGCCGGTGTCCCCGCTGATCGCGACCTTCACCCAAAAGACCTGGTTCGCCCGTTCTCTCTGCGTGAGAGAAAGCCGTGGGTTGAACTCGGCCTCCTGCGAGATGGATTTTATGTGTCCCGAAATGGGCTCTTTCCCGGACCCGTCCAGGTAGATCGAAGCCCTCTGCCCGGGTTTGATCCGAGCGAGCTGGGTGGCCGGTATGTAGACTTTTACCCAGGCGTCCTCCATGAGTCCGATGTTCAGAATCGGTGTGCCGGGCGAGACGACCTCGCCCGCCTCGTAGTTTTTCGTCAGGACCAGGCCGGATGCGGGTGCGAAGACCTCTTTGTACGACAGTTGCAGTCTCGTGGCGGCGAGGTCCGCCTCGAGCTGTTTTATGAGCTCCTTCTGCTGTGCGAGCTCCTCCTGTCTCGGTCCCTTTTTCAGCAGGATGTAGTTCTGCCTTGCGACGTTCGCCGCTTCCCGCAGGACCCTCGCGTTTTCCTCGAATGACTCGGCCGTCTGTTTGGAGACGAGATCCTTCTTCTGCAGCTCCGCGTACCGCCTCGCGTCGCGCTCCGCCTGATTCAGTCGAAGCGTTTGAGCACGCAGCTCCGATTCTCCCCGCCGCAGCTCCTCGGGCCGGCTCCCCCGTTCCATCTGCCGCAGGCGTTCCCGCGCGGAGAGGACGGCTGCCTCCTTCGCCCGTACCTGATGATCCAGTCCGTCGGGGGAGAGGCGGCACACGAGGTCTCCGGATTCGACCCGGTCTCCTTCGCGCAGGGGGAACTCCGTCAGGCGTCCTCCTACGAGAGGGGACAACTGAAGCTCGGTCACCTCGACCGTGCCGGAGGACTTGATCACGCCACCGTCCTCGGCCTGGCGTTTCCTGACGGTATGGAAGACGACCGAAAGGACGACCGCAAGGATGATCACGACGATCACGCCTTTTCTGTTCAAGAGACTCACCCCCTCGAAAGATGCGTATCCCGCCCATTTTTCCACCGGGGCTCGTGCGTGCCCCGTCGACATTT
>DAIPHL010000042.1:0-14947 GCA_036771375.1 Synergistaceae bacterium | reverse complement strand
CGTGCGACGCGTGTCCCCTGGCATCCGCCTCCACCATGAACCTTGCGGTGATCTCGGCCGCTTTGGCCGGGTAACCGAGCCCCTTTTCGAACATCTCGACCATGTAATCGTACAGAACCTCGTACGACACCGCAGAACGTGACATACCTTCGAGCACTCCCTTCCCATGTTTACGTCGATCGAGGTTCTTTCCTCATGCGTTCCGACATTCGGACCTATTTGCCCCGTCTCCTCCGGGACTCGAAAAAAATGCGGAGAGGCTTCGCGCACTCCTCCGCCATAATGCCCCCCGTGAGCGCGCATCGATGCGTCATTCGGGGATCCTGCAGGATGTTGTAAAGAGAGCCCGCGGCACCGGCCTTTGGATCCTCCGCTCCGAACACGACCCTCGACACCCTCGTCTGCACGATCGCACCCGCACACATCGGACAGGGCTCGAGCGTCACATACAGGGTACAGCCATCAAAACGCCATGCTTCAAGCGTTTCTCCGGCGTCCGAAAGCGCGCACATCTCGGCATGCGCGAAGGGCATCCGATCGATCAACCTCCGGTTCGATCCCCGGCCAACGATCTCCTCCCCCCGGGTCAACAGTGCACCCACCGGAATCTCTCCGTTTCGCATGGCGTCATACGCCTCTTCGAGAGCGATCTTCATGAAAAAAGCGTCGTTCATCAAAATCCTCCCGCACATGAGCGGCATCTATGATACAGTACCATTATGAATCAAGCGAATGAAAAAAGAAAGAGGTGCGTACGATGAGAATTCCCTCCATCACGGACATTCTCAAGGCGGCGAAGACCCTCCGAGGCAAGGTTCGCCGGACTCCATTGGAATACTCGCATCCTCTGTCGAAGTTGACGGGAGGAGACGTCTTTCTCAAACTGGAAAACCAGCAGCACACGAACTCCTTCAAAATCCGCGGAGCCATGAACAAGATGCATGCGCTCTCGGACGAAGAGAGGCGGGGCGGCGTCGTCACGGCCTCGTCCGGAAACCACGCACAGGGACTCTCGCTCGCGGCCTCCATGTTGAAGGTGCGGGCCGTCATCTATGTCCCGGAGACCTGCCCCGAGACGAAAAAGGCTTCCGTACTGGCGCGAGGCGGAAAATACGTCGAACTCCGTGTCGTGGGGGCCCAATATGACGACGTCGAACGCGCGGCCCTGCTCGCGGCCGAGGCGGAGGGACTGACCTTCGTCTCGGCATACGAGGACACGGACGTGGCGGCAGGACAGGGAACGCTCGCGATCGAGATCCTGGAGGAAGAGCCGGAGATGGACGCGATCTTCTGTCCGCTGAGCGGAGGGGGCCTTCTGACCGGCGTCGCCGCCGCCTCTCGCGCCCTGAGACCGGAGATAGAGCTCTGGGGCACCTTCGCCGAGAACAATCCAAGCTGGAGCAGAGCCTGGGAGGAGGGCTTTGTCGTACCGGTCGAGGAGAAGAACTCGCTTGCGGACGCTCTCGGGGGCAGCGCGTCCCCCGTCCTTTTCGGTTTCATAAGGGAAACGATCAACGGAATCGTTCCCGTGCCCGAACACGAGATCGCAAAGTACATGGCGTGGATGCACGAAAACCATCATATCGTGATAGAGGGAGCCGCCGCGACCGCGATATGGGGCGTTCTCTCCGGCGTGACCGACCTCAAAAACCGGAGGGTGTGTGCGGTGATATCGGGCGGCAACGTCGACGACGCGAAGCTGCTCGAGGTTCTGCACGAATTCAGGACGTAGGCTTCTCGGGCAGCCTGCACCACGGTTTTTTGGTGGCCATGCCGGGCGCGCGCGGATAACGGGAGGGAGCCGGGCGAAGCTTGTCCCAAATCACCACAAAACCCTCTTTTCCCGCGTTCTTGTAGCCGTAGAGCTTCGGAGCGCCGAGCCCGAGGTGTCCCCATCGCCCCTCGGAGATGGCGAGCTCCGCTCTCACCGCAGGCCCCTTGAAGGCGATCAGCCGGCCACCGGGACGAACGAGAGGGGACAGGTATTCCGCCAAGATGCACGAGTGCGTAACCGCTCTTCCCGTCGCGGCGAAAAAGTCCTCCCGACGGTTTCTTGCCAATTCCTCGGATCTTGTGTGCAAAATCGTCGCGTTCGAACAACCGAGAGCGCTTGCCATCTCCTGCAGCAACTCCACCTTGCGCCGCACGCTGTCGATCAGAACACCTCGCAGGTCGGGGCGGCAAAGACACCAGACCAACCCGGGGAGCCCGCCACCCGTCCCAACGTCCACGAAGCTTTTCCCCTCCGGAAGCCAAGGAAGGCCCGCCATCGCGTCCAGAACGTGTTCCCTGTAAAGCGTCTCGGGATCCGCCGGACCGGTAAGCCGCGCCCGTCTGTTCGCGCAAGCGAGCAACTCCACGTACAGACGCAGTTTCCTTTCGACCGTATCTGTTTCTTTCAAGTTCAATGGCCGCCCTCGCTTTTTGGTTTTACGTATTTCCATGATCCGTCAGAACGCGGTTTTTGTCCAGATCGATGATTTTACCGGTTATGGAAAGAGTGATGAGAAAAAAGCCGGATGGAGGAGTATAATTTATGTAGGAGGGATGTCCTTTGAGCAAGAATGACGATTTTTGCCGTCCCGAGGTCTTCGAGGGCGGACGGAGCGTACGGTTTGGAGAGTTCACCCTGCTCGATCTGTTCGGCACGTGGCGCGAAATGGGACGTCAGTATGGCTCGCTCGCCTCCTCGCAGTTAAAGGAGATGTACGCCAAGGTTTTCGACGACCGTCTTCTGAAATTCGGCACGAAGAACCGCGAAAGGATGGAGACGATCGCGCGAGATTTTTACAGGAATTACCCGTACCGTCTGCGAGAGCTTTTGGCCGGGATGGCCGAGACATCCGGACTCGATTTCGAAAAACACCTCCTGCTCAACGCGGTACAGGTGATCGTCGCGGACGAGCTGTGGGGCAATCCGCCGGCGACCGCGCAATCCTTTCACTGCACCGGCATCGCGGTCTGGGGAGAGTATTCGGCCGGACCCCTGATATACGGACGCAACTACGACTATCAGGACTGGCTGAAGGAGTTGGGGAAAAACCTGATCGTCGCGGTCTACCATCCTTGTGACGGCTCCCTCGCCACCGCATCGATCGATTATCCCGGCATCGTCTATCTCACCACCGGGATCAACGAGAGGGGCATTTTCCTCGCGCTCAACAACGGAGAACCGTCGGGAGGCGCGTTGCAATACCACAACAGGATTCCGGCGATCGCGGAGCTCTTCGTCTTTCTGCTCGACTCTCCCGACCTGGATCAGCTCGAAAGTTTCTTTCAGACCACGAGATCCAACTTCGCATACGTCGTCGGGACGGCCGACGACCAGACCTCGCGCTGTTTCGAATGGCCCGTCTTCGACGTAAAACGCAGACTTTCGGTGAAAAGGCCGGGGTTGATGGTGGCGAGCAATCATTTTACGGAGCCGTCGTGGGGACTTCCCAGACCGGACGACGAGAAATTCTGGTGGACGAGGACCCGCAGACAGAACCTTCTCAACCTTGCGGAACACTTCAAGGGAAGCATCGACGTCCCGCGTATGAAAAAGATCATGGATACCCGTCTGGAGGACCTGGGCGCGACGAGCGACTCGACCATCTACCAGGTCATCGCCGTCCCCCAGCATATGACACTCTCCATCAAGGTCCCGGGGATCACGGAATGGACGGACATCCCGATCGGCGGGTTTCTGAAAAGGACGTAGACGGGCTCCGCCTCGGGTGAGAACGCACCCCTCGCATCCCGGAAATCGAGACGCCCCTCCCGCCGGGAACCGATCCCGCATATCCCGTTGGGGAAAGACCGGCCGACCGCTTGTACGGTACGCATTCAACCGGGAAACACGGTTTTGACACGGACGATTGCGCGCTCCTCCAGGGGGAACGCTCACACAATCGGACGTTGTCGTCGACATTGACAGCCCCCCCTGCAAGGGAGCTCGTGTTGGCACGGGACATGGGATAAAACAGGAACGCATGCCCGGGATCGAAGGCTCTTCCCCGAGCGTGCGTTCCTGCACAAAAGATCGGTCCAATCACATCCAATTACTTGGGACCGAATTTCGAAAGACTCTTCCTCACCGTTTCCAAAGCGACCGCTTCGGCCGGTGACAACTTTGCAAATTCGTCGTGGACGGAGAGGGACACTTTTTTAAACCCCGCCACCTCGGAAGCACTCAATCTGTATACGCTCATACCGTGCTCACCCAGGTACTTGATGATTTTTTCGTCTTTTTCGGCGACGAATTTCCGCTGTTGGGCGATATTGGCGGCACACGCTCGGACGATCATATCTCGCTCTTCCTGAGTCAACATGTCGAACCACTTTTTATTCGCGACCAATAACCCCATGGGGAATTAACAGCGCTACGGCACCGGACGAGGTGATCAACCCCGTTGCGAACTTCTCGGCGTAGCCCTCTTCCCTCAGCCTCGGATACATCATCGAACCGATGGCCATCACCGTGGCAGGACTCGAGCCCGACAAAGCCCCGAAAAACATGCATGCACTTTGTGTCGCGAGCCTGAGACTCCCTCTGAAATTACCGATCAATACGTTGACAAAATCGATGATTCTGCGGGACATCCCTCCACCGTCATAATATCCGCCGCCAAAACGTAAAACGGCAGAGACATCAATGAAAACTTATCGATACCACCAAAAATTCGCTGCATAACGGCGGAAAGACTGTAATCGCCCAAAAAATACATCGTAACGAGCGAGGAGACAATGAACCCCGTGTATATGGGCACTCCGACGATCAATAACACAAACAATACGGGAAACAAGGTTATCGCCATCTCCATTACCGATCTTCGCTCCTCATGGCATCTTTAACCGCTTGTAAAGAGCGGATCGCACTGGTAAGAACACCGCAGGCGAGAAAAATGTACGGGATTGTACATCGGGTAGTCCGTCGACGGCGTAATCTGGCCCGTCTCATATGTCTCCACCACGAGAAAAATCGACAGAACAAAGAGAACCGACAGTGTAACGCTCTCAACGAAAACGCCAATCAAATTGATCCCGTGCCTGAACGCTCCTTTCGTCAACTGAAGGAGAACGTCTATTTTCATACTCTGATTCTCGGCGACGGCAAGGCTGAGCCCAAAGAAGGTCGCAAAAATAACAGAATAGCGAATTGCCTCTTCACACCATGGGACACCATAATTGAAAACGTAGCGAGCCGTGACATTGAAAACAACCAGTACCGTGGCGAGCGACAGGAAGAAAACGCCCATCACCTTTGCAAGTTTTTCGAAAAAAGACTGCAGCGAAGTCATCCCCTGATTTCGTTCTCTCCGTCGGAGAGCCTATGTTTTATTTAATAAAACCCTGTCCTTTAATACCGGAAACTCCGCACGGACTTGATCGACCAGATCGTCGTCGATCTCCGCTTTGACAATTGTTTCCAGGTAACCGCTTCCCGCGACGACGGTTCCCCACGGGTCAACGATCTGGCTGTGCCCTAAAAACCGGACCTTGTTCTGAATTCCCGCGGCATTACTTGATACAAGGCAACAGGTATTTTCGAGCGCTCTCGCCTGATTTAGGACATTCCACGCCTCAAGCCTCGGATAAGGCCAACCGGAGGTGACGAGAAAAAATTTCGCACCGCGATCTACCATCTCTCTGTAGAGTTCAGGGAAACGCAAATCATAGCAGGTCGAAAGCCCCATCCTTCCAAATTCGGTATCCACCACGGTGGCCTCCGTACCGGGAGCAAGCAGCTCCGGTTCCCGCGATTTGTAGCTGAAAAGATGTATTTTTCTGTACTCGCCAATCTTCTCGCCATCCCTGCCAAAAAAAACACTCGTGTTGTAATGGCTCCCCCTCTTCTTTTCGACGAAACTGCCGGAGAAGACGTAGGCGCCGAGCTCCTTGGCCTTGTTTGAAACGGCTTGCATGGTCGGACCATCGATTGTTTCGCTTTCATGCCAATACCTATCATAGGCGAGAAAACCGATATTCCACAACTCGGGCAAGACAATCAGGTCGGCACCACAACAGCGGTCCATCATCTTCAGAGCGTAATCAATGCACTGTTCTTTCGAACGGTCTCCTCTCATTTCAAGCTGTATTGACGCAATTTTCATCGGAAACCCATCCTTTCCTTTCCATCTTCAGCGGAGCGCTCGAATTTGTTCTGTCGATATTAAAAACGAACTCGAAAAGCTCCGCTTCTTCCTGTCTTGTTTTTACATTACGATAAAGTCGATCCCATTTCGTCGTAATCTTTCTTCTCCAACAACAACGTGATAAGCGTACCCATGGCAAGTGCCCAAAACGCGCTTCCTATTTTGAAAAAGACGACCCCAGACGCGGCAATGACGAAGGACGTAAAACTGCCGTATTTGAATTTTCCACATCCAAAGGACTCTCCGAGTCCTCCGATGATCATATTCATGAGCACGAGGCCAATAATAACGATCGTCGCCTCTGGTGGAAGCATCGCCAATACACTCATTGTAGCCTTGGCAAAAAACCCCGTAAGTGCAAACGCAAGCCCACAGAAAACGGCTGCCACATACCTTGTTTCTACGTCCCCGCATTCCTCACATCCGGCCCATGCCGTCATCGGCCCGGCGATATTGCAGTTATGCCCGCCAAAGAACGGTGCAATCATCCCTCCTATCCCCGAAATAATCGTGATCGCATTGACTGGTGGCTTCTTTCCAATTGCAAGCTGAACGCCAATTGCCTGCATATTCTCAGCACAAACGACCAGGAGAGCCAGAGGAATTCCGATCGAAAGGCAGGCTGCAGGATTAAAACGAGGTGTGATGAAAACCGGAACGGAGATGCTCCAGTCAATACCGACCATTTTGAGCTTACCCATTACTACGGAAGCGACCAGGGCGAAAAGCATCGTGCCCACCACCGGCGGAACTCTCTTGAATATTTTCTTGCAGAGAATAAACCCGACAAGACCGACAAAACCGATCACAGGAGCCGTTTTAAAAGCTCCAACCAATTTCGAAGCCCACCCAAACAAAGTACCAGCAACCATCGCCATCATAACAGGTAACGGAACCCGGGAGACAAGCCATTTAATGCCTCCTGTAATACCCAGTAGAAAAACGATGATACCCGCAGTGAGGAAACCGCCCACCGTCTCGTTAAACGTGTAATTGTTCATCACCTGAGCCAGCGCGAAAGCTCCAGGGATTGACCATGCTCCGACGATTGGAAGCTTGAAATAAAGAGCCATGAAAAAGCTGATCAGGCCGCCTCCGACGTAGACCGTCACCAACCAGCTTTGGAGTATTTCAGGGGACAGATTGGCCGAAGCGGCGGCCTGCTGAATCAACGGGATCGCAATAATTCCAAAAGCCAATCCATCGATGATTCCATTGCTTACGTTCGCGAAATGCATATCCTTTTTGAAAGAACTGATTCCCGCCAGCAAACCCGGACCTTTTTCCCACCCCAAAAGCATTGTTTTCATCTCCTTACGTCAGTATTCGATTTTTTAACAAATAACCACAACAGTAGCACTATGGTTTATCATGTGCTCTACAACACTCTCCCTATGCTTTCCCTAAATCAATCGGATTAAAAAACGATTGTGGCTTTCGGTTTTACGACACCATTTTCGAGATACCTTCAAAACAGATCCTCACGCTTCTTCGTATCATCTCCTCCCGATATTCCCTGCTGCCTCGGACATCAGTGATCGGCGTAGCCTCCCTGACGGACTGTTCCGCGACAACCTGTACAAGCTCTGCGGACTCCAATTTTTCTCCTATTACGGAATCAAGACCTTTCACCAAAATAGGAGTCGGGCCAACCGCTCCAAGCACGACCCGAATTCCCTCGACCTGCCTCTCTCTCGAGTCCAACTCCAAAATCATTGCAACTCCCACGGTCGCAAGATCCATACCCACTCTTCGACTGTGTTTCACAAAAAAACCCCTTGTTTTTGGCAAAGGAGTGGGTATCAGAAACCCCTTCAAGATACTTCCCCTTTCCAAAATACTCTTTCCTGGGCCGACAAAAAAATCTCTGAAATTTGTTTTACGTTCTCCGAATTTAGATCCGATCAGCACTTGTGCTTGATACGCAATCAAGGGCAACACCGTATCCGCCGATGGAGCGGCGTTACAAGCATTTCCGCCGATGGTGGCCATGTTACGAATCTGTGCAGATCCGACTTTTCCGGCCGCTTCCGCAAGAATCGGATATTTTCGAACAACCTCTGGAGATTCGTGGATCTCCGCCATGCTGACCCCAGCGCCGACAAAGAGCCCCTCCGGAAACGCCTGTATCCTTTTCAACTCCGAAATCTTTCGGATGTCGACCAATTTCATGTCAAAGCAACCCGATTTCTTCCACTTCGCGATAAGGTCCGTGCCTCCGGCAAGCACACGAGCTCCCTCCTGCTCTGTCAGGATATCAACCGCTTCGGCAAACGTCTCCGGCGAAAAATAGACTACGTTATTCATCCTTTGCCCCCCCCCCTCGAGCTCCTCTTTCTCCCGAAGCGCCTTCAGAATCTTTTCCGCTGTGATGGGAAGCTCATTGAAACGAATACCGATCGCATTGTATATGGCGTTCTGCAATGCAGGGACGACACCAATAAAACAGCACTCCCCAATAGATTTCGCACCAAAACCGGTTGACCACTCAAAGCTCTCTACGAGCTCGGCATTGATTTTGGGAATATCTGCCGCCGTTGGGATCTGATAATCAAGAAAACAAGCGTTCATGATCTTGCCTCTTTTATCGTAGCGAAGATGCTCCATCAAGGCCCACCCGTAACCCTGCGCGAGACCGCCTTGAATCTGTCCTTCCAGAGCGAGGACGTTTATAGGTTGGCCGACATCATGGATACCCCATATCTCGGGAACTTTGACCTGCCCCGTTTCCACGTTCACTTCGACTTCAGCTACGTGACAACCGAAGGAATAGCCACCCGAGATATTATTGTATTTTTTGTCGTCGGGATAATCGACACCGACCGGAGCGAAATGACCGATACCGAGAATGTGCTGTCCAGGATTGTCGCACACGTGCTTCCACGCGATCTCTGCATAGGTGGCCCTGACATCCGGATCCGATAGAGCAACCACGGCCCCATCTGCAAGCGTCAAATCCTCTTCTTTGTAACCCAGCAGTTCCGAAGCAATACATAGCAGCTTTGATCTCATATCGTTGACTGCCATGTGCATTGCGCCCGTCGCCATATAAGTTCCACGACTCGCGAAACAACCGAGCCCAAATGGAACAATATCCGTATCCGGGTCCGGCACGCTGATACGATCGAAATCCAACTTCAAAGCATCGGAAACACACATCGCAAGGGTCGTTCGAATCCCCTGTCCCATGTCGGGTTCGTTGCAGTACACGTAGACTTTGCCCTGTTCGTTCATTCGAAGCAAAACAGCACCGCCTTCGAACGGTCTTATAAAGGACCGATTGCCTGAGACATGCACGCAGGGTGCCATACCAATGCCTTTTTTGATCCGGTTTTTTTGCTCGCGATTGAATTCAACGTATTTCTTTCTTTTCTCATGGAACGCAGAACGTTCCATCCCTTTCTCGATGCAGGCCTTTATTTCGACGCTATTGGTCTTCCATCCGTGAGGATTCAGATAACCCGGCACGGAGATGTTTCGAAGTCTCAACGCATCCGGCTCAATTCCTAGCTGCTGGGCCACTTCATCCAGATGAGTCTCGTGCGCAAAGTGTTTCTGTGAATTTCCAAAACCGCGGAAGCAACCCGTAGGGACCTTGTTCGTATAAACCAAATGTGCTTCGGAATGCACAACCGGGACCTGGTACATGATATCGATCCGATACATTGCTGTTAGCGTAATCGGTGCCCCATAAGATGCATACGCTCCCTGATCCGCAATGATCTCCACCTTTTTTGCAAGATATTTTCCTTCTCTATCCCAGGCCGTTTTCAGTTTAAAATGCATAGGAACTCGTGGCAAACCACACTGGAAATCCTCCACACGATCAAGAAAGAACCGCACCGGCTGTTTCGCATATTTCGCCAAGAGAGCCCCCAGGGGATGTGCCTGTTGAGAGAGCTTCGCTCCGAAGCCTCCTCCAAACGGGGGTTGCACGATTCGTACTTTTTCGACTGGTACATCGAGTGCAACGGCGTAATCGTTACGCGACCACGTGGGAGTCTGGATTCCCGCGTAAATTGTCACGTTGCCGCGACGATCCCAGACTGAGACGCCACCCATCGGCTCAATGTAAGCCTGGTATTCGAGGCTGGTTTCGTATTCTCCTTCATGAATAAAATATGCCCTTGCGAATACCTCGTCGATATTGCCTCGTGGAATGTGAAAGTGGTGGTTCACATTACGGGGAAATTCCGGATGAATCTGTGGAGCGCCTTCTTTCATCGCGTCATGCATGGAAAGGATGGCCGGAAGAGGCTCGTACTCCACCTTGATAAGAGAGAGCGCCTCTTCACAAGCCTCTTCATCGACAGCTGCGACGGCGGCAACTTCATCCCCAACAAAATTCGCCTTTTCGACCGCGAGAAGATATTCGTCCTTGGTGACCGGTCCCCATTTGTTCTGTTTGACATTACGACCGGTAAGAACACATTTTACCCCAGGGACCCTTTCCGCCGACGACGTGTCGATCGACAGGATTTTGGCATGCGGATACGGACTGCGTAGGGCTCTACCATGCAGCATCCCCGGCAAGCGAATGTCACTTGCGTAAATGGTCCGACCCGTAACTTTATCTATGGCATCCACATAAGGTCGTTTAGAACCGACGACTGTGTAATCGCCCTTCACGTAACGAACCTCTTTCATCGCCCCAATGCCTCCTTCATTTTTTTCGAGGCCAGGAGGACTGCCTCGAAAATTTTCTGGTACCCCGTGCACCGACATAGATTTCCGGTCAGACCTTCTCGGACCTGTTCTTCGGTTGGCTCCGGGTGCTTTTCGAGCAGAGCGACCGTCGACATGACCATTCCCGGAGTACAATACCCGCACTGTATGGCACCGCTCTCGACAAATGCTTCCTGAACCGGGTGGAGGCATTCGTCCTCTTCCGCTGTCAAACCTTCGATCGTCACGATCCTCGCACCGTCGGCCTGCACCGCCAGCACAAGACAGGATGTCACCGTTTTCCCATCCATCAAAACAGTACAAGCACCGCATTCACCCTCTCCACAACCGATCTTCGTCCCAAGTAGGCCGAGTTGATCACGGAGCACCTGTGCCAACGTCCAGTTCGTCCGCACGAGAACCCGCTGATCCTTTCCATTTACGTTAAAATTCAGAATTTTGTGTTCCATCGCCTTCGACACCTACCTTTCGAAGCAGCTGCACTCGCTTACATGAAATTCCCCAGGTAGACAGGGACCTCTCCTCTCATCTCGATCGCTTCGGACGGACAGAGCGAGGGACAAAGACCACAGCCATCACACTTCTCTGGATCAATCACGGATTTTTTTCTCCCTTCCTTCTCTTCGATCCGAATGGCATCATAGAAGCACCAATTTGTACATAGACCACATCCCAAACATTTTTCATCAAGGACCTCGCTGATCGCAATATGTTCACGGTCAACCTTGTCCCAGGGAATAATCTGGGGCAGGGTGATTCCTCGCAGCTTGTTGATATCCGGTATCTTGCGGTCCATCAAATATTTTTCCAATCCCTTCAAAAAGACCTCAATTTCCCCGAATTGTCTGCGCCCATACATGATTGCCGTGCAGGTCTGCACTGTTGTGGCTCCGCACATAATGCACTTGATAACATCCTCCCAACTGAAAATACCGTTCGTCGCGGAGATCGGCATACCGGTTGCAGAAGCAATTTTCACGATCCACTTCAACGTGATCGGTCGCATCCACGGGCCACCGACACCGGCAAAACCTCCATGCAGGAGAGGACGCCCCGTCTCGATATCGATATCGAGCGCCGAAAACCTGTTGACGACGGTAAAACCAGACGCCCCCGCATCCTTACAAAACCTCGCTACATCAACGATGTTTACCGCTTCGCTCGTCAGCTTTACAAAAACCGGGATTCTTACAGCATCACAGACCATTTTGGTCACATCCGCCGCTGCCTCCGGAGAGTTTCCTAGCTCTTGACCGCTCTTGTAACCAAGATCCTTCGGATGAGGACAGCCGAAGTTCAACTCGAGCATAGGAAGTCCGATATCTTCCATCCGCTTGGCAAGATCGATCCAACTTTCCTTGGAATTTCCGGAGATGCTTCCAACCAAAGAACAATTGAAAGCGTCGCAGGCCTTCTTTCCGGCGACCATTTCCTTCATCCAGTCTTCCGTGTCATACGTCGCGAGGAATTCACAGGAGTAGTTCGAATAATTATTGGGCCAACCTTTTTTGTGAAGGACCGTAAAACGGGGCGAAACATATTTCTGAGCCAGAGGCTCCGGACTGAACGTCTTCGCGATCACGCCGCCCGCACCGGATTCGGCGCAACGACGCATATACTCCCCATTCTTGCTGGGAGAAGCAGACGCAATGACGATGGGATTCTTGAATTTCACTCCACAATATTCTACGGCAAGCTTCGGAGTCATGATGGCCTCTCCCTACTCCGGCGCGCCAAGTCTATCCTTGATCAGCGAGCACTCCCTACTGATCGGTTTGTTGGGATCCTGATAGCGAAACTCCATTGTAGTGCAACCCAGAGGAATGTCATAGGGTCCATGCTTCATGCCGGGGAGTCTGCTGCCGTAATATCCGGCCTTCATGGTCAGTTTTTTGTTGGTATCGTGCAGATAGCCCTCGAGAACATAAATCTCTTCACAAAAATCATGCTCCAACACGGCGTTTACGACCGTACCGGGCGGGAACTTCAAAAGACGCGTGTAGTTTCCGGTTTCGGGATCGTAACTGAGAACCTTCTCCATGATCCCTTCGGCGGCTCCGGGCGATTGCCTCCATCGACCGATCAACGCAACATCACAGATTTCGTATTCCTGTTTCGCCATAACTTCTCACTCCTCGTGAATGGGATTGTGACTCCGATTTTCTTATTTTCTCCCGAACCATCTTCCAACCGGGCACATCGTGTAATGCTGGGTCAATTTCCTTTCCAGCACGGGATCTTCGATCTCCGCCTCGAAATAATCGCTGTAGGGAAGCTTTCCTATCGCGGCGACGGTTCCTGAATAGACGACGAGACCTTCGACATCTTCTGGCCCTCTTAAAAGCTCCTTGGCTCCTGCGATCAGATCGGAAGGCCCCAGCATCGCATCTAAGGTCGCCTCCTGAAAGAGAACCTTTTTCCCGTTCTCCTTCACCCAACTCCTGAGAATGAGCCGATCCCAGTGTTCGATCACGTCATCCAGCCTCCAGAGTTCTTGGCTGATCGTATTCGGGTATATTTGTTTGGCTTTTGGAATATCGACGCCCTCAAGTTTGCGATCCGTGTGATCGCTGCCCACTCCGACAAGAACTTTGCCGTCTTGGAAGAGAAGGACAAACTCCGCCTCACCCGAGTGATCGCTCTCGTCGAGCACTTCAAAAGAGCGTTCCTGCGTGATTCGCTCCACGAACTTCGGGAAATAGGTCGGCGTTTTTTCCGGAGCGGGGATCCCCTCTTCTTTCAGCTCGTCGATATGCGCCTGAACCGCAGCTTGATCACGACCAGTATACCCCGCATTGATGATGTGTTTTACGTCAAATTCGATCCGTGAGGATTCTCCCGACGAATCAAACACCAGGAAGGAGAGCTTCATTCAACATCACCCACTATTATGTTTTTGTACAGGACAAGAGAGTAGATTGCCGCCGAACTCTTCCCGCGCCTAAAGACGATGCTTTTTGTTGCCGGCAGATCATACACGACCGGGAAGTTCCTCAATCAGTCACTAATGGATACTGTATTTCATTTGGAACTCTAAAATATATTTGGCATGCCAAAAACACCTTCATTCTATTCTCTATTGGCAACCTTGTCAAGTAGCGGATAAAATTATAATTAATACATACACATACAATCCCCTTTGCTTCCGTGCAACCCAACTCGGCAAGCTTGACAAAAACATTCTCAAAAGTTATGGTTGGTATGCCAAGTGAGTTAAAACAAGTGGCTTCATTCAAACAGACGGGGCAAAAAGATGGAAGAGAAGAATTTATCGGTTCAGGTCTACGAAAATATAAAGATGTTGTTGATCAGTCTTCGTTTTCCACCCGGTTCCTATCTGAAGGAGCGCGAACTCGCGAACATCCTCGGCGTCAGCCGCACTCCCGTGCGCGAAGCGTTGCAAAGGCTGGACCACGAGGGGTGGATCACCGTAGGAGAGGGGAAAAAGATTCAAGTCCGGCAGGTCACTCTGGCGGACATCAACGAAATCTTTCACGTGCGAGAGCTGATCGAACATTTTTCCCTGAGTTGGTTGATGGATCACGGGCAACCCCGCGTGGTCGCCGGATTGGCGGATGCCTGTCTTTCCTCCATGACGAGTTTGGACGATCAACTGGCATTTACACGCATGGATTTGCAGTTTCATTCCATCGTTATCAAGAGCCTCGGTTACGAGCGAATCGAAAGATTTTGGAAGACAATCCACGAGGAGGTCATTCGCCTCGGCTATATGGCCGTACAGGGACCAGACCGTATTGTAAGGGTCATCGAAGAACACTCGGCGATCGTGGAGGCGATGTGGAGTCGTGACAGAACCGCCGCGCTTCACGCCCTCGACAAGCATCTTTACAATACGAAGGCGGCGTTACTCGAGAAGCTCGGGAAAACCGACGATCCCGAGGAGGCGATTATGCCCCTGGACACAAACAATCTCTGTACCCCGGAACCCTCCCTGTTGCTATAAAACACCTCTTGACTACGAAGAGGACCGACGGCGATCTCTTTCGTCCTTGTCCAGGAATTCTTTCGCAATGCCTCGGAAACATATGCTTCTTCAACCTTCCCTCTCTTTTCAGAAGCGCATTGTCGTGAAGAATAAAGTGGTTGTCATCGCCAGTCTCACT